>CADCTP010000385.1 GCA_902805565.1 uncultured Mycobacteriales bacterium
CGACCGCGGGCAGCGGGCCGCGGCGCCGGGTCAGGGCCGCGCGCCCGCCGGGATCACCGGGAGTCGTCGGTCACTGGGAGTCGTCGGTCACCGGGAGTCGTCGGTCACTGGGAGTCGTCGGTCACCGGGAGTCGTCGGTCACTGGGAGTCGTCCTGGGGGACCAGCCCGCCCTCGTCGGGCTGGTCGCCCACGGCCTCGCGCTCGCGGTCGACGGACTCCTCGGCCGGCTCGCTCGCCACCTCGGTCACCGATCGGGGCAGCGGTGTCGGTTCGCTCATGGGCCGGTGATGCCCGGCTGGGCGGCGATGATGCCGGGTGCGGCCGCCAGCGCGACGACGAGGTCCCGGACCACGGCCGGGTCCTGCAGCGCGTCCCCGAACAGGCCCCGGACCTGCGTCATCCGGTAGCGGACGGTCTGCGGGTGCACGACCAGGTCGGCGGCGACGTCGTCGCGCCGGCCCTGGTGCAGCAGCCAGGACCGCAGCGTCCCGGCCAGCCGGTCGGCGACGTCCGGCCGCAGCCCGGCCAGCGGCCGCAGGACCTGGGCCCGCAGGTCGGCCAGCGCCTCCGGGTCGGCGGTGAGCACCAGGTCGGCCAGCTGGGCCTCGGTGTCGACGACGTCCGGGCCGGGCCCGTGCCGGTCCAGCGCCCGGCGGGCCCGCCGGTACGACGCCGCGGCCCCGGTCCACGGCCGCTCCGGGCCCAGCACCCGGGCCCGGGACTCCAGGCTGCGCAGCAGCGCCGGCCGGCGCGGGCCGACGTCCGGCAGCAGGCCCACCATGACCCCGTCCGGCAGCGTCGGGTCGACGGCGTCGCCGGCGATGGTCAGGGCGGCCCGGCCCAGCGGCCCCGCCGGGTACGCGGCCGTCCCGATCAGGCAGGTCAGCGTGCGCGGCGGCGCCCAGCCGGCCCGCTCCGCCCGCCGGTCCAGCTCCTCGGCCGGGGCGCCGGTCAGCAGCGCGACGGCCAGCCGCTCCAGGTACTGCTCGCGGACCCGGCCGCTGGTGGCCAGCTCGTCGGCGTGCCCGCTGACGCTGGCCGCCGACAGCTGGTCGATGTACGCGAACACCAGCGCCGCGAACGTCACCAGCGAGTGCGGCGGCAGCCCGGCGTCCAGCGCGGCGGCCCCCCACTCCTCCCAGGCCACCCGGGCCCCGACCCGGTACGCCGCCAGCAGCGCGTCCATCGTCCGGCCGCTGCGCGCCTCGCCCCGGCCCAGCCCGTACGCGGCCTCCAGGGCGGGCAGCAGCCGCATCCCCGGGTCCTCGCCGGCCGGTTCCTCGGCCAGCCGCAGGAACGTGGCCAGCGCCAGCTCGACGGCCCGGCTGATGTTCGCGCCGAGCTCGCCGCGCAGCGGGTCCGCGTACTCCGGGACCTCGGCGGTGAGGGTGGCCACGGTCCGGGCGGAGACGCCCGGCAGCCGGGCCCGCAGGGCGGCGGCGACCGGGGCGTCCAGCGCCATCCCGGTCGGCATGCGGAACGGGCGGTCCGGCTCCAACTGTTTCCTCCGAACAAGTGGCAGCAAAGTATTCACTCTAACCAGGTAAGCGACTGCGCGCCCGGGACAGCACCATGGAGTCATGACCGCTCCCAGCACGCTGCGCCCGCTCGGCCCGCGGCTGCGCGGCACCGCGGTGCGGGTCGCCGGCCTGGTGGCCACCCCGCTGCTGCCGGCGGACTACCTGGACCTGCTGGACCCGCTGCGGTCCCGGTCCCGGCTGCGGGCCCGGGTGCTCCAGGTGCGGCCGGAGACCCCGGACGCGGTGACGCTGGTGCTGCGCCCCGGCCGCGGCTGGACCGGCCACGTCCCCGGCCAGTACGTGCGGCTCGGCGTCGACGTGGACGGCGTCCGGCTGTGGCGGGCGTACTCGGTGACCTCGCCGCCGCGCACCGACGGCCGCATCGCGGTCACCGTGAAGGCGATCGAGGGCGGCGTGGTCAGCAACCACCTCGTCCGCCGCGCCCGGCCGGGCACGGTGCTGCAGCTGGACGCGGCCACCGGCGACTTCGTGCTGCCGGACCCCCGCCCGGACCGGGTGCTGTTCGTCACCGCCGGCAGCGGCATCACCCCGGTGATGGGCATGCTCCGGCACGCCGCGGCCGAGCTGCGCGACGTCGTGCTGGTGCACTCCGCGCCGACCGCCGCCGACGCCATCTTCGGCGCCGAGCTCCGGGCGCTGGCCCGGGCCGGGCGGCTGCGGCTGGTCGAGTGGCACAGCGCCACCGCCGGCCTGCTCACCCCGGAGGCGCTGGCCGCGGCGGTGCCCGACCTGGCCGACCGGGAGACCTGGGCCTGCGGTCCGACCGGCCTGCTCGACGCGCTCGACGCGTACTGGACCTCCCGCGGGGTGGCCGACCGGCTGCACACCGAGCGGTTCCGGCCCACCGTGGTGGTGGCCGGCGACGGCGGCACCGTGACCTTCGCCGGGACCGGCCGGACCGTCGCCGCCGGCGGCGGCACCCCGATCCTGGACGCCGCCGAGGGCGCCGGCGTGCTGATGCCCTCCGGCTGCCGGATGGGGATCTGCTTCGGCTGCGTCCTGCCGCTGCGCGAGGGCGCGGTCCGCGACCTGCGCACCGGCGACCTCACCACCGCGGTGCCCGGCGACGGCGTGAAGGTGCAGACCTGCATCTCCGCCGCCGCGGGCGACTGCGTGCTCGACCACTGACCCGATCACCTTCCCGAACCGCCTCCCTGACCCGAGGAGCCCCGTGACCGCGCTGCAGCACAAGACCGACAACCAGACGGCCCACCTGACCCCGGCCGACATCGAGGCCATCGGCCGCGAGCTGGACGCCATCCGGGCCGAGGTGGTCGGCAGCCGCGGCGAGCGGGACGCCGCCTACATCCGGCGGGTCATCGAGGCCCAGCGGGTGCTGGAGCTGTCCAGCCGGCTGGTCCTGCTCGCGTCGATGTTCCCGCCGGCCTGGCTGGCCGGCACGATCGGCCTGTCGATCGCCAAGATCCTGGAGAACATGGAGATCGGCCACAACGTCATGCACGGCCAGTGGGACTGGATGCGCGACCCGGCGATCCACTCCACCACCTGGGAGTGGGACAACGCCACCCCGGCCGAGCTGTGGAAGCACAGCCACAACGAGCTGCACCACGCGTACACGAACGTGCTGGGCAAGGACAACGACCTCGGCTACGGGATCATGCGGGTCGACGAGGACCAGCGCTGGGTGCCGGCGTACCTGCTGCAGCCGCTGTGGAACGGGCTGAACGCGATCTTCTTCCAGTACGGCATCGCCGCGTACGACCTCGAGGTCGGCAGGTACCTCAAGGGCCGCGTCCCGAAGGACCACTTCCGCCGGCAGGCCAAGAAGGTGCTGCGCAAGGTGCGCAAGCAGGCCACCCGCGACTACCTGGTGCACCCGCTGCTGTCCGGGCCCTCCGCGCTGCACACCCTGGGCGCCAACCTCACCGCGAACCTCGTCCGCAACCTGTGGACCCACTCGGTGATCATGTGCGGGCACTTCCCGTCCGGGGTGGAGACCTTCACCAAGACCTCCATCGAGGGCGAGACCCGCGGCGACTGGTATCTGCGGCAGATGCTCGGCGCGGCCAACATCAGCGGCACCCCGCTGCTGCACCTGATGACCGGCAACCTGTCCTTCCAGATCGAGCACCATCTCTTCCCGGACCTGCCGAGCAACCGCTACCAGGAGATCGCGCCGAAGGTGCACGCCCTGTTCGACCGGTACGGGCTGAGCTACACCACCGGGCCGCTGCCCAAGCAGGTCGCCTCGGCCTGGTGGACGGTCATCCGGCTCTCCCTGCCCAACGACCTCGCGGCCCGGCTGTCCCGCGCGGTCGAGGCCCCGGCGCCGGCCCCGGCCGTACGCCTGGCGGCCTGACGCCGGACCCCCGCGGGGACGGCCGGCCCACACCGCCCCCTGGACCCGGGCGGCTTCCGGCCGGGCCGCCC
>CADCTP010000386.1 GCA_902805565.1 uncultured Mycobacteriales bacterium
TCCGCCCGGCGGCCGGGGTCACCGCGGAGCGGCGCCGGAACGAACCGGTCCGGCGGGCGGCCAGCCGGGCCAGCCGGCGGCGGATCCGGTCGGTGTCCGGCTGGTGCCGGTCGGCCTCCCGGCGCAGCAGCTCGTCCCACCCGCCCTCGGGTGGCCGGCCGGTCACGCGGTCCACCGCTGGGCCGCCCGGCTGAGCTCCCGCACCGACCGCTCCCCGTCACCGGGCCGCTCCCCGTCACCGGGCCGCTCCCCGTCGCCGGGCCGGGAGCCGGTTCCGGCCGGGGCGTCGGCCAGCAGCGCCTGCAGCTGGGCCACCCCCTTGGCGGTCTGGCTCTTCACCGTGCCGACGCTGATCCCCAGCAGCCGGGCGACGTCCTGCTCGGCCAGGTCGAACGCGTGCCGCAGCACCACGCAGGCCCGCCGGCGGGCCGGCAGCCGCTGCAGGGCGGCCCGGACGTCGAGCACGGCCGCGCCGTCCGGACCGGAGCTGGCCCGGGGCGCACCGGCCTCCAGCAGCCCGTCCCGGCGCCGCTCCCGGACCAGCCGGCGCACCCGGCTGGCCGCGAGGTTGAGCACGATCCGCCGCACGTACGCCAGCGGCTCGTCCCGGTCCCGGACCCGGTCCCACTGCCGCCAGACCGCGAGGAAGGCGTCACCGGCGAGGTCGTCGGCGGCGCCGTGGTCGCCGGTGAGCAGGTACGCCAGCCGGCTCAGCTCCCGGTGGTGCCGCTCGAAGAACGCCTCGAACCCGCCGTCGTCCGCGGCGCGGTCAGCCGAGGTCACGCGGCGGCTCCGGGGCTCGGTGGGCGGGGGCGGGGGTCCGACCCGGTTGCCGGCGGCGGGTCGGACCCGTCATCGTGCTCCTCGCGAGGAGGGCAGGTGGCCGGCGCGGCGGGCCGGCCACCTGCCGGCGATCCGCCCGGCCGGCTCGGTCGGTGGCCGTGGCCATCGTCCGCTCCGGCGCGGGCAGGCGGCGCGGTTACGCCGCCCGTCCTCCCAGTCGCCCGGCGGGGCCGGAAGGTTGCCCGCCGAACGGGTGACATTCCTGATCACCCGGACGTGGGACGTCCCGCGCCCGACCGGGGACGCGGGGTCGGGCCAGGACGCGGGACGTCCCGCGTCCCGGACCGGGGACGCGGGACGCGGGTCGGGCGAGGATCAGGCCTTGGCCTTGGCCGGGGACCGGCCCCAGGTGTTGACGATGATCACGCCGGCCAGGGCGATGACCCCGCCGACCAGGGACAGCGCCGCCGGCACCTCGTCCAGCCAGAGCCAGGCGATGACCACCGTGGTCGGGCCGACGATGTAGATGAAGCTGCCGGCCTTGGCCGCCGGCACCTTGGACAGCACGTACGCCCAGGAGGCGTAGGCCAGGGCGCCGGGGAAGATGCCGAGCAGCACGACGATCCACACCGTCCGGGCCGGCGCGCCGGCCAGCTCGGACCCGACGTTGAGCGAGAACGGGATCATCAGCACGGTGCCGACCCACACCGCGACGGTGATGACCTGGATCGGCGTGTACCGCGCCAGCAGCGGCTTCTGGGTGATGAAGAACAGGCTGAACGCCACCGCGGCCAGGAGGATCAGCAGCGCCCCCGGCTCGAACGCGACGTCCTTGCCCTCGCCGAAGAAGATGAGCAGCGCGCCGGCGAAGCTGAGGAACATGCCGGCGAAGGCGATGCGGGTGACGTGCTCGCCGAGCAGCAGCACCGCGAAGATCGCGGTGAAGATCGGCGCGGTGTTGACCAGGAACGCGGCCGACCCGGCGTGGATGAACTGGGTGCCGTAGTTCAGGGCGAGGTTGTAGACGGCGATGCCGAGGACGCCGACCAGCGCCAGCCGCGGCCAGTCCTTGCGGTCCGGCAGCGGCTTGCGGGTCGCGGCGAGCATCCCGGCCAGCACCACCGAGGCCACGGCGTAGCGGACCAGCGCGATGGATCCCGGCGACATGTCCTGCACGGCGTCCCGGATGCCGACGAACGCCGCCGCCCAGCAGAAGACCGTGAACGCGACCGCGAGGACGGTCAGGAGCGGGCCGGTGTCCCGCTCCGCCGGGACCGTCGCCGAACGGTCCCTGGTGCTCTCAGCCACCGCGCCTCCCGCCGGGTCGCAACCGTGCCTGCGCAAGCTAGCACCCCGTGGGGCAATTCCGTCACGGCGTCTCACCCGGCCGCACCCCGTCGTACATCGGCTTGGCCAGGTAGGGCGCGGGCGGTGGCTGGTGGCCCGGCGCGGGGCAGAACACCGACTCCTCCTCGAACCGCAGCGAGTGCACGTACCGCTCGCAGAGGTCGTAGACCACCTCGGCGGTGACGGTCACCAGCACCACCGCGCCGGGGTCCCGGTCGCGGTCCGGCTCCGGGTCGGCGACCGCGGCGCCGTTGACCCGCAGCCGGTTGCCCGTCTCGAAGTCGATGAACAGCAGGCCCACCCGGCCGGTGGCCCGGATGTTGCCCAGCGAGGAGAACATGCCGTTGCCGTCGTAGAACGGGATCGTCAGCGTCCGCGGGTCCAGCACCCGGACGAAGCCCGGCCGCCCGCCCTTGTACGACACCTCCGGGTCGCCGGCCGCGGTCACCGTGGCCACGAACACCATCCGGGCCGCCTCGACCACCGCGACCTGCCCGGCGTCCAGCTCCGGGCGGACGAACCGCTCGGTGATCCGGTCGGCCAGCCGCCGGGTGTCGAAGCGGTCCTGCAGCTCCCGCGACTCCGGCCCGAACAGGTCGTCGCCGGTCAGCGGCGCGGCCACCTCAGCCCAGGCCGAACGCGACGTCGCTGATCCGGCGGTAGAACTCGCCGGCCACGTTGCCGCGGATGGCCACTCCCATCGCGATCTCGGTGACGGTCTCCGGCCGGCGCTCCATGATCGGCACGAAGACGTGCTCGAACCACTCCCGGCCGTGGTCCTCGTCCACGTGCATGTGCACCTTCTGGTACTTCAGCACGTGCTCGGGGACGCCGAGCCGGGTGCCGGCGGCCACGGTGGCGGCGAACCGGGCCGGCGCGGTCTGCTCCAGCAGCCCGATCCCGGCCAGGCCGCGCAGCAGGTAGCGCCGGCGCAGGCCGTACATCAGCAGGTCGACGGCGTTGTTGTACGTCTCGGGCTGCTCGAGGATCTCCAGGTCGACGCCGCGCGGGGCGACGACCTCGGTCCGGAACCAGTCGGCCGAGTGGTCGAACATGTCGGTGTGCACGGTCGCCGGGTCGCCGTTGCCCATCTCGTCCCAGAAGTTCTCGGCGATCGTCATCTTCGTGATGCCGGTGCTGCCGATCTGGGACAGCGCGATGATGTCGTCGAACCGGCCGTCGACCTTCTCCTCGGCCAGCATGAACATCCCGACGTCGAGGATCGAGGCCTCGTGCCGGAGGTAGTCGCACAGCTCGCGGTACTCGTGCTCGGCGGCGAAGGCGAAATACCACTCGCGGAACTCGGCGGGGGTGCCCGGCAGCGGCGGGCCGGCCAGCACCCGGGCCTCCTCGTACCGGTTCCAGGCGGCCTCGATCTCGGCGACCCGGGGGGAGGTCTCCCACTCCCCGACCGTCGCGCTCAGCTCCGGGGGGACGAAGAAGTCGAGGTAGTGGGCGTGCATCTCGCGCAGGCAGGCCAGCCGGGCCGCACGGTCGGGCTCGGCGCCCGGATCCGTCGGGAAGGCCCGCTCGACGTCCTCGCTCTGCCCCACCGCATACGTGGTCATCAGCGCGCCTCCAGGAAGATCCTTCTGGCTCACCACTGAACCAGCAACCTAGAGACCTGGGCGAGAAGTGTCAATCACTGCACTCCTGTCCGATTTCGTCAAGGCCCGGCGCCGACCCGGGTGACCGCCCGGGTGCCGGCGGCCACCCCCGCCGCCAGCGCCCGCGCCGGCCCGGCGCCGGCCACCCAGGCGACGAGCAGACCGGCGTCGAAGGCGTCCCCGGCGCCGGTGG
>CADCTP010000387.1 GCA_902805565.1 uncultured Mycobacteriales bacterium
CACCTCGCCGTCCTCCTCGGCGTACCCGCGGCGGCGGACCTCGGCCAGCAGCCCGCGCAGCTCGACCAGCGTGCGCGGCCCGGGCTGGCCGGGCCCCGGCGCGGTGAACACCGCCCGCAGCTGCGCGGCCGGCAGCGCGGCCAGCATCGCCCGGCCGCTCGCGGTCAGCTGGGCCGGCAGCCGGACGCCGACGTCGGTGACCAGCGACGGCCGGCCCGGCGCCCGCTCCTCCAGCAGGTAGACCACGTCCGGGCCGTGCAGCACGGCCAGGTGCGCGCTCTCACCGACCCGGTCGACCAGCCCGGCGAGCGGGCCGCGGGCCAGCCGCCGCAGCGGGGCCTGCCGCAGGTAGCCGGTGCCCAGCTCGTACGCGGCCAGGCCGAGCCCGTAGCGGCGCTCCTCGGGCAGGTGCACCACGAAGCCGGCGTCGGCGAGCGTGCCCAGCAGGTGGTACGTCGTCGACCGCGGCAGCCCCAGGGCCCGGGCCAGCGCGGCCGCGGTCACCGGCTCGGCGGAGCGGCCGAGGTGGGCCAGGATCGCCAGCACCTGCCGCGCGGCCGGAACGCCCGCCACCGGCACCTCCCGCAACGTCTGGGATCCCAGACACTAGCCGCCCGCCGGTGCTGGCGGGGCCCGGCCGCGGCACGGTGACATGGACGGCATGACCCCAGTCGAGGTCGGGACGGGCGCCCTGAGCCCGGAGCAGGTGGTCGCGGTGGCCCGGGCCGGCGCGCCGGTGACGCTGTCCGCGGCCGCCCGGGCCGCGATCGCCGCGTCCCGGGCCGTCATCGACACCCTCGCCGCCGACGACGTCCCCCGGTACGGCATCTCCACCGGCTTCGGTGCCCTGGCCACCACGCACATCCCGGCCGGCCGCCGGGCGGCGCTGCAGCGCTCGCTGATCCGCTCGCACGCCGCCGGCACCGGCGCGGAGGTGGAGCGGGAGGTCGTCCGGGCGCTGCTGCTGCTCCGGCTGTCCACGCTGGCCACCGGTCGGACCGGGATCAGCCCGGCCACCGCGGGGACGTACGCGGCGCTGCTGAACGCCGGCATCACCCCGGTGGTGCCGGAGTACGGCTCGCTCGGCTGCTCCGGCGACCTGGCCCCGCTGGCCGCCTGCGCGCTGGCCGCGATGGGCGAGGGCACCGTCCGGGACGCCGGCGGCGACCTCCGGCCGGCCGCCGAGGCCCTGGCCGCCGCCGGGATCGCCCCGCTGGCGCCGGCCGAGAAGGAGGGGCTGGCGCTGATCAACGGCACCGACGGCATGCTCGGCATGCTGGTGCTCGCGCTGGCCGACCTGCGGCTGCTGCTGCGCACCGCCGACCTGGCCGCCGCGATGAGCGTCGAGGGGCTGCTCGGCACGGACGCCGCGTACGCCGCGGACCTGCAGGCGCTGCGCCCGCACCCCGGCCAGGCCGCCAGCGCGGCCAACCTGCGGGCGCTGCTGGCCGGCTCCGGGGTGATGGCCAGCCACCGCGGGCCGGGGTGCACCCGGGTGCAGGACGCGTACTCGCTGCGCTGCGCCCCGCAGGTGCACGGCGCGGCCCGGGACACCGTCGCGCACGCCGAGCTGGTCGCCGGCCGGGAGCTGGCCGCGGCCGTGGACAACCCGGTCGTCACCGCGGACGGCCGGGTGGAGAGCAACGGCAACTTCCACGGCGCGCCGGTCGGCTACGTGCTGGACTTCCTGGCCATCGCGGTGGCCGACCTGGCCTCGATGTCCGAGCGGCGTACCGACCGGTTCCTGGACCCGGCCCGCAACCAGGGGCTGCCGCCGTTCCTGGCCGACGACCCGGGGGTGGACTCCGGGCACATGATCGCGCAGTACACCCAGGCCTCGATCGTCTCCGAGCTCAAGCGGCTGGCCGTGCCGGCGTCGGTGGACTCCATCCCCTCCAGCGCGATGCAGGAGGACCACGTCTCGATGGGATGGTCGGCGGCGCGCAAGCTGCGCCGCGCCGTCGACGGGCTCGGCCGGGTGCTGGCGGTGGAGATCCTCACCGCCGCCCGGGCGCTGGACCTGCGGGCGCCCCTGACACCGGCGCCGGCGACCGCGGCCGTGCTGGCCGGGCTGCGGTCCCGGGTGCCGGGCCCCGGCCCGGACCGGCACCTGGCCCCCGAGATCGACCACGCCGTGCGGTACGCCGTCTCCGGCGCCGCGCTGGCCGCCGCCGAGTCCGTCACCGGACCCCTGCAGTAGGAGGAGAGCCCGATGGAAGGCGCCCGCCCAGTCCGAGCCGACCGGGGGACCACGCTGACCGCGCGGTCCTGGCAGACCGAGGCCCCGCTGCGGATGCTGATGAACAACCTCGACCCCGAGGTGGCCGAGCGGCCCGACGACCTGGTCGTCTACGGCGGCACCGGCCGGGCCGCCCGGTCCTGGGGCGCGTACGACGCGATGGTGCGGACGCTGCGGGACCTGCGCGAGGACGAGACGATGCTGGTCCAGTCCGGCAAGCCGGTCGGCGTGCTGCGCACCCACGAGTGGGCGCCGCGGGTGCTGCTGGCCAACTCCAACCTGGTCGGCGACTGGGCGACCTGGCCGGAGTTCCGCCGGCTGGAGCAGGCCGGGCTGACCATGTACGGCCAGATGACCGCCGGCTCGTGGATCTACATCGGCACCCAGGGCATCCTGCAGGGCACGTACGAGACGTTCGCCGCGGTCGCCGCCAAGCGCTTCGGCGGCACCCTGGCCGGGACCCTGACCGTCACCGGCGGCTGCGGCGGGATGGGCGGCGCGCAGCCGCTGGCGGTCACCCTCAACGGCGGGGTGGTGCTGGTCGTCGACGTGGACCCGGCCCGGCTGCACCGGCGGGTCGCCCAGCGCTACCTCGACGAGGTCGCGCCCGACCTGGACACCGCGGTCGCCCGGTGCCTGGCCGCGCGGCGGGAGCGGCGGGCGCTGTCGGTCGGGCTGGCCGGCAACTGCGCCGCCGTGCTGCCCGAGCTGCTGCGCCGCGGCGTCGAGGTCGACGTGGTCACCGACCAGACCTCGGCGCACGACCCGCTGTCGTACCTGCCCGACGGGGTCGCGCCGGAGGACTGGCACGACTACGCGGCGGCGAAGCCGGAGGAGTTCACCGACCGGGCCCGGGAGTCGATGGCCCGGCACGTCGAGGCGATGGTCGGCTTCGCCGACGCCGGCGCCGAGGTGTTCGACTACGGCAACTCGATCCGGGACGAGGCCCGGCAGGGCGGCTACGACCGGGCGTTCGCGTTCCCCGGGTTCGTGCCGGCGTACATCCGGCCGCTGTTCACCGAGGGCAAGGGGCCGTTCCGGTGGGCGGCGCTGTCCGGCGACCCGGCCGACATCCGGGCCACCGACGAGGCGGTGCTGGAGCTCTTCCCGGACGACGACCACCTGCACCGGTGGATCCGGGCCGCCCAGGACCGGGTGGCCTTCCAGGGGCTGCCGGCCCGGATCTGCTGGCTCGGGTACGGCGAGCGGGACCGGGCCGGGGCGCGGTTCAACGAGCTGGTGGCGTCCGGGGCGGTGGCCGCCCCGATCGTCATCGGCCGCGACCACCTGGACTGCGGGTCGGTGGCCTCGCCGTACCGGGAGACCGAGGCCATGGCCGACGGCTCCGACGCGATCGCCGACTGGCCGCTGCTGAACGCGATGGTCAACGTGGCGTCCGGGGCGACCTGGGTGTCGATCCACCACGGCGGCGGCGTCGGGATCGGCCGCTCGCTGCACGCCGGCCAGGTCACCGTGGCCGACGGGACGCCGCTGGCCGCGGCCAGGATCGAGCGGGTGCTGACCAACGACCCCGGCACCGGCGTGCTGCGGCACATCGACTCCGGGGACGCGCCGGACGACGCGGTCCTGGACCGGCACCCGGCCGGCGGCGTCCGTGTCCCGTCCTGACCCCGCGCCGCCCGCCGCCAGGCCGGCAGCGGTGGGGCCGGGCGGGGCGGCC
>CADCTP010000388.1 GCA_902805565.1 uncultured Mycobacteriales bacterium
CGACTGCGTCCGGTCGACGACCGGGCGCCGCGACTGCGTCCCGCCGATGACCGGGCGGCGGGGTTCCGTCCCGCCGACGAGCGCCCGGCGCGACTCCGTCCCACCGACGACCGGGCGGTCGGGCTCCGCCCGGCCCAGGACCGGCCGGTCCGGCCACGGACCCGTCCCAGCGGCGCCCGGGTGGTCCGCCCGGCCCAGCCACCCCTGCGGCTCAGCCGGCGCGGCCGGGCGGTGCTCGTGCTGCTGTGGATCGCCGCCGCGGCGGTCGTGCTGGCCGTCGCCATCACCCGCGTCCAGTCGATCACCACCTCCACACCCGTCCCGGCCAGCGCTCCGGCGCAGATCACGGTGGCGCCGGGGGAGACGCTGTGGAGCATCGCCGAGCGGGTCGCGCCGTCCAGCGACCCGCGGGTGGTGGTCGCCGAGATCCGCCGGCTCAACGCGATGGGCACCGACGGCCCACGGGCCGGCCAGGTCCTGCTGCTCCGCGCCCCGTGAGCGGCCCCGACCCGGACGCCGGTGACCTCCCCGCCGGGATCGGCCGCCCGGCCACCCGGGCGCTGATGCTGGCCGGCCACACCCGGCTCGAGCGGTTCGCCGACCTCACCGAGGCCGACCTGCTGGCGCTGCACGGCGTCGGCCCGAAGGCGGTCCGGATCCTGCGCGAGTCGCTCGCCGCCCGGGGCTTGTCCCTCCGCCCACGCTGAGCCGCCGCGCGTCGCCCTCGCGTCGCCGGTGCGGCGGCGAGGGCGGGCGTACCCGGGCGGGAGGGCGTGTCCGCCGCGCCGCGGCGATCGGGCCCAGCGCTGCCGGCGCGGAGGCGATCCGGCGTTCGGTGACCGCCGGCAGGGGATCGGGCCGCCGGCGCGTGCGTGCCGGTGCCGGCCGCCGTCCGGTGCCGCTCCACGGCCGCGCGTCTTCCTCGCCGCCGCTCGGCGGGTGCCCGGGAGCGGGTCGGACGGCCGGCCACCGACGGCCGGTCGGATCGCGCCGCGGTCACCCGGTCGAGTCCTGCGACACCGGCCCGCGGGCCGCGGGGAAACGCCCGGCCGGCTCGTCCTGACACGCCGCGCGGAACTTGCACCTCCTGCGTCCTCGGCCTACGGTCACCACTACATCTAGTACTTACAACCGTGTAGTTCTCCACAGGTTGGGGTTCTTACCCACAGGGGTATCCCCAGGATCGTCCACAGAAGCGGGGGAAAGACGCAGTGCGCTGTCCGTATTGCCGGCATGCCGACTCGCGGGTCACCGACTCGCGGGAGGTCGACGAGGGCCAGGTCATCCGGCGCCGGCGTTCCTGCCAGGCGTGCGGCCGGCGGTTCACCACCGTCGAGGAGGCCACCCTCGCGGTGATCAAGCGCAGCGGCGTGACCGAGCCGTTCAGCCGGGACAAGGTGATCGTCGGTGTCCGGCGCGCCTGCCAGGGCCGCCCGGTCGGTGCCGACCAGCTCGCCGTCCTGGCCCACAAGGTGGAGGAGGCGGTCCGGGCCACCGGCTGCGCCGAGATCCCCAGCCACGAGGTCGGCCTGGCCATCCTCGGCCCGCTGCGCGAGCTGGACGAGGTGGCGTACCTGCGCTTCGCCAGCGTCTACCGGGCGTTCGAATCGATCGAGGACTTCGAGGCGGAGATCCGCGCGCTGCGCGACCTGCCCGTCCAGCAGTCCCGGGAGCTGGAGCCCGCGCCGTGACCGGCCGGCGCCGCACCCGACAGACCACCCCGGCCGCCGCGCCGGGCCACAGCCACGGAGGGGACCAGAACATGACGGAGACCGTCGGCACCCGGAGCGCGAAGCGCCAGGGTGGGGTGCACGTCGAGCGCGTCTACACGAGCCCGGGCGTGCATCCGTACGACGAGGTCACCTGGCAGCGGCGCGACGTGGTCATGACGAACTGGCGGGACGGCTCGGTCAACTTCGAGCAGCGCGGCGTCGAGTTCCCGGACTTCTGGTCGATCAACGCGACGAACATCGTGACCTCGAAATACTTCCGCGGCGCCGCCGGCAGCCCGGACCGCGAGTCGAGCCTGCGGCAGCTGGTCGACCGGGTGGTGCACACCTACCGCGCGGCCGGTGAGCGGCACGGCTACTTCGCCTCCCCGGCCGACGCCGAGGTCTTCGAGCACGAGCTGACCTGGATGCTGGTGCACCAGGTGTTCAGCTTCAACTCGCCGGTCTGGTTCAACGTCGGCACGCCGGCCCCGCAGCAGGTCAGCGCCTGCTTCATCCTCGCCGTCGACGACACCATGGACTCGATCCTGAACTGGTACCGCGAGGAGGGCCTGATCTTCAAGGGCGGCTCCGGCGCCGGCCTCAACCTGTCCCGGATCCGCTCGTCGAAGGAGCTGCTGTCCTCCGGCGGCACCGCCTCCGGGCCGGTCAGCTTCATGCGCGGCGCGGACGCCAGCGCCGGGACGATCAAGTCCGGCGGCGCGACCCGGCGGGCGGCGAAGATGGTCGTCCTGGACGTCGACCACCCGGACATCGAGGAGTTCATCGAGACCAAGCGGTCCGAGGAGAAGAAGATCCGCGTCCTGCGGGACGCCGGCTTCGACATGGACCTCGGCGGCAAGGACATCACCAGCGTCCAGTACCAGAACGCCAACAACTCCGTCCGGGTCACCGACGAGTTCATGCGCGCGGTCGCCGACGGGCGCGAGTTCGGCCTGCGCGCCCGGATGGACAACGCGGTGATCGACACCGTCGACGCCCGCGCGCTGTTCCGCAGCATGGCGCAGGCGGCGTGGGAGTGCGCCGACCCCGGCATCCAGTACGACGACACGATCAACGACTGGCACACCAACCCGGAGACGGGCCGGATCACCGCCAGCAACCCGTGCTCGGAGTACATGTCGCTGGACAACTCCTCCTGCAACCTCGCCTCGCTCAACCTCATGAAGTTCCTGCGCGAGGACGGCACGTTCGACGGCGCCCGGTTCGTCAAGGCGGTCGAGTTCATCATCACCGCGATGGACATCTCGATCTGCTTCGCCGACTTCCCGACCGAGGCGATCGGCGAGACCACCCGGGCGTACCGGCAGCTCGGCATCGGCTACGCCAACCTCGGCGCGCTGCTGATGGCCACCGGCCACGCGTACGACTCCGACGGCGGCCGGACGCTCGCCGCGGCGATCTCCTCGCTGATGAACGGCACCGCCTACCGCCGCTCCGCCGAGCTGGCCGCCGTCGTCGGCCCGTACGAGGGCTACGCCCGCAACGCCGCCGCGCACCAGCGGGTCATGCGCAAGCACGCCGCGGCCAGCGACGCCGTCCGGGCGGTCGGCACCGACGACGCGGCCGTGCTGCGGCTGGCGGCCGGCGAGTGGCAGCGCGGGCTGGCGATCGGCGCCGAGCGCGGCTGGCGCAACGCGCAGGCCTCGGTGCTCGCCCCCACCGGCACCATCGGCTTCATGATGGACTGCGACACCACCGGCATCGAGCCGGACTTCTCGCTGGTCAAGTTCAAGAAGCTGGTCGGCGGCGGGTCGATGCAGATCGTCAACCAGACCGTGCCGCGCGCGCTGCGCTCCCTGGGCTACCCGGAGGAGCAGGTCGAGGCGATCGTCGAGTACATCGCCGAGCACGGCCACGTCATCGACGCGCCCGGCCTGAAGGAGCAGCACTACAGCGTCTTCGACTGCGCGATGGGCAAGCGGGCCATCTCCCCGATGGGCCACGTGCGGATGATGGCCGCGGTGCAGCCGTTCATCTCCGGCGCGATCTCCAAGACCGTCAACATGCCGGAGACGGCGACGGTCGAGGAGATCGAGGAGATCTACCGCTCCGGCTGGGAGCTGGGCCTCAAGGCGCTGGCGATCTACCGGGACAACTGCAAGGTCGGCCAGCCGCTGTCCACCGGCTCCTCGTCCTCGACCACCGTCGAGACGCCGGCCCCGGTCGTGGAATACCGCCCGACCCGCAAGCGGCTGCCGAAGAAGCGCCCGTCCCAGACCGTGTCCTTCTCCGTCGCCGGCGCCGAGGGGTACGCGACCTCCTCCTCCTACCCGGACGACGGCATCGGCGAGCTGTTCGTCAAGATGTCCAAGCAGGGCTCGACGCTGGCCGGCGTGATGGACGCGTTCTCCATCGCCATCTCCATCGCCCTGCAGTACGGCGTGCCGCTGGAGACGTACGTCTCGAAGTTCGTCAACATGCGCTTCGAGCCGGCCGGCATGACCGACGACCCGGACATCCGGATCGCCTCCTCGGTGATGGACTACCTGTTCCGCCGGCTGGCCCTGGACTACCTGCCGTACGAGCAGCGCGCCGAGCTCGGCATCTTCACCGCCGCCGAGCGCTCCGCCACCGTCGCCGACTCGTACACCTCGGGCGCCGAGGTCGACGTGGAGGAGCTGCGGACCTCCGCCCCGGTCGAGCACAAGCCCGTCGCCGAGGCCCACTCCTCGGCCGAGCTGCTCGAGCTCCAGCAGGGCACCGTCGCCGACGCGCCGCTCTGCTTCACCTGCGGCACCAAGATGCGCCCCGCCGGCTCCTGCTACGTCTGCGAGGGCTGCGGCAGCACCAGCGGCTGCAGCTGACCCCGCCCGCTCGCCGGGACGTCGCGCGGATCTCCGCGCGACGTCCCGGCGGCGTCCGTCAGCGGGGCCGGCCGGCGCAGCCGGCATCCTGGTGCCCGGCCTGGTGACCCATCCAGGCGATGACGTCGAGGACCCGCAGCGGCGACACCGCGGCGCTGATGCCGGCCTCCGCCCGGACCGCCCGCAACCGCCGCGGCAGCGCCCCGCCGTCCGCGGCAAAGGCGGCAACCAACCAGCGCCACCACCCGTCGGCGAAGGCGTCAGGTCGCGTCCCGACGACCTGTGTCCCGGTGGCGGGATCGGTCGGCCGACCTGGGTTCGTGGACGCGCGGGCCGCCGTCGCGGGGTCCTGGCGGTCGTGCCGGCGTTCTCCGGTGCGGAGGGCCGGCCGGCGGGCGGCTCCGACCTAGGCTCGGGGCATGACGAGTTGGCTGAGCGACGCCGTGTTCTACGAGATCTACCCGCAGTCGTTCGCGGACTCGGACGGGGACGGGATCGGGGACCTGCAGGGGGCGCTGGCGCGACTCGACCACCTGGCCTGGCTCGGGGTGGACGCGGTGTGGTTCAACCCGTGCTTCGCCTCGCCGTTCGCCGACGCCGGCTACGACGTGTCGGACTACCTGCGGATCGCCCCGCGGTACGGGACCAACGAGGACATGGTGCGGTTCGTCGAGGAGGCCGGGCGGCGCGGGATCCGGGTCGTGCTCGACCTGGTCGCCGGGCACACCTCGGTCGAGCACGCCTGGTTCCGGCACTCCGCCGCCACCGACGGCGACGACCGGTACGTCTGGTCCGACCGCCCCGGCCCCGGGTTCGTCCCCTCCCCGGGCCGGCGCCCGGGCTACTACCTGAAAAACTTCTACGAGGTCCAGCCCGCGCTGAACTTCGGCTACGGCCGCTCCGCCCCCGACGAGCCGTGGCGGCAGCCGGTCGACGCGCCCGGCCCCCGGGCCAACCGGGCGGCGCTCTGGGAGATCATCGCGTTCTGGCTGGACCGGGGCGTCGCCGGCTTCCGGGTGGACATGGCGTACTCGCTGGTCAAGGACGACCCCCGGCTCGTCGAGACGGCCGCGCTGTGGCGGGAGATCGCCGACCGGATGCACCGGACATACCCGGACGCGGTGCTGCTCCCGGAGAGCGACGCCGGCGCCCCGGCCGACACCGGCGTGCGGGCCGGCTTCGACGCCGACTTCTTCCTGCCCATCCACGCGGGCCACAGCGCGCTGTTCAACAACGGCGGCGCCGGCCTGCTGCCGTGGCTGCCGGAGCACGAGCACTGCTACTTCGACGAGGCCGGGACCGGCGAGCGGGACCTGGAGCTGTTCCTGCGGCTCTGGGACGACCACCGGGCCGGCGCGGGCGCGGACCGGCGGATCGTGCTCGCCTCGGCCGACCACGACTACTCGCGGCTGGCCGCGGGCACCCGTACGGCGGAGCAGTTGGGCGCGGCGTACGCCTTCCTGCTCACCTGGGGATCCGTGCCCGCGGTCTACTACGGCGACGAGATCGGCATGCGCTACCTGCCGGGGATGCCCGACCACGAGGGCAGCGTCTTCCAGCCCAGCTACAACCGCGGCGGCTGCCGCACCCCGATGCAGTGGGACGGCGGCCCGAACGTCGGCTTCTCCACCGCCCCGGCCGACCGGCTCTACCTGCCCCAGGATCCCGACCCGGACCGCCCGACCGTCGCCGCCCAGCGCGAGGACCCGGATTCGCCGCTGCACCGGCTCCGCCGGCTGATCCGGCTCCGCCGGGAGACCCCGGCGCTGCGCACGGCCGCCAAGACGACGGTGCTCACCCGCGGCTACCCGCTGACCTACCTCCGCGGTCGCGACCACCTCGTCGTGGTCAACCCGGGCCGCGCGCCGGTCCGCGTCCCGGTCGACCTCGGGCGGGCGGCGGTCCCGCTCGAGGTCTCCGGCGCCGCGGTCGCCGACGGCGTGGTGACCGCCGACGGCTTCGGCTACGGCATTTTCGCTCTGTCCTGAGGCCCGGCGGTCCCGCCCGAGGCCGGCGGTCCGAGGCCGGTTGTCCTGGCCCTGCCCGAGCCTCCTGGCCCTGCCCGAGCCTCCTGGCCCTGCCCGAGCCTCCTGGCCCTGCCCGAGCCTCCCTGCCGGGGACGAGCCGCCCGGCCCGAGGCCGGCCGTCCCGGCCCGGGACCCGCTGGTCCGCCCTGTCCCAGGGCCGGGCGGCTCCGCCGAGCCGCCCGGCCGCCGGCGTCAGCCGCCGAGCGCCACCCGGAGGATCCGCTCGTTGCTGTTGTTCGGGATGCTGTCCTTGTCGCCGGTGCTGCTGGTGGTCAGCCACAGCCCACCACCGGCCGCCGGCTCGACGGTGCGCAGCCGGCCGTACGTGCCGGTGAAGTACGACCGCACGTCGGTGAGGCTGTCGCCGCTGATGACGGCGCGGTACATCCGGGCGCCGCGCAGGCAGGCGACGTACAGCGCGTCGCCGACGATCGCGATGCCCGAGCAGGACCCCTCCGCGGTCGGGTACGTGCGCTTCGGCGCGACGTAGCCGGCGCAGCTGCCGACCGTGCCCTCACACGCGGGCCAGCCGTAGTTGCCACCCTTGGTGATGAGGTTGGTCTCGTCCATCACGCTGTTGCCGAACTCCTGCTCCCACAGCCGGCCCTGCGAGTCGAACGCCAGGCCCTGCGGGTTGCGGTGGCCGTAGCTCCACACCAGGTTGCCGAACGGGTTGTCCGTCGGCACGCCGCCGTCCGGGTTCAGCCGCAGGATCTTGCCCTCGAGGACCGACCGGTCCTGCGCGTACGCGCCGTTCTGCGCGTCGCCGGTGCTGACGTAGAGCTTGCCGTCGGGACCGAAGCGCAGCCGGCCGCCGTTGTGGTACTTGTTCCGCCGGATCCCGCTCACCAGGACCTGCTCGGTGGCCGGGTCGAGCCGCCCGCCGACGACCCGGATCCGGACGACGCGGTTGTCGGTCGGCGAGGTGTGCATGATGTAGAGCCACGGGTCGGCGGAGTAGTTCGCGGCCACGGCGAGACCGAGCAAGCCGCCCTCGCCGTCGGTGCTCTGCACATTCGGGACGGTCCCGAGGTTCGTCCTCGCCCCGGTCGCCGGGTCGAGGCGGATGACGTCCTGAGCGTCGCGACGGCTGTAGAGGACCGTGCCGTCGGGCAGGGTGGCCAGGCCCCAGGGCAGGTCGGTCTCCGTCGCGACCTGGGTCACCCCGCACACCGGGTCGCCGCAGGCCGCGCCGGTGGTCACGGTCGCGGTGCCGCTGCGTGGCGAGACGTTGCCCGCGGCGTCCCGGGCCACCACGGAGTACGTGTACGCCGTGCTCGCCGCCAGGCCGCTGTCGACGAACGTGGTCGCCGGCGGGGAGCCGGTCACCGCGCCGACCTTGGTGCCGCCGCGCAGGATGTCGTACCCGCGGACGCCGATGTTGTCGCTCGACGCGGTCCAGCGCAGCGTCACGGTGGTGCCGGACGCGGTCCCGGTGAGCCCGGTCGGGGCGGTCGGCGGGGTCGGGTCGGCCTGGCACTGCGGTGGTGTGATCGACACCGTCGCGCTGGCCTGCGAGACGTTGCCCGCGGCGTCGCGGGCGTTGACGTACAGGCCCCAGGACGCGCCGGGGACCACGGTCAGCCGCGCGGACAGGCCGGTCACCGAGGTCATCTGCTGGCCGTCGTGGTAGACGTCGTAGGCGACGACACCGACGTTGTCGGTCGACGCGGCCCAGGAGAACGTCACCGCGTCGCAGACCAGGTCGCTGACCCGCGGGCTGCCGGGAGCCGACGGCGGGCTGGTGTCGCCGATCGCCGTCCGCCACTTCTGGTTGCTGCCGCCGTTGCAGGTCCACAGCTGCACCACGGCGCTGTTGGCGGTGCTGGCGCCCTCCACGTCCAGGCACAGGCCGGATTGGACACCGACGATGGTGCCGTCGGCGTTGATCCGCCAGCGCTGGTTGGCCCCGCCGTTGCAGGGATAGATCTGCACGGTGGCGGGTGCGGTGGTGTCGAAGCCGGCCACGTCCAGGCAGGTCGCGGCGTTGTACACGGTGAGCTCGCCGGTCGAGGTGAACGTCCAGCCCTGGTTGGGCTGCCCGTTGCAGTCGTAGATGTGGATCGGGGTCTTCGGGGTGCTGACGTTGCCGGCGACGTCCAGGCAGCGTCCGGAGCCGACGCCGACGATCGTCGAGCCGGCCGCCCCGGCGGGTTCCGGTACCGCCACGGCGACGGCCACGACGGCGATGGCCGCCACGGCCGCGGCGGTCGCGAGCTGGAGCGGTCTTCGGCGGTTCGAGATGGGCAAGCGCACTGGTCCTCCATACGGGTCATGGCGTCCCTCGGATTCGACACCCAACCGGCCTTACGGGTCTACGTCAAACGGTGCGGGGGACGCCGCCCGGTGAGCCGTGAGCGGCTGTCGGAGCCGGTGCTCGCGGCGGGGACTGTGCGGTGCCGGGTGGCGTCGGCGGTGGCGTCGGGCGGTCCGCGGTCGCGGAACGGCCGGCCCAGGGCCGGGTCAGGCCGGGCGGGCGTCGTAGGCGTCGCGGGCGGTCTGGACCTCCAGGATGTGGGCCTCGGACCAGTTCTTGACCGCCCGGAGCACCGGCAGCAGGGTCAGCCCGAGGTCGGTCAGCTCGTAGTCGACCCGGACCGGCACCGTCGGGGTGACGGTCCGGGTGACCAGGCCGTCGCGCTCCAGCGTGCGCAGGGTCTGGGTGAGCATCTTCTGGCTCGCGCCGGCGATGGTGGTGCGCAACTCGCCGTGCCGGCGGGCGCCGTCGGCCAGGGCGTTGACGACCAGCCCCGCCCACTTGTCGCCGATCGTCGCCATCACCTGCCGGGTCGGGCAGGCCGCCAGGAAGGCGTTGAACACCACCGCCTCCTCGGCTCGCCGCTGTTCGGCCGTCCTCGTCGGCATGGCCACCGCTCCTTCCCATAGGAACTAACAGGTACCTACTTACGAACAGTACCCACCGCGAGGAACGCTGGTCCTCGGCCGGCTCAGCGGGAGGCGGCGCGGAGGAGGGGCACGATCATGCGAGTCATCGAGGTGGGGGAGTACGGCGGGCCGGAGGTGCTGGTCGAGACGGACCGGCCGGAACCGCGGCCGGCGGCGGGCACGGTCCGGGTGCGGGTGGCCGCGGCCACTGTGAACCCGGTCGACGTCTGGGCCCGGGAAGGGCTGGTGCAGGCCCTGACGCCCGGACTGGCGCCGCCGTTCGTGCTCGGCTGGGACTTCGCCGGCACGGTGATCGAGGCCGCCGAGGGCTTCGCGGCCGGGCAGCGGGTGCTGGGGCTGCTGCCCTGGTTCGCAGTGGCGGCCCGCGGGATCGGGACGAACGCCGAGGTCGTCGCGGCGGCACCGGGATGGCTGGCGCCGCTGCCGGACGGCGTGCCGTTCGCCGACGCCGCGGTGCTCGCGCTGAACGGCCCGACCGCGGCCCAGGCGTTGGCCCTGCTGCCGCCGTTGGCCGGGACGACCGTGCTGGTGACCGGAGCCAGCGGCGGGGTGGGCGGGTTCGCGGTGCAACTCGCCGCGGCCGCCGGGGCGGACGTGCTCGCGGTGGCGGCGGGCGCGGACGACGAGGCCTACCTGGCCGGGCTCGGGGCCAAGCAGGTGCTGCCCCGCACGGCGCCGGCCGAACTGGCCGCCGCGGTGCGAGCGCTGCGTCCGGAAGGGGTGGACGCCGTGGTCGACGCCGGGCTGATCGGTCAGCTGGTGCTTCCGGCGGTGCGGGACGGCGGCGCGGCGGTCAGCGCCAGCGACGGTGCCACGCCGACGGCCGAGCGCGGCATCAAGGTCGCCACCGTGCACTGCGAGCCGGATGCCCCGCAACTGCGCAGGCTGGCCGACGACCTGGCCGCCGGCCGGCTGGTGACCCGGGTCGCGGCGGTGCTGCCGCTGGCCGACGCGGCCGAGGCCCATCGGCGGACCGCCGCCGGCGGCCTGCGCGGCAAGGTCGTCCTGGCGCCCTGATCGCCGGCCCGGGTCGGCGTGGCCGGACCTCATGTCCGGATCATCTCGGGATCCGCCGGCCGGACGGCGGCGAGGGCACGGGCCGCATCCGCGCGGGAGATGAGCTGATCGTCCTCCAGGGCGACCAGCTCCGCCTCCACCCACTGCCGGACCAGCGTCGACGCCGGGATGCCGCGGCGTTCGGCGACGGCCCGCAGCCGGCGGTCCAGCTGGAGCGGCAACCGCAGCGAGCGCACGACGACGGCCGTCTGCGGCTCCTCGTCGTCCGGGAACGCGGTCTCTCGGGACGGCACGGCTGGCTCCTCATCGGTGGTCCGGCGGGGGGAGGTGCCCGACGAAGTCGGACTCGGCGGCGACCCGCTGCGCGGCCAGGTGCAGGTGGTCGATGACGCGGGTGACGAAGGCGACGACCTCGGTGTCCGGCACCCGGGCGAGGGCGTCGATCTCGACCACGGTCGGCCAGTCCAGGAAGTGCGGTCCGGCGGTGTGGTCGGGGTTGCGCCGCACCTCGACGGTGAAGCCGGGCGGCGTGAAGACGTCGAGGTCGGAGGCGGGGCCGAGCAGCCTGGCCAGCTCGGCGGTGACCACGGACGGGTCCTCCGCGTCGACGTAGAGGGTGCACCAGCGGTACGGCGCGGTGGCGGTCACGGGACCCGCAGCCAGGGCTCGTTGTCGAACATGCCGCCGCGCTTGATGATCGCCAGGTCGACCTTCCGGCCCAGATCGGCCTGCAGGGCGTCGTGCAGGTCCTTCAACCCGGCCCGTCGCCAGAAGATCCGGCCCCGCTCCACCGCGTTGGTCCGGGCCTCGCCCGGCTGGCTGAAGCACTCGCGGACCAGCTCGTCGTACCGCTCCGGGGGCACCCGCAGGCCGAAGTCGACGTCCGAGCCGGCCCGGGCGGAGTGGCCCGCCCGGCTGCCCTGCACGACGACGTCACCGGTCAGGTCCCGGGCGCCGGAACGGATCCGGGCGGCGGCCGCCGCGAGCTGGTCGGCGGTGACGCCCTCCGGCAGGTTGCCCGCGGCGCGGAAGACCCAGCCGCGGACACCGGCGGGGATCGTCCGGTTGACCGTCCGCAGGCCCGCGGCGACGCCCGGAACCGTGCGGATCGCCCTGCTCACCGGGCCGGTCGGCAGGGCGGCCAGGGCGGCGTCGACGGCGATCGTGCCCCAGGAGCCGCCGCCGGTCGCGACCAGGACGGCGGTGTCCACGGCGACGGCCGCGACGCCGGCGACGACGGCGACCGGGGCGAGGAACTGGAAGCCCGGCACCAGGCTCAGCGTGCCGAGCACCGCGGACACCCCCCGCAGGCCGCGGGAGACCGCGGTGAGCACGTCCGTGTGCCGGTCGATCCAGCGCCGTGCCTCGCCGCGGAGCCGGGCGAGCAGGCCGGGCTCCCGGTAGGGCGGGTCGGTGGCGGCCCGGATGCGGGTGGCGGCCAGGCCGGCCGCGGTCGCGTGCTCCGTCCGGAGCCGGCGGGCGTCGGCGAGGACGGCGGCGAGCTCGGCCGCCGGCCCCACCGCGGGCGGCCCGGTG
>CADCTP010000389.1 GCA_902805565.1 uncultured Mycobacteriales bacterium
GCCCGCCGTGCAGCGGCTCGACGGCGACCCGGGGGTCGCGCCGGCCGGGCTGCGGCTGCTGGTCGGCGGCGAGCGGCCGGGCGTGCTGGACCTGCGCACCGGCCGGCTGACCGGGCTGCCCGGCCTGCCGGCGGGTCGGGGCGGCAGCGCGGAGCTGCGCCGGGCCGGCTCGACCACGGTGGTGCTGGTCGACCACCCGGCCGACGCCGACTCCCTGCGGGCGTACCTGCTGGCCGACGGGGCCCGGGCGGTGGACCTCGGCCCGGTCCGGGACGCCCTGCCGCTGCGGGACGGCAGCGTGCTGACCGTGCGCTGCCGGACCGGCGCGACCGGCTGCGTGCTGGACTCCCGGTCCGCCACCGGGGCGGAGCTGTGGCAGCGCCCGGTGCCGCGGGCGGCCCGGTTGCTGCGGGAGACGCTGCTCGGCGTGGTGCTGTGGGTCTACGACGGCGCCGCCGGCGGCGGGCAGGTCCTGGTCGAGGACCCCCGGACCGGGCAGCCGACCCGGCGGCTCGGCCGGACGTACACGGTGCTGACCGCGGACGAGCGGCGGGTGGCGTACCAGCCGCCGGGCTGCGAGTCCGACTGCGCGATCGCGGTGACCGCGCTGGCCGACGGCAGCCGGCGGACGCTGGACGTCGCCCCGGGCCGCGCCGGGTCCGCCGCGTTCTCGCCGGACGGCCGGTGGCTGGCCGTCGGCTTCGCCGGCCTGGAGGAGTGGGACCCCAGCCGGACCCGGGACCGGGACGGGTACGTCGCGGTCGCCGACCTCGGCACCGGCCGGTGGCAGCGGGTCCCCGGCCTCACCACCTCGGCGCAGAACACGCCCATCCCGGTGTGGAGCGGCGCGGACCGGCTGGTCCTGGTGGCCGGCGAGGGCGGCCGGAACCGGTTCGCCACCTGGACGGTCGGGGCGCCGCGGCTCACCGTCCTGCGCGCCGAGCTGGAGGGCACGTACCTGTTCCCCGGCATGGCCGGGGTCCTGGTCTGACGGGCTCCCGGCTCAGCGGCCGAAGCCGTCGGCGATCCGCACCGCGATCACGGCCGCGTCGTCCGAGCGCGGCGCGGTGAGCAGCTCCTCCAGCAGCCGGTCGCACAGCGTGCCGACCCCGAGGGACGGGTCGTGCCCGGCGACCAGCGCGCACAGCCGGGCCACCCCGGCGTCGATGTCGGTCTCCCGGTCCTCGACCAGCCCGTCGGTGTAGAGCACCAGCGTGGCCCCGTACGGGATGAGCGCGCTGCCGTCCGGCCGCCCGGACTCCGACCCGCCGGGCGCCCCGATCAGCACCGACTTGCCGCCGTCGAGCACCTCGATCCCGCCGTCGCGGTGCTGCACCACCGGCGGCAGGTGCCCGGCGTTGGCGTACCGCAGCAGCGCGCCGCCCTCGACCGGCAGCAGCCGCCCGTAGACGCAGGTCGCCAGCTGGGCCATGCCCAGGCCCTGCACCAGCCGGTCCAGCCGCTCCAGCACCTCGGCCGGCCGGTGGCCCTCCCAGGCGTAGGACCGCAGCACCGACCGCAGCTGACCCATCGCGGCGGCGGCGGTCAGGTCGTGCCCCATCACGTCGCCGATCGCGACGCCGACCGAGCCGTCCGGCAGCGGCAGGACGTCGTACCAGTCGCCGCCGACGTCGGCCCGCTCGGAGCCGGCGAAGTAGTGCGCGGAGATCTCCAGGCCGGCGACCGGCGGCACCCGCGGCAGCATGCTGCGCTGCAGCGCCACCGCCACCTCGTGCTCCTTGTCGAACAGCTGCGCGTTGTCGATCGCGAGCCCGGCCCGCCGGCCGATGTCCGCGGCCATCCGCAGGTCGTCCTCGCCGTAGGACCGGGAGCCGTCGGCGATGGCCAGGCTGAGGGCGCCGAGCACCCGGCTGCGGGCCCGCAGCGGGACCGCGATCGCCGAGGTCACGCCGATCCGGCGGAGCTGCGCCAGCCGCTCCGGCGAGCCGGCCAGCCGGGCCAGCCGCTCGTCGTCGATGACCTCGAACAGCTGCGGCTGCCCGGCCGAGAGGACCTGCGGGATCGTCGTGCTGCCGTCGGCGTTGGTCGGCGGGACCGCCTGCACCGCGGCGGCCATCGACGGGTCCCGGTGCGCCACCGCGACCCGGCGGACGCCCAGCGGCCCGATCATGTCCACCGCGCACCAGTCGGCCACCGCCGGGACCAGCTCCTCGGCCATCCGGGCCAGCGCCTCGGGCACGTGCAGCGTGGTGGACAGCGCGGCACTGACCCCGGCCAGCACGGACAGCCGGCCCTGGGCCCGCTCGGCCGCCCGGTACGCCGCCTCCCGCTCGCCCTCGGCCTGCACCCGCGCGGTGACGTCGGCCTGGACGCCGACGAAGTTCGTCAGGTGCCCGGCGCCGTCGTACACCGGCGACATGGACACCTCGTTCCAGAACGCGGTGCCGTCCTTGCGGTAGTTGAGCACGGTGACCGTGATCGACTGCTCGTCCTCCAGCGCCCTGCGCATGGCCGCGACCACGTCCCGGTCGGTGGCCGGGCCCTGCAGGAACCGGCAGTTGCGCCCGACGGTCTCCTCGAAGCTGTAGCCGGTGATCCGGGTGAACGCCGGGTTGACCCAGACCAGCGGGTCGTCCGGCATGTTCGGGTCGCTGATCGTGAAGGACACGTCGGTGGCCAGCACCGCGCGGTCGCGCAGGCCGGACAGCACGTCCTCGACCTGGCGGTTGCCGCTGTTGGCGTCGGCCAGCCGGAAGAACACCACCAGCGCCCGGTCCGACAGCCCGGGCGCCCCGGTCAGCGGGAACCCGGTGACCCACAGCGGCTCCCGGGCCGGCACCACGCCGGAGTCGCGCTCAGCGGTGACCGACTCGCCGGCGATCGGCTGGCCCTCGGCGATCCGGGACAGCGGCGAGCCGGACTCCGACAGCGGGACCCCGTCGGCGTCCTGCAGGCCGGCCGCCCGGGACCAGTCGTTGATCCGCATCGGCAGGCCCAGGTCGGGCGCCATCAGGATCGCCTGGCGGTTGGCGTACGTCACCTCGCCGGCGTTCAGGTCGACCAGCAGCACCGCGGCGAGGGAGTCGTGCAGCACCCTGGGCAGCAGCTCGACCAGAGCCGGTCCGGCCGTCGCCGTCGCCGCGGTGTCCCCCACGGGCACCCCTCTCGCATCGATTCGCCGCCCGCTTACCCGTCCAGGCTAGTGTCTGGGCGGGCGCACGCCCAGTCGAGCGTGCCGCGACGGATCCTCGCAGCTCACACGCCCTCCGCGTGCCGGTCCAGGAACGCGTACACCTCGGTGAGGTCGACCCCGCCGAACGCCCCGGGCGGCACCGCGGCCAGCACGTGCGACTGCGCCCGGGCCGACGGCCAGGCCATCCGGGACCAGCGCCGGGCCAGCGGCGCCGGCGGGTCCGCGCAGCAGGTCGGGTCCGGGCAGCGGGACTCGGTGCGGGCCGGGGTGTCCCGGCCGCGGAACCAGCGCGACTCCAGGTACGGCACGCCGACGGTCACCGCGAACGACCCGCTGGGCTGCACCACCTGCTGCGACCAGCAGAAGTACGTCCCCTGCGGGGTGTCGGTGTACTGCTGGTACCCGGGGTAGTGCTCGACCGTGAACACCCGCCGGGCCGCCCAGAAGCGGCAGGCCTGCTGCCCCTCGATCGCCCCGTCCAGGTCGGCCGGGAAGACCACCCCGTCGTTCTCGTACGCCTTGTAGATCCGGCCGGCCTCGTCGGTGCGGACGAAGTGCACCGGCAGGTCCAGGTGCCGGGTCGCCACGTTGGTGAACCGGTGCGCGGCCATCTCGTCGGACACCCCGAACACGTCCCGGGCGTCCTCCACCGACAGCGCACGGTCCTGCTTCGCCTTCTGCAGCAGCGGCACCAGCGCCCGCTCCGGCATGAGCACCGCGGCGGCGAAGTAGTTGGCCTCGGTCCGCTGCCGCAGGTGCTCGGCGAACCCGGACGGCTCGCCGTGCCCGAGCAGGAAGTGGCCGAGCGCCTGCAGCAGCACGCTGCGGGTGTCGTGGCCGCCGGTCCAGCTGCCCTGCCCGAGGTAGATCCGCCGGTTCCGCAGGTCGGCCACCGACCGGGTGGACGGCGGCAGGTCCCGGACGTAGCGCAGGGAGAAGTCGCAGTGCGCGGCCACGTCCAGCAGCACCCGCTGGGTCAGCGCGCCGGTCCCGGGGTAGCCGACCGCCTCCAGCGTCTCGTCGGCCAGCCGCTCGATGCCGGCGAAGTAGTTGTCCCGGGCCCGCATGTCCTCGCGCAGCTCCCGGTTGGCCGCGCGGGCCTCCTCCGGGGTGGCGACCACCCGCTCGGACCGGCGCCGCAGCTCCTCGTACAGCCCGACGAGGTGCTCCAGGGCGACGGTGGGCAGCTTGGCGTTCGCGCGCAGCGGCGGCAGGTTGAGCGCCTGGTAGAGCGGGTCGGCCTGGGCCCGCTCCAGGGCCAGCTCCAGCGCGGCCCGCTGGCTCGGCGGCTCCGGCCGGAGCAGGTGCTCCACCGGTACGCCGAGGGTGCGGGCGACCCCGCCGAGCAGCCGCAGCGTCGGCTCGCGGTGCCCGTTCTCCACCTGGGACAGGTGCGAGGGGGAGCTGCCCACCGCATCGGCCACCTGGGCCAGCGTGAGCGACCGGGACTGTCTTTCGTGCTTCATCCGCTGCCCGACGACCCGTGCGTCCACTTCTGGGCGGTCTGGGTCCGCCGGTGTGACCGACATCCTGGGCTCCTTGTGCGGATCCGAAAGATCGGACGTTCTTCCGTCGATCCGACCCTAGGCCGGCCCGGCATCCGCGGGCAACACTCGGTGCAGCGACCGACACACCCTGAAGGAGGCGGTCATGGGACGTCAGTGCCCCGGCGAGCTGTTCGACGGTACCCCGTGCAACGGCTACCAGTACGTCTGCCGATCCTGCGACACCCACGGCTGCCACGGCGACGGCTGCGAATGGCAGGCCTTCGAGTCGGGCGACTGCGACCGCTGCGGCGACCCGATCACCCGGGTGCTGGCCGTCGCGGCCTGAAAGGAGCGGAAATATGTCGAAGACGAATACTGACGCCGCCACTGCCCTCGAGCGGGAGTGGCAGTCGAACCCGCGCTGGGCCGGCATCACCCGGCCGTACTCCGCGGCCGACGTGCTGCGGCTGCGCGGCTCGGTGCTGGAGGAGCACACGCTGGCCCGGCTCGGCGCCGAGCGGCTGTGGGACCTGCTGCACGACCGCCCGTACGTGCCGGCGCTGGGCGCGCTGACCGGCGGCCAGGCGGTGCAGATGGTCAAGGCCGGCCTGCAGGCGATCTACCTGTCCGGCTGGCAGGTCGCGGCGGACGCGAACACGGCCGGGCAGACCTATCCGGACCAGTCGCTCTACCCGGCCGACTCGGTGCCGAAGGTGGTCCGCCGGATCAACAACGCGCTGCTGCGCGCGGACAAGATCGCGCACTCCGAGGGGGTCGACGCCGGCACGCACTGGATGGCGCCGATCGTGGCCGACGCCGAGGCCGGCTTCGGCGGCCCGCTCAACGCGTACGAGCTGATGAGCGCGATGATCACCGCCGGCGCCGCGGCGGTGCACTGGGAGGACCAGCTCGCCAGCGAGAAGAAGTGCGGCCACCTCGGCGGCAAGGTCCTCATCCCGGTCAAGCAGCACGTCCGGACGCTCACCGCGGCCCGGCTGGCCGCCGACGTCGCGGACATCCCGACCCTGGTCGTCGCCCGCACCGACTCCCTCGGCGCCAACCTGGTGACCAGCGACGTCGACGAGCGCGACCAGGAGTTCCTCACCGGCGAGCGCACCGCGGAGGGCTACTACCGGGTGCGGGAGGGGATCGAGGCGGCGGTCATGCGCGGCCTTGCCTTCGCCCCGTACGCGGACCTGCTGTGGTGCGAGACCGGCACGCCGGACCTGGAGCAGGCGCGCCAGTTCGCGGAGAAGATCCACGCGCAGTACCCGGACAAGATGCTGGCGTACAACTGCTCGCCGTCGTTCAACTGGAAGCGGCACCTGGACGACGCGGACATCGCCCGGTTCCAGCGGGAGCTCGGCGCGATGGGCTACAAGTTCCAGTTCATCACGCTGGCCGGCTTCCACGCGCTGAACCACTCGATGTTCGACCTGGCCGCGGGCTACGCCGAGGAGGGCATGCCGGCGTACGTGCGGCTGCAGGAGCGCGAGTTCGCCGCCGAGAAGGACGGCTACACCGCGACCCGGCACCAGCGCGAGGTCGGCACCGGCTGGTTCGACCTGGTGTCCACCGTGGTGGACCCGGACTCCTCGACCACCGCGCTGGCGGGGTCGACCGAGGCCGCCCAGTTCGGCACCGAGCACTGAGCCCCCGGGGGCCGTCCCGTCATCGGGACGGCCCCCGGTGTCCCGCTACTTCTTCTTCCCGGCCTTGTCCTTCGGCGCCTTGCGGTACGGCAGCTTGATCTCCTCCTCGGCCGGCTGCCCGGCCTCGATCTCCCGGCCCCGCTCCAGCTCCGCGTTCACCTCGGCGCCGAACAGGAGCACGTTGTTGGTGATCCACATCCAGACCAGGAAACCGATCACCGCGCCCAGCGTCCCGTACGTCTTGTTGTACGAGCCGAAGTTGGACACGTAGAAGCCGAACGCCGCCGAGGCGATGACCCACAGCACCAGCGCGAGGAAGCCGCCGAGGGTGAACCACTTGAACTTCGGCTGCTTCACGTTCGGCGCGATGTTGTAGAGCGCACCGATCATCAGGCTGACGATGATGATGATCACCGGCCACTTGGCGATGTTCCACGCCGTCACGACGGTGTCGGACAGCCCGATCGCGTCGCCGATGGCCTGGGCCACGGTGCCGCTGGAGATGATCGCCAGCGTGATGAGGGTCAGCAGCAGGACGCCGACGATGGTCACCAGGATCTGCAGCGGCCGCAGGATGTAGAACTTGCGGCCCTCCTCGACCTCGTAGATGGCGTTCGAGGCGCGGATGAACGCGCCGACGTAGCCCGAGGCCGTCCACAGCGAGCCGAGCAGGCCCAGGCCGACCAGCGCGCCGGCGCCGCCCTGCTGCTGGACGACGTTGGCGATCGCCGGCTCCAGGGTGTCCCGGACGCCGCTGGGCACCCCGATGTCGGACAGGATGTCCAGCAGCTTGCCGACGGTCTCGGTGCCCTGCCCGAACAGCCCCAGCAGCGCCACGAAGACGGTCAGCGCCGGGAAGATGGACAGCACCGCGTAGTACGTCAGCGCGGCGGCCCAGTCGGTGATGTTGTCGGCCTTGAACTCGGTGAACGCCCGCTTGGCCACGCCGAGCCAGGTCTGCTTCGACATCTCGGTCGGCGAGTCCGGCTTGCGCGGGTCGTCCGGGGCCAGCCGGTGTTCGTCGGGGTCGCCGGAGTAGTCCTTGACCCCGGGGCCGCCGGAGTAGTCCTTCGGGTCGCGGTCCCGGTCGGCGTCGTCCTTGTGGCGGGAGAAGAGGGGCATCCGGAACTCCGGGTGAGGGCAGGGTGAACTGAGGTCAGGTGGTCTGTGCCCGATGTCGCCGGTCCCATTCGCGCGTACCGTGGTCTCGTGCTGTTCTCCCGTGCCAAGACGCAGATCCCCACCCCGGAGCAGGCGCTGCCGGGCCGCTCGGACTACCCGTTCACGATCCCGGCGACGCACGCGGTGACCGGCAACCCGATGGTGCCGCCGTTCCCGGAGGGGCTGGCGACCGCGGTGTTCGCGCTCGGCTGCTTCTGGGGCGAGGAGAAGGCGTTCTGGCAGGTGCCCGGCGTCTGGTCGACCGCGGTCGGCTACACCGGCGGCTCCACGCCCTACCCGACGTACGAGGAGGTGTGCTCCGGGCTGACCGGGCACGCCGAGGCCGTGCTGGTCGTCTTCGACCCGGCCCAGGTGTCGTACGGGCAGCTGCTGCAGGTCTTCTGGGAGGCGCACGACCCGACCCAGGGGATGCGCCAGGGCAACGACGTCGGCACGCAGTACCGCTCGGCGATCTACTGGTCCTCGCCGGAGCAGAAGGCGACCGCCGAGGCCTCCCTCGCGGCGTACCAGCAGAAGCTGACCGCCGCCGGCTACGGCACCATCACCACCGACCTCGAGCCCGAGGGCCCGTTCTACTACGCCGAGCCCTACCACCAGCAGTACCTGGTGAAGAACCCGTACGGCTACTGCCCCGACAACGGCACCGGCGTCTCCTGCCCGGTCGGCCTCTTCGCCCAGGCGTAGTCCGCTGCGCCACCGCCGGCCCCGCCGCCGCTCCCGGCGGCGCTGGGTCGAGGTGGCCGTCTGTGCGGTGGTCGCGGTGGGTTGCCTGGTCACCGGCGTGGTGATGTCGTACGACGTGTACCGGCTGGCGACCCGGGGCGTGGAGGTGCAGGCCCGGTTCGTCGCGGAGCACCGCGGGCGGCCTTCCTCGCTGGAGGTGGAGTTCACGACGGCGGCGGGTGAAGTCGTCCGCGGGGAGACGAAGAACTACACCGATCGGGACCGGTCGAACTTCGTCGACATCGTCTACGACCCGCGGCGCCCGAGCCGGTTCCAGGCCGCGAGCTGGGGGTTCGACTACTGGCTGCCGGGTTTCTGGCTGGTCGCGGGTGCCGCCGGTGCGTGGGTCACCGCCCGGACCTGGCGCCGCGGCCTCCCCGCCTGGTTGGCCGGGGAGTGAGCGGGGGTTTCCGTCGGCACGCGATGTGGTGTCCGGCCGGCCGGCCGGCGGGTGTGCGGCGGTTGGACGTGTTCTGTGACTACTCGGCGTTTCCTGTCTGGGGTCCGGAGATGGTCGCCCCGGAGCGCTTGGGGATTTCGGCCGGCCTGACGGAGGCGCTCGCCGCATGGGCCGGCGAGTGGGAGCGGCGCTTCGGCGTCGGTACTGGCTGGGACGCTGAGGATCCGGCGGGGTGGGCGGTGTACCGGACCTGGTTCGCCTCCGGGCAGCGGCTGGCGGCTCGGTTGGCCGTCGAGACGGGCGCGGCGGTGGTGTACGAGTGGCCGTCGGGCCCGGACGGGGGCGATCCCACCTGTCCGCGCTGCGGCGGCACCTCCGGGAGGTCGGCGACGCCCGGCACCGGGAGCGGGGCTGCGCGCTCTGTACCCGAACGGCTGAATCGCGGGTCCGGTGCATCCGACGCCGGCTTTCGCGCCGTAGGACCGGTGATCGCCCATCCGGGCGACGTCATCGACCTACGAGAGGATCGTGCATGAGGAAGCGCAGAGGGGTGGTCTGGTCGCTGTCCGGGCTCCTGGTGGCCGGCGCGCTGCTCGCCGTGGCACCGTCGAGCGCGGGCGCCGCGGCGGGCCAGGCAGCCGGCGGGGTCAAGGCCGGCGGGATCGTCGTCGGACCCGGCTCCGGCCCCACCGGTCGCCCGAAGGTCGTCATCAAGGCCGACTCGACCCCGCTGCGGGTCGGCGGCATCCTGGTCGACGGCACCTACGCGGTGGAGACGAGGTTCTTCGATCCGAACAACTCCGCCGACCCCGGCGTGCCCCGTAAGGGCAGCATCACCGTGGAGGTCACCCGGACCGAGACCTACAGCGACGGCACGGTGTACGGCAAGGGCGACGCGACGGTCAACCTGGACGGCGTGGTCGCGTCGGGGTCCGTGCTGTCCCGCAGCAAGGGCGGCAGGCTGGAGGTGTTCGAGGTCAACGCGCTGTACCGGGTCGGTGAGCCGGCCGACCCGAACCGGGCACGCTTCTACTTCAGCACCAGCAACTGCCCGGTGTCCTGCCGGACCGTCGAGAACAGCGTCCTGACCCGCTTCAAGGGTGGATCCAGCCAGTCCGTCCCGCGCGAGGACGGCAACGGACAGCGTTCCCTGCTGGGCCAGTACACGGCGATCCGTACGAGCTGATCCGGCACCACCCCATGCCTCGTCCGTGACCTGCGGACCTGGCCGCTGACCCGTACCGCCGCCCAGGACCCGTCCCCGAAGCGGCGGTGCGGGCACGCGCGGCCCGCTCAGGGTGAGGGCCGTGACCGGCAGCGGACCCTGACCGAGCCCGGGGACCGGCTGGAGGTGGTCCACGACCTCGAGGATCCGTCCGTGATCCGCCGTGCCGACCGGGGTGTGTAACTACGCGGGGCAGGTCCGGCGTGACTTCGGCATACTGCCGTGGTGATCGTCCTGCGGCCGGCTGTGGCCCAGGATGCCGAGTTCCTCGCCGACATGCTGGTCGAGGCGGTCAACTGGCGTCCTGGTCGGCATTTCGGCCGGGAGCGCGTCCTGTCCGACCCCGGCTCAGCGCACTACGTCCTGGGATGGCCCGGCCCCGGTGATGTCGGCACCGTCGCCGAGGCGGCCGGCGTGCCGGTCGGAGCCGCGTGGCTGCGGCTGCTGCCGGCCGACGACCCCGGCTACGGCTTCGTCGCCGCGGACGTGCCCGAGCTGAGCATCGCGGTGGTGGCCGGCTGGCGTGGTCGGGGGATCGGCCGTCGGCTGCTGCGGGCCGCCGTCGCCCAGGCCCGCGCTTCGGGTCGCCCGGCGGTCAGCCTCGCCGTGGAACGGGACAACCCGGCCCGGGACCTGTATCGGGGCGAGGGCTTCCGTACGGTCCGCGGCGAGGGCGACTCCGACGTGATGCTCCTGACGCTCGCCATCGACCGGCACTGACGGCGCCGACGACGGACAGCGACAGGTCGCGGCAGCAGCACCTTGTGCGCACTGGGAACGGCTACCGCCCGGACAACGGCACCGGCGCGTCGTGCTCATTCGGGCTGTTCGTCACGATCCCGACGGATACAGGTCGACCCCCTTCGTCGGATGCCCGCTGGTCGACAGCCGTCCGGGCTGGTCAGTGGGCTGTTCGTCACCGTTCTGCGCCGCTAGCCTGACGCCTGGGTCGAGGGGGTGCGCCTGTGTCGAAGCGTGAGGATTCCGTGCGCGGAGCCTGTCCGTCCGCCGCCTCGACCCCGGACCGGGACGTCTCCGGCGCGGCGGGGATGAGGCCGACAATGGCCCGGCTGGCCCGGGTCATCCAGCGCGAGCACTCCAGCGTGGAAGGCACGTTGCAGGCCATCACGCAGGCGGCGGTCGGCGGCGTGGCCGGCGCCTCGAGCGCCGGGATCACCCTGGCGGGCCGGCGCGGGAAGCTGGAGAACCGGGCGTCGACCGACGACCTCCCGAAGCGGGTCGACGCCCTGCAGGTCGAGATCGGGGAAGGTCCGTGCCTGGACGCCCTGCGGGAGCACCGGACCGTCCGGGTACGCGACGCCGCCACCGACCGGCGCTGGCCGCGGTTCGGACCGCGGGCCGCCGAGCTGGGCGCGGTCAGCATGTTGTCGTTCCAGCTGTTCGTGGACGAGGACAGCATGGGTGCGCTGACCCTGTACTCGGCCGACCGGGGCGCCTTCACCGCCGCCGCCGAGGACATCGGGCGGGTCTTCGCGTCGCACGCCGCGGTGGCGCTGGTCGGTGCGCAGCAGGAAGCCGGGCTCCGGACCGCCCTGGACAACCGCGACCTCATCGGCCAGGCCAAGGGCATCCTCATGGAGCGGTACAAGCTCTCCGCCCAGCAGGCGTTCCTGCTGCTCGTCCGCTCCTCCCAGGACCGCAACATCAAGGTCCGCGACCTCGCCGACCAGCTCGCCGCGACCGGCGAGTTCTCCCTCAACTGACCCCGGGCCGGGGCCTCAGGTGCGGCGTCCGGCCGGGGTGCCCGCCGCTTAGGGTGGCCCGATGGGACTGCTGGAGGAGCTCGCCGTACGGCTGGAGCGGGTCGAGGCGGAGCTGGCGCTGCACCGGCTCGCGTACGACTACTGCATCGGCGCGGACCACCGCGACCTGGCGCGCTGGCAGCAGGTGTGGACCGCCGACGCGGTCTGGCAGATCGGCCCGGAGCGGGCGTTCACCGGCCACGAGGCGATCACCGCCGCCGTGCGGAAACAGTGGGAGACGTTCCCGGTGATGCAGCACTCGACCGCCAACCACGTCGTCACCGTCACCGGCGACACCGCCACGGGGCAGTGCGACGTCGTCGTGCAGGTGCAGTTGGCCGACGGTCGCTGGATCCTCGGCGGCGGCGCGTACG
>CADCTP010000390.1 GCA_902805565.1 uncultured Mycobacteriales bacterium
GGGCAGTCCTGCTCGCCGGCTGCGTCGGCCAGGCCGGTCCGACCGGCCCGCCGGCCGGGTCGGCGCCGGCCGCGACGACGGCCGCGGCGCCCGCGGCGGCCACCGGCCCGGACCTGGTCACCGCGGCCTACCTGCGGTACTGGGACGCGGTCCGGGCGGCCCACCGGGCCGGCGACCCCGCCGCCGGCGGGCTGGCCGCGGTCGCGGCGGACCCCGAGCTGGGCCGGGTCCGGGCCACCGTCGCCCGGAACCGGGCGCAGCAGCTCAGCGTCCGTGGTGAGGTGCGGCACGAGCCGGCGCCCCCGGTGGTCTCCGGCGGCACCGCGACGATCGAGGACTGCTACGACATCACCGGCTGGAACCCGGTCGACCTGCGGACCGGGGACCCGGTCGGGACGGTCGAGGCCGGCGGCACCGGCCGCTACCGCGTCCGCTGGGCGCTGCGGGGCTCCGGGGAGTCGTGGAAGGTCGTCGACCAGGAGGCGCTGGGAGGATGCTGATGCTCCGTCGACCGCTCGTGCTGCTCGCGGCCGTTCTCGCGGCCGTGGTGGCGGCCGGGCTGCTGCTGCCGGCCGCGCCGGCGGCCGCCGCCGGGAAGACCTGCCACACCGAGGCGGTCAAGGCGCCGGACGGCTCGATCCACTACGAGCAGGTCTGCGTCAGCACCGTCCCGGGCACCCCGGGCACCCCGGGCGGCGGCGAGGTGGCGGACTGCGGCCTGGCCACCGCCGACCTCCCGTACGAGGGGGCGCCGTTCTGCCACGGCGGGCAGCCGTGCCAGTACACCGACAACATCGTCCCGCTGGCGCCGCCGAGCACCCCGGCGCCGGACGGCCAGGAGTGGCAGGCGCGCTACTGCGCCGACGGCAGCAAGGTCATGGCGCTCACCGGCGGCACCCGGCCCCGGCCGCTGATCGTGCAGGCCCAGGAGGCGTACGGGAACCTGCCCGTGCCGGCGGGCTCGGTCGGCCACAGCCCGGCGGCCCGCGGCATCGTCGGGCTGCCGACCTGGCTGTGGCTGCGGCCCGGGTCCTTCGGCCCGCAGCGGGGGACCTCCGCCGAGGGCCTGGTCGCGGTGGCCGAGCCGGCCGGCACGACCTGGCGGACCGGGGACGGCGCGTCGTTCGGCTGCGCCGGCGGCGGCACCCCGGGGGCCGGCGACTGCAGCCACACCTACCGCCGGGCCGCGGCCCGCTATGCCGGCTCGGTCACCCGGACCTGGACCGTCCGGTACGAGGTGAACGGCGCGACCGTCGACATCCCCGGGGCGCCGCCGACCCTGACCGGCGACACCGCCTGGGCGCTGGCCGTGGCGGAGGCGCAGGTCGTGACGGGGAGCCGTCCCGGCGGCTGACCGCCGGACCGCCTGACTAGGCTGGTCGGGTGCTCGTCTCCGGGTTCCCGGCCGGCCCGCCCGGCACCAACTGCTTCGTCGTCGCGCCCGGGCCCGGGGAGCGCTGCGTCGTCATCGACCCCGGCATCGGCGCGGCCGACCCGCTGGACCGGCTGCTGGACACCCACCGGCTGACCCCCGCCGCGGTGCTGCTGACCCACGGGCACCTGGACCACACGTTCTCGGTGCTGCCGGTCTGCGGGGCCCGGGACATCCCGGCGTTCATCCACGCCGAGGACCGGGCGCAGCTCACCGACCCGCTGCGCTGGATCGGGGTGCCGCCGGGCACCCCGCTGATGGGCATGACCAGCCTGCCGGTGGGCGAGCCGGCCGACCTGCGGACGCTGGGCGACGGGGACACGCTCGAGCTGGCCGGCATATCCCTTGGCGTCCGGCACGCCCCGGGGCACACACTGGGCTCGGTCGTGTTCACGCTGGCGACGCCGGACGCGCCGCTGCTGTTCTCCGGCGACCTGCTGTTCGCCGGGTCCATCGGCCGGGTCGACCTGCCGGGCGGGTCCTACCCGGCGATCCTGGACTCGCTGGCCCGGGTGGTGCTGCCGATGGACGACGCGACGGTGGTGCACCCGGGGCACGGGCCGGCCACGACGGTCGGCCGGGAACGCGGCACCAACCCCTACCTGCAGATAGTGAAGGAGCACACGTCGTGATCCGTACGCACGAGGCGGGGGCGCTGCGCGCGTCCGACGCCGGGGCGTCCGTGACCCTCGCCGGCTGGGTGGCCCGCCGGCGTGACCACGGCGGCGTCATCTTCGTCGATCTGCGGGACGGCTCCGGCCGGGTGCAGGTCGTCTTCCGCGAGGGCGCGATGGCCGAGGCGGCGCACGCGCTGCGGGCGGAGTTCTGCGTCACGGTCACCGGCACCGTCGGCGTGCGGCCGCAGGGCAACGAGAACCCGAACCTGCCGACCGGCGACATCGAGGTCACCGCGACCACGCTGGACGTGCTCAGCGAGGCCGCGCCGCTGCCGTTCCCGGTCGACGACGGCAAGCCCGGGGACGTCGGCGAGGAGGCCCGGCTGAAGTGGCGCTACCTGGACCTGCGCCGGTCCGGCCCGGCCGCGGCGCTGCGGCTGCGCTCGGAGGCCAACCGGCTGGCCCGGGAGGTGATGGCCGAGCACCGGTTCGTCGAGGTCGAGACCCCGCAGCTGACCCGGTCCACCCCGGAGGGCGCCCGCGACTTCCTGGTCCCGGTCCGCCTGCAGCAGGGCTCCTGGTACGCGCTGCCCCAGTCGCCGCAGCTGTTCAAGCAGCTGCTGATGGTGGCCGGGATGGAGCGCTACTGGCAGTTCGCCCGGTGCTTCCGGGACGAGGACCTGCGCGCCGACCGGCAGCCGGAGTTCACCCAGCTCGACATCGAGATGTCCTTCGTCGAGCAGGAGGACGTGCTCGAGCTGGCCGAGTCGGTCGTGGCCCGGCTGTGGTCGGAGCTGGCCGGCTACGAGCTGCCCCGGCCGGTGCCCCGGATGACGTACGCCGACGCGATGGCCCGCTACGGCTCCGACAAGCCGGACCTGCGCTTCGGCCTGGAGCTGGTCGACCTCACCGAGTACTTCGCCGGCACCGAGTTCCGGGTGTTCCAGGCGCCGTACGTCGGCGCCGTGGTCATGCCGGGCGGGGCGGCCCAGCCGCGCAAGCAGTTCGACGCCTGGCAGGAGTGGGCCCGCTCGCGCGGGGCGAAGGGCCTGGCCTACGTCACCGTCGGCGACGACGGCGCGCTCAAGGGGCCGGTGGTCAAGAACCTGTCCGAGGAGCACCTGGCCGGGCTGGTCGCCGCGGTCGGGGCGGCGAACGGCGACGCGATCTTCTTCGGCGCCGGCGAACCGGAGGACGCCCGGGCGCTGCTCGGCGCCGCCCGGCTGGAGATCGGCCGCCGCGGCGGGCTGATCGACTCCTCGGCCTGGGCGTTCACCTGGGTCGTGGACGCGCCGATGTTCGAGCCGGTGCGGGACGACGCGGGCACCCGGACCGGCTGGACCGCGGTGCACCACCCGTTCACCTCGCCCGCGCCGGAGTGGGCGGACCGGTTCCAGGACGAGCCGGGGCAGGCGCTGGCGCTGGCGTACGACATCGTCGTCAACGGCGTCGAGCTCGGCGGCGGCTCCATCCGGATCCACCGCGCCGAGATGCAGCAGCGGGTCTTCGACACGATCGGGCTGACCAAGGCCGAGGCGGAGGCGAAGTTCGGCTTCCTGCTGGAGGCCTTCCAGTACGGCCCGCCGCCGCACGGGGGCATCGCGATCGGCTGGGACCGGCTCTGCACGCTGCTGGTCGGGGCGGAGTCGATCCGCGAGGTGATCGCCTTCCCGAAGACGGCGTCCGGCGGCGACCCGCTGACCGGCGCGCCGACCCCGGTCGCGATGGAGCAGCTGCGCGAGGCCGGCGTGCTGGCCGCGGCGAAGGCGGCCCGCCCCGCCGAGCCGGCGGCCCCGACCGCGCCGGCCGGC
>CADCTP010000391.1 GCA_902805565.1 uncultured Mycobacteriales bacterium
GTGGCAGCGGGACCCGCGGTGCCGGCCGTGGCCGCGGTGGGTGCGGCGGCGGCCTGGCCGGCCGGCACGAGCAGCAGTGCCAGCAGCAGGCCGGCGAGCACCGCCCACGCCCGCGTTGCGGTCGGAGTTCGCATGGTCATCGGACCTCCTGTCCGCGGCCACCCCGTCGGCGCCCGCGTGCTGCCATTACGGCGCCGGGTCCCGATGCCCCCGTGCCCTTTCGGGCACGGTTGCGGCGAGCGGGCGTCCGGGGCGGGTCAGCGCGGCTGCAGGGCCGGCGGGCGGACCACCGGCGGCGGCACCCGGCGCACGGTCGTGCCGTCCCCGCCGGCGGAGTCGACATCGACCGTCTGCTCCTGCGGGTACGCGTTGCCGACGACCCGCCCGCCGGTGTCGTAGCGCGGCACCCGGGTGATCGGGTTGCCCCCGGCGTCCCAGTCCGGCCGCAGCTCGACCGGGTTGCCGTCCTGGTCGTAGAGCAGCACGTCGGTCAGCGGCCGGCCGTCGGGGGAGTACGGGAACAGGTTGGTGACCCCCTCCAGGCCGTACCGGCCGCTCCCCGGGACCACGACGCCCTCCTGCACCACCGGGGAGGAGCCGGAGCCCCCGGAGGCGAGGCCGAGGACCCCGACCGCGACCAGGACGGCCACCACGTCGGCGATGATCCCCAGCGGGCGCCGGCCGCGGTCGGCCCGCACCCAGCGGCCGAAAGTCACCGACAGCGGCACCAGGACGGCCGTGAGCAGCAGCCACAGCAGCACGCCGCCGCCCAGCACCGCGGTGAGCAGGCCGGCCAGCAGCGCCGCCCGCAGCACCCACCAGCCCGGCACCAGCTCGGGCAGGAACTCCCGGGTCGCGGTCACCCACCGGTGCCCGCGGAGCCCGCCCGGCCCCCGGGCCGCCGCGGCCGCCCCGCCCGCCGGGGCCAGGCCGGCCGAGGACCGCAGCTCGGCGGCGTAGTCCTCGGGCGGGCCGAGCAGGTCGGCCAGCGGCCGGCCCGGGTCCTCGCCGGCCACCTCGGCCAGGTGGTCGCCCAGGTCGGCCAGCAGGTCCTCGCGGGCGGCCGGCGGGAGGTCGGCCAGGGCGGCCCGGACGCGGGCCGCGTACGCCTCGGCGTCGGGCACCGTGGCGGTGGGCGCGGGCGGCGGAGGAGTGGTCACGCGATCTCCCGGATGGGTCGCAGCAGCGAGTCGACGGCGGTGGCGAAGGAGCGCCAGTCCGCGCCGGAGCGGGCCAGCTGGGCCCGGCCGGCGTCGTTGAGCCCGTAGTACTTGCGGTGCGGGCCGGCGTCGGAGGGCACCACGTAGCTGGTCAGCGCGCCGGCCTGGAACAGCCGGCGCAGCGTCCCGTAGACGGACGCGTCGCCGACGTCGGTCAGGCCGGCCTCGCGCAGCCGGCGGACCACGTCGTACCCGTAGCCGTCCTTGTCGTCCAGCACGGCCAGCACGGCGAGGTCCAGCACTCCCTTGAGCAGCTGGGTGGTGTCCACGGCGCGGACGCTACCACGCAATGCACAGTAGTGCGGTGACCGCAGGTCCGGAGGGTGTGGAGTGGTCCCGGTCACTCGCTACGCTCTGCCCGACTGAATGGATCGAGGAGGAACGATGCGGATCGGCGTGCTCACCGGCGGCGGCGACTGCCCGGGGCTCAACGCGGTCATCCGGGCCGTCGTGCGCAAGGGCGTCTCGGAGTACGGCCACGAGTTCGTCGGCTTCCGCGACGGCTGGCGCGGCCCGATGGAGGGCCTGGCCGGCCCGCTGGGCATCGAGCAGGTGCGCGGCATCCTGCCCCGCGGCGGGACGATCCTCGGCACCTCGCGGACCAACCCGTACAAGGTCGAGGGCGGGTTCGGCAAGGTCGAGGCCGGGCTGAAGCAGCACGGCGTGGAGGCCCTCATCGCCATCGGCGGCGAGGACACCCTGGGCGTCGCCCGGAGGCTGCACGAGGACGGGCTGCGGGTCGTCGGCGTGCCGAAGACGATCGACAACGACCTCGCCGCCACCGACTACACCTTCGGGTTCGACACCGCGGTGAACATCGCGATGGAGGCCATCGACCGCCTGCACACCACCGCCGAGTCGCACCACCGCGCGCTGGTCGTCGAGGTCATGGGCCGGCACGCCGGCTGGATCGCGCTGCACGCCGGGATGGCCGGCGGCGCCAACGTCATCCTGGTGCCCGAGCAGCCGTTCGACCTGGCCGCCGTCTGCCAGTGGGTGGAGCGCCGGTTCGAGACGCACTACTCGCCGATCGTCGTCGTCGCCGAGGGGGCCACCCCCAAGGAGGGGACGATGGCGCTCGCCACCGGCGAGCTCGACGCCTTCGGGCACGTCCGGCTGGGCGGGGTCGGGCAGATGCTGGCCGACGAGATCGAGCGGGTCACCGGCAAGGAGTCCCGCGCGGTGGTGCTCGGGCACGTCCAGCGCGGCGGCACGCCGACGGCGTTCGACCGGGTGCTGGCCACCCGGTTCGGGCTGGCCGCGATCGACGCGGTCCAGGCCGGGGCGTACGGCCAGATGGTCGCGCTGCGCGGCACCGACATCGTCCGGGTCCCGCTGGCCGAGGCGACCGCCGAGCTGAAGACCGTCCCGGTCGAGCGCTACCAGGAAGCGGAGGTCTTCTTCGGGTGACGGACCGGCCGGTGGGGTAGTCCTCCTACGACCCCGGCGGCGCCCCCGCCGACCACGATCCGGAGAGGTGGCCCCCGAGTGGCCGGAGCACTGTCAGGCAAGCGGATCGCCTTCCTCGTCGCGAACGAGGGGGTGGAGCAGGCCGAGCTGGCCGAGCCCTGGCAGGCGGTCGAGCAGGACGCCGGCCGGCCGGTGCTGCTGGCCCCCGAGCCGGGCATCGTGCAGGCCTACCAGGGGCGCCAGCGGGCGGCCAAGTTCCCGGTGCACCAGACCGTGGAGGAGGCCTCGGTGGACGACTACGCCGGCCTGGTGCTGCCCGGGGGCGTGGTCGGCGCCGACACGCTGCGGCTGAAGTCCGGCGCGGTGGCGCTGGTCCGCGAGTTCGTCGACGCCGGCAAGCCGGTCGCCGTGATCTGCCACGCGGCCTGGACGCTGGTCGAGGCCGGGGCGGTGCGGGGCAAGACCCTGACGTCGTACCCGTCGCTGCGCACCGACCTGGTCAACGCGGGGGCCAACTGGGTCGACGAGGTCGTGCACGTCGACGGCTCGGCCGGCTGGACCCTGGTGAGCAGCCGGACCCCCGACGACCTGCCGGAGTTCTGCCGGGAGGCCTGCCGGGCGTTCGCCGCCTGACGATGACGGAGCTGCCGCTGCGGTCGCCGGCGCACCACGTGTCCCCGGCGGCCAGGTGGCTGTGGGCGTTGCAGGGGGCGATCTTCCTGGCCGTGGTCGCCGCGGTCGTGCTCGTCGTGACGACGGCGGTCGACGACCAGCTGCCGGGGTGGCTCGGCACGCTCCTCGCCGTCCTGCGCTGGCTGCTGGTGCCGATCGCCGTCGTGTCGATCGTGGTCGAGCCGATGTGGCGCTACCGGGTGCACCGGTGGGAGGTGACCGACGAGGCCGTCTACACGCTGGAGGGCTGGCTGACCCGGACCTGGCGGATCGTGCCGATCAGCCGCATCCAGACCGTGGACACCACCCGCGGCCCGCTGCAGCAGCTGTTCGGGCTCACCTCGATCAGCGTCCGGACCGCCTCGCACGCCGGGTCGACCAGCATCGAGCAGCTGCCGGCGGACGTGGCCGAGCGGGTCGCGCACGAGCTGGGGCTGCGGGCCAACGCCGTCCGCGACGAGGCCACATGACGGACCCGCCCGGGCCGCCGCCCCTGCCGCCCGGGGCGCCGCCGGCCGGGCCG
>CADCTP010000392.1 GCA_902805565.1 uncultured Mycobacteriales bacterium
CGGACGGTCCCGGCCCGGCGGGCCGGGACAGGGCGGCGGCGGGTGGCGGCCGCGCTGCTCGCGGTGGCCGGCCTGCTCGGCGCCGGCTGCCAGGCCGAGGCGCAGCCGGACGTCGACCCGGCCGCGGTGAAGGGCCTGGACACCGGCAGCACCGGGATCCGGAAGCCGTCCACCGCGCGCGGCGGCACCCTGAAGCTGGTCACCGGCGCGGTCGACAGCCTCGACCCCGCCCGGTCGTACTCGCCCGGCGTGTGGAACGTGATGCGCCTCTACACCCGCCAGCTCGTCGCGTACGCGCCGAAGCCGGGCGCGGAGGGCACCCGGGTCGTCCCGGACCTCGCCACCGCCCCCGGCCGCACCACCGACGGCGGCCGGACCTGGGCGTACACGCTGCGGCCGGGGGTGAAGTGGGAGGACGGCACCCCGCTGACCTCGACCGACGTCAAGTACGGCATCCAGCGGCTGTTCGCCTCCGACGTGATCACCGGCGGGCCGAACTGGGCGGTGCAGCTGCTCGACGACCGCTCCGCGCCGTACGACGGGCCGTACAAGGACCGCTCCGGGCTGCGCAGCATCGCCACCCCGGACTCCCGGACGGTCGTGTTCACCCTGGTCAAGCCGTTCGCGGACTGGGACGAGGTGATGGCGCTGCCGGCGGCCAGCCCGGTCCGCGCCGCCGCCGACACCGGCAAGGACTACGGCCGCAGGCCGCTGTCCCTCGGGCCGTACCGGATCGCGAAGATCGGCGCCGACGGCACCATCACCTTCGCCCGCAACCGGCAGTGGGCCAAGGGGCTGGACCCGGTCCGCACCGCGCTGCCGGACAAGGTGGAGCTGGAGACCGACGTGCTGCCGGTCGAGCGGGACCGGCGGGTGCTGGCCGGCGAGGCCGACGCCGACGTCTCCGGCAGCGGGCTGCAGGCCGAGGCGGCGGCCCGGGTGCTCACCGACCCGGCGCAGGCGGCCCGGGTGGACGACCCGAGCACCGGCACGCTGCGGTTCGTCGCGATGCCCGCGGAGGTGCCGCCGTTCGACGACGTGCACTGCCGCCGCGCCGTCCAGTACGCGCTGGACAAGGCGGCCGTGAAGGACGCCCTCGGCGGCGGGTACGCGGCCTCCCTGGCCACCACGCTGTGGCCCCGGGTGCTGCCCGGCTACCCGGCCACCGCGCCCTACCCGACCGGGGAGGGCAACTCCGGCGACCTGGTCGCCGCCCGGGCCGAGCTGGCCAGCTGCGGCCGGCCGGACGGCTTCCCCACCACCCTGGGCACCGTCAACGACGGCCGGGGCAAGGTGGCCGCCGACGTGGTCGCCCGGTCGCTGGCCCGGGTCGGGATCACCGTGACGACGAAGGAGTTCCCGCGCGGCACGTTCCTGGCCGCGGTGGCCGGCTCGCCGCAGGCGGTGCGGACGGAGAAGCTGGGCCTGGTCGTCGCGGAGTGGGCGGCCGACTTCCCGACGCCGTACGCGTTCCTGGTCCCGCTGGTCGACGGGCGCAGCCTCCGGGAGTCGGCCAACCCCAACGTGGCCGGGCTGTCCGGCGACGAGGAGTCGATCGACGAGGCCGCCGCGACGCTGGACCCGGTGCAGGCGACCGCGGCCTGGCGGCGGGTGGCCCAGGTGGCGATGGAGTCCGCGGCGTACGCCCCGCTGGTGGAGGACCGGGCGGTGCTGATCGGCAGCACCCGGCTGCGCAACGCCTACGTGCAGCCCGCCTACCGCGGGTACGATCTGGCGTCCCTGGGCGTCGAGTAGTCTGTCCCTCTCGACCTCCGTCAACCCGAAAGGGTGCCGTCCCGGCAATGATCCTCGGTCTGTCCATCGTGCTCATCGTCACCAGCGCGCTGCTGGTGTTGCTCATCCTGCTGCACCGCGGCAAGGGCGGTGGCCTGTCGTCGATGTTCGGCGGCTCGGTCTCCTCGTCCCTGTCCGGGTCCTCGGTCGTGGAGAAGAACCTCGACCGGCTGACCCTGTTCTGCGGTGCCGTCTGGACCGTCTGCATCGTCGGTCTCGGCCTGCTCCTCAAGGCCGGCGCCTAGACCGTTCCCCAGTCCCGGGCCGGGCGCCCGGGGCTCCGTCATCGTTTCAGGAGAGCAGACACAGTGGCTGGTGGCAGCGCCATCCGGGGCAGCAGGGTCGGGGCCGGTCCGATGGGCGAGGCGGAGCGGGGCGAGTCCGCGCCGCGCCGGCGGATCCCGTTCTTCTGCGCGAACGGGCACGAGACGCGACCGGCGTTCGCCGAGGAGGCGTCCGTGCCGGACACCTGGGACTGCCCGCGGTGCGGGCTCCCGGCCGGCCAGAGCGAGCAGGCCCCGCCGCCGGCGCCCCGCAACGAGCCGTACAAGACCCACCTCGCGTACGTGCGGGAGCGGCGCACCGACGCCGACGGGGAGGCCATCCTCGAGGAGGCCCTGGCCAAGCTGCGGGACCGCCGGGGCCGGTGACGACCGCCTGGCGGTCGGTCGGCGACAGGCGGCTGCGCCGGCCGGCGGGCGGGCTGGACGAGGCGACCGGGCTCGGCGACGACCTGGTGATCGGGGCGTCGCTGGACGGCCTCGACCTGGCCGGGTCCCGGCGGGAGCCGCTGAGCCTGGTCGACAGCGTGCTGCGGCGCTGCGACGTGTCCGCCGCGGTGTGGCAGGCGGTGACCCTGCGCCAGGTGGAGGTGCTGGACTGCCGGGCCCGCGGGCTGCGGCTGTCGGTCGACCTGGCCCAGGACGTCTACCTGTCCGGCTGCCGGTTCGACCAGGCGACGCTGCGGATCGAGCGGGTCCGCGGGCTGGTCGTGTTCGACGGGTGCGTGTTCACCGACGCCGTCGTCGGCGGGGACCTGTCGTCCGTCGTGTTCACCGACTGCGGCTTCGACGAGGCCGAGTTCGCCGCGACCAGGGCCGCCGGCTGCGACCTGCGCTCCTCCCGGCTGGCCGGCGCCCGCGGCCTGCTGACCCTGCGCGGCGCCCGGATCACCGGCGACCAGTCGGTGGCGATCGCCGCCCGGCTGGCCGCCGAGGCCGGCTTCCTCGTCGAGGACTAACGCAGCCGCGCCGCGGCCTCGGCGTCGATCAGCCAGCGGGTGCGGGACCGGCCCCGGGCGCCGGCCGCCGGGACCTCCAGCGGCGTCGCGCCGCCGAGGGCCCGGCCGACCACGTCGGCCTTGCCGCTGCCGGCGGCCAGCAGCCACACCTCGGCGGCCGCGCCGATCGAGCCGAAGCTCAGCGACAGCCGGGTCGGCGGCGGCTTCGGGCAGTCGTGCACCGCGACCACCGGGTCCCCGGACCGGGCGGCGGGCGAGTCCGGGAAGATCGAGGCCACGTGCCCCTCCTCGCCGACCCCGAGCAGCAGCACGTCGAACGCCGGCACGGCCCCGCTGCCGGGCACGCCGACGGCGTCCGCTGCCGCCCCGGCCGCGGTGTCCAGCTCGGCCGCGTACGCCAGCGCCGCCGACTCCGGGTCCGGGTACGGCCCGTCCGCGGCCGGGAACGGGTGCACCGTCGCCGGGACCGCGGCCAGCAGCGCGTCCCGCGCCTGCCGGTCGTTGCGCTCGGCGTCGCCGGCGGGCAGCCACCGCTCGTCGCCCCACCAGACGTCGACGCGGGACCAGTCGACCGCGTCCCGGGCCGGCGAGTCGTGCACCGCCCGCAGCACCGCGGTGCCCACCCGGCCGCCGGTCACCACGACCGACGCCGCGCCCCGCGCCGCCTGCGCGTCGACCAGCGCCGTGATCAGCCGGGCCGCCGTGGCCGCGGCCAGCAGCTCGGCCGAGCCGTGCACCACCACGTCCGGGGTGCCGGGGTCGGTCACGCCCCGCCGCCCGCGGC
>CADCTP010000393.1 GCA_902805565.1 uncultured Mycobacteriales bacterium
CGTGGAAGTTGTGAGCATTCTGTGAGCATGATCTTGATCGGGGCCGATTGTCCCTCGGTCAGAGATCATCTACAGGCTTGTGACCTGCAACGATGCAGTGGGGCGGGTGGGGCTCGAACCCACGACCGACGGATTATGAGTCCGCTGCTCTGACCGGCTGAGCTACCGCCCCGGCGTGCGCCAGGGTAGTGGCTGGGTGGTCCGGCGCGGGGCATCTCCGCGTCGTGCCGGGGTAGCCCGCGACCATGACGAGCCGGATCGCGCAGTGGACGCTGGACGTGCGGGACGTGGAGCGGATGGCGGAGTTCTGGTCCCAGGTGCTGGGGTACCGCATCGACGGGACGCACCTGCGGCCGCCGGGTGGCGGGGAGCCGACGGTGTGGCTGCAGGCGGGCGCCGGGCCGAAGGAGGGAAAGAACCGCAATCATCCCGATCTGCGGACCGACGACGTGGACGCGGAGGTCGAGCGGGTGCTCGGGTTGGGGGCGTCGCGGCGGGACGTGGGGCAGTCCGGGGACGAGGGTTTCGTGGTGCTGGCGGATCCCGAGGGCAACGAGTTCTGCATCCTGCGCGGATAGCCGTACGGAGTCCGTGCTCTACTCGCACCCCGTGGGAGTCCTCCGGTGAACGGCCTGCGCCGGCCGGGGGTCGTCGTCCTCGTCGGCTTCGCCTCGGCGATCGGGGTCCTGACGCTGCTCCTCATGCTGCCGGTCGCGCACCAGCCGGGGGAGCGCAGCTCGGTGGTGGAGGCGCTGTTCACGGCGACCTCCGCTGTGTGCATCACCGGGCTGAGCGTCGTGGACACCCCGAACCACTGGTCGACGACCGGCCAGGTCCTCATCATGGTGGGCGTCCAGTTCGGCGGGCTGGGCTTCATGACCTCCGCGTCGCTGCTCGGGTTGACCGCTCTGCGCAGGCTCGGGCTGCGGACCCGGATCCTGGCTGCGGCGGAGACCCGGACGGTCGGACTGGGGGATGTCCGTCGGGTGATCCGCGGGGTCGCGCTGGTCAGCCTGGTCACCGAGGCGCTGCTGGCGGTGGTGCTGGGGCTGCGACTCTGGGCCCGGTACGACGTGCCGCCCGGCCGGGCGGCGTACGAGGGCCTCTTCCACGCCGTGATGGCCTTCAACAACTCGGGCTTCGCGCTCTACAGCGACAGCTTGATCCGGTTCGCCACCGACCCGTGGATCTGCCTGCCGATCGCGGTCGCCGTGATCCTCGGCGCGCTGGGCTTCCCGGTGCTGTTCGAGCTGCGCAGGGAGCTGCGGACGCCCCGCACCTGGACGTTGCACACCAAGATCACCGTCTCCGCGTACGTGCTGCTGACCGTGGCCGGTACGGTCGCCGTCACCGCGCTGGAATGGAGCAACCGGGCCACTCTGGGCCCGCTCGGGGTCGGTGACAAACTGCTCGTGGGGTTCTTCATGGGCGGTCCGCAAGCCCGCTCCGCCGGCTTCAACTCCCTGGACGTCGGAGCGATGAACGACACCAGCTGGCTGGTCCTGGACTGCCTGATGTTCGTCGGCGGCGGCAGCGGGGGCATGGGCGGCGGCATCAAGGTCACCACGTTCATGGTGCTGTTCTTCGCGATCGTGGCCGAGGTGCGCGGCGACCCGGCGGTGACCGCGTTCGGCAAGGAGATCTCCACCGCGGTCCTGCGGCAGGCGCTGTCGGTGGCCCTGCTCGGGGTGGCGCTGGTGGCCCTCGGCACGCTGATGATCCTGGGCCTGTCCGACGTGGCCCTGGACCGGGCCCTGTTCGAGGTGGTGTCCGCGTTCGCCACCAACGGGCTGTCCACCGGCATCACGGGGTCACTCCCGGAGCCGGCGCAGTACGTTCTCGTGGTGCTGATGTTCACGGGTCGGCTGGGGCCGGTCACGGTCGCGTCGGCGCTGGCGCTGCGGGAGCGGCAGAAGCTCTTCCGCCTACCGGAGGAGCGACCCATCGTTGGCTAAGAGCCACCACAGCAACTCCGTGCTGGTGATCGGGCTGGGCAGGTTCGGCAGCGCGCTCGCCGACAACCTCCAGCGGCTGGGGCACGAGGTGCTGGCCGTCGACGCCAACCACAGGCTGGTGCAGGAGTGGTCGGACCGGCTGACCCACGTGGTGCAGGCCGACGCGACCAGCGAGGCCGCGATGCGGCAGCTGGGCGTGCAGACCTTCAGCGTCGCGGTGGTCGCCATCGGCACCGGCATCGAGGCCAGCCTGCTGTCCACCGGGGTGCTCATCGACCTCGGCGTCGAGGAGATCTGGGCCAAGGCGATCACCGCGCCGCACGGCCGGATCCTGGAGCGGATCGGCGCCGGGCACGTCGTCTACCCGGAGCGGGACACCGGCAAGCGGGTCGCGCACCTGATCACCGGGCGGCTGATCGACTACATCGAGTTCGACGACGGGTTCGCGATCGCGAAGCTGCGGGCGCCGCGGGAGGCGTACGGGCGGACGCTGGCCCAGGCCGCGCTGCGCTCGAAGTACGGGATCACCGTGGTCGGGGTGAAGCGGCCCGGGCAGGACTTCACGTACGCGCAGGCGGACACCCGGGTGGACTCCGGCGACCTGCTGATCGTCTCCGGCTCGACGGCGCTGGTCGAGAAGTTCGCCAGCGAGACCGCGACCTGACCTGCGGGGGACCGCTTTCGCAGGTAGGCCCAGGCGGGTCGGGTTGGTACCATAGGTGCCCAGGCGAGAGGCGCTGCAACGGACCGCCGGTCCGCCACGCTCGACCTGGAGTCTTCGGCAAGGGCGCCTCCGGATTCCGGAGGGTGCCGATGAGTTCGACGCTGGGAGAGCTGCTCGCCGAGCGGATCGTGGTGCTGGATGGTGCCTGGGGCACCATGCTGCAGGGCGCCGGGCTGACGCCGGAGGACTACCGCGGTGACCTGATCGCCGCCGACCACCCGAAGGACGTCACCGGCGACCCGGACCTGCTCAACCTCACCCGGCCGGACGTCATCCTGGACGTGCACCGGCAGTATCTGGCGGCCGGCGCGGACGTCACCACCACCAACACCTTCACCGCCACCGCCATCGGCCAGTCCGACTACGGCCTGCAGTCGCTGGTGCGGGAGATGAACCTGGCCGGCGCCCGGCTGGCCCGGCAGGCCGCCGACGAGGCCGGGGGCCGGTTCGTGGCCGGCTCGATCGGCCCGCTGAACGTCACGCTGTCGCTGTCGCCGAAGGTCGAGGACCCGGCGTACCGGGCGGTCACCTTCGACGAGGTCAAGGCCACGTACGCGGAGCAGATCGCGGCGCTGGCCGAGGGCGGCGTCGACCTGCTGCTGATCGAGACGATCTTCGACACGCTGAACGCCAAGGCCGCCATCGCCGCCGCCCGCGAGGTCGCCCCCGACCTGCCGCTGTGGATCTCCGTCACCATCGTGGACCTGTCCGGCCGGACCCTGTCCGGCCAGACCGTCGAGGCGTTCTGGCGGTCGATCGAGCACGCCCACCCGCTGGTCGTCGGGGTCAACTGCTCGCTCGGCGCGGCCGAGATGCGCCCGCACGTCGAGGAGCTGTCCCGGCTCGCCGGCGTGCACGTGGCCAGCCACCCGAACGCCGGCCTGCCGAACGCTTTCGGCGGCTACGACGAGACCCCGGAGGAGACCAGCGCCCTGCTGGGCGAGTTCGCCCGGGCCGGGATGGTCAACATCGTCGGCGGGTGCTGCGGCACCACCCCGGCGCACATCGCCCGGATCGCGGCCGAGGTCCGGGGGCTGCCGCCGCGGGAGTTGGCCGAGGAGCCGCGGGCGACCCGGTTCTCCGGGCTGGAGCCGTTCATGATCGGGCCGGACACCGGGTTCGTCATGATCGGGGAGCGGACCAACGTCACCGGCTCGGCCCGGTTCCGCCGGCTGATCGAGGCCGACGACCACCAGGGCGCGGTCGACGTCGCGCTGGAGCAGGTCCGCGGCGGCGCCAACCTGCTCGACGTCAACATGGACGCCGACCTGCTCGACAGCGAGCAGGCGATGACCACGTTCCTCAACCTGATCGCCACCGAGCCCGAGGTGGCCCGGATCCCGATCATGGTCGACAGCTCCAAGTGGAGCGTGCTCGAGGCCGGGCTGCGCTGCGTGCAGGGCAAGGGCGTGGTCAACTCGATCAGCCTCAAGGAGGGCCCGGAGCAGTTCCTGGCCCAGGCCCGGCGGGTCCGCGACTACGGCGCCGGCGTCGTGGTGATGGCCTTCGACGAGCAGGGCCAGGCCGACACCGCCGACCGCAAGGTCGCCATCTGCGGCCGCGCGTACGACCTGCTGGTCAACGAGGTCGGCTTCCCGCCCGAGGACATCATCTTCGACCCGAACGTGCTGGCCGTCGCCACCGGCATCAGTGAGCACAACGGGTACGCGAAGGCGTTCCTGGAGGCGCTGCCGCGGATCAAGGAGCGCTGCCCCGGCGCCCGGACCAGCGGCGGCATCTCCAACCTGTCCTTCTCCTTCCGCGGCAACGACGTGGTCCGCGAGGCCATGCACTCGGCGTTCCTGTACTACGCGGTGCAGGCCGGGCTGGACATGGGCATCGTCAACGCCGGCCAGCTCGCGGTCTACCAGGACATCCCGGCCGACCTGCTGGAGCTGGTCGAGGACGTGCTGTTCGACCGGCGGGAGGACGCCACCGACCGGCTGGTCTCCTTCGCCGAGACCGTCGGCGGCAAGGGCACCCAGCGGGTGGTCGACCTGGCCTGGCGGGAGAAGCCGGTCGAGCAGCGGCTGGCGCACGCGCTGGTGCACGGGATCGTCGACTTCATCATCGAGGACACCGAGGAGGCCCGGCAGCTCAAGGCCCGGCCGCTGGAGGTCATCGAGGGCCCGCTGATGGACGGCATGAAGATCGTCGGCGACCTGTTCGGCGCCGGGAAGATGTTCCTGCCGCAGGTGGTCAAGAGCGCCCGGGTGATGAAGCGCTCGGTGGCGTACCTGGAGCCGTTCATGGCGGCGGAGAAGGAGCAGCGCCGGCTGGACGGTTTCGCCGACACCGAGCGCGGCCAGGGCACCGTGGTGCTCGCCACCGTCAAGGGCGACGTCCACGACATCGGCAAGAACATCGTCGGCGTGGTGCTGGGCTGCAACAACTACCGGGTGATCGACCTGGGCGTCATGGTCCCGGCCGCCGTCATCCTGGACACCGCGGTCGCCGAGGGCGCCGACGCGGTCGGCCTCTCCGGGCTGATCACCCCGTCGCTGGACGAGATGGTCACGGTGGCCGGGGAGATGCAGCGGCGCGGGCTGAAGGTCCCGCTGCTCATCGGCGGGGCCACCACGTCCCGGCAGCACACCGCGGTCCGGATCGCCCCCGCGTACGAGGCCGCGACCGTGCACGTGCTGGACGCGTCCCGGGTGGTCGGCGTGGTCTCCGACCTGCTCGACGACGACCGGGCCGAGGTGCTGGCCCGGGACAACCGGGTCGAGCAGGAGCGGCTGCGCGAGCAGCACGCGGCGAAGGTCCGGACCCCGATGCTGACCGTGGCGCAGGCCCGGGCGAACCGGGAGGCCGTGCCGTTCGACGAGCTGCCCGTCCCCGACTTCACCGGCACCCGGGTCGTCCGCCCGGACCTGACCACGCTGCGGGCGATGATCGACTGGCAGTTCCTGTTCCTGGCCTGGGAGCTGAAGGGGAAGTACCCGGCGATCCTGGACCAGCCGGTCGCCCGGGAGCTGTTCGACGACGCGAACACGATGCTCGACCAGATCATCGCCGACGGCTCGCTGTGGGCCGAGGGCGCGTACGGCTTCTGGGCGGCGCACTCCGACGGCGACGACATCGTGCTGGCGGACGGCCCCCGGTTCCCGATGCTGCGCCAGCAGACCGCCAAGCCCGAGGGCCGGGCCAACCGGTGCCTGGCCGACTACGTCGCGCCGGCCGGGGACCACCTCGGCGGGTTCGCCGTCGCCATCCACGGTGCCGAGCGGCTCGCGGGCACGTACGAGGACGCCGGCGACGACTACCGGGCGATCATGGTGAAGGCGCTGGCCGACCGGCTGGCCGAGGCGTTCGCCGAGTGGATCCACCTGCAGGCCCGGCGCGCCTGGTTCGAGCCGGACGCCGACCCGGACATCGCCGACCTGCACGCCGAGCGCTTCCGCGGCATCCGGCCGGCGCTGGGCTACCCGGCCAGCCCGGACCACAGCGAGAAGAAGATGCTCTTCGAGCTGCTCGACGCGGACGGCATCGGGATGGGCCTGACCGAGTCCTTCGCGATGACCCCGGCGGCCAGCGTGAGCGGGCTGATCTTCGGCCACCCGGCGTCGCGGTACTTCACCGTCGGGCGGCTCGGCCGCGACCAGGTCGAGGACTACGCCGCCCGCCGCGGCATGGACCGGGCCGAGGTCGAGCGCTGGCTGCGGCCGAACCTGGCGTACGAGCCGAAGTAGGATCTTGCTGTCCGGAACGGGCGGTGGGGCAGTAACTTCGCCCCACCCCCCGGACCGGACGGAGATCCCGCACCGATGCTGGTCGTCTCGCTCCCCGCGCCCCCCGACGGCGCGTCCGCCCTGCCGTACGGGCTGGGCGGGCTGGCCGTCCTGGCCGTGTCGCTCTGGCTGGTCAAGCAGTTCCTCGGCGAGATGATCAACGAGGTGTCCCGGCGGGCGTTCGGGCTGCTCACCGGTCGCGGCGCCCGGCGCCGGGGGTTCGGCCGGCGGGCGCTGCGGGACTACCGGGATGCCGTCCGGTCCGGCTACGCGACCCACACGCTCGGCTTCTCCGACGGCGACGCGCCGATCCGCATCGAGGACGTCTACGTCGCACTGCAGTACGAGTCCGCCGACCGGCGCGCGGACGTCTACGACCGGATCCAGACCGAGCGGCGCTCGGTCGTCGTCGGGGACCCCGGCGCCGGCAAGTCGATGCTGCTGAAGAAGTCGATGCTGACCTGGGCCGCCGGCCGGCCCGACCCCACCGTGCCGGTCCCGGTGCTGGTCGAGCTGCACCGGGCGAACGCCGCCGCCGGCTCGCTGGAGGACCTCGTGCTGGCCCAGCTGGTGCTGGACCAGCTCGGCGAGGACGGCCCGGCGCTGCGGGCGACGGTCCGGCGCGAGCTGCGGGAGGGCCGGCTGCAGGTCCTCTTCGACGGCCTGGACGAGGTGGGTGCCGAGCGCCGGACCGCGGTGGAGCGGGGGCTGGCCGACTTCGCCCGGCTCTACCCGCGCTGCCACCTGGTGGTCACCTGCCGCAAGGCCGTCTACACCGGGCAGCTGGCCGAGTGGTTCCCGCACCTGGTCACGGTGGCGGAGTTCGACGACGCGAGCATCCGGCAGCTGCTGCGCAACTGGCGGCAGCTGTCCGCCGCCGCGGCCGAGGAGCTGTTCGCCTCGCTGCGGGAGAACCCGCCGCTGCTGCGGCTCGCCCGCAACCCGCTGCTGCTCACCATGATCGTGTACCTGCACGTCAACGTCTCGCTGCAGACCGGCCAGGCGCTGCCCTCCTCCCGGGCGATGTTCTACGACCTCGCCATCGACCACCTGCTGCGCCGGGACGTCCGGCTGCACCGGGGCGGCCCGCCGCTCGCCCTGTTCCCGGTGGCGCAGAAGCAGGCGGTGCTGCAGCGGGTGGCGCTGGCGCTGCAGGAGCAGCCCGGTGAGGGCACCGACCAGCTGACGGTCTCGCTGTCCGAGCTGCGGGCCCTGGTCGCCGCGGCGCTGCCGGACCTGAACATCGGGCCGGAGCGGGCCGGGGTGCTGCTGGACGAGATCATCGAGCGCAGCCAGCTGCTGGTCCCGGTGGACCGCGGCCGCACCCGCCACCAGTTCCGGCACCTGACCCTGCGGGAGTACCTCGCCGCCCGCGAGCTGGTGGACGACCCGGACCGGCTGCTCGCCGGCCACCGGGCCGACCCGGCCGGCTGGCGGGAGACGGTCAAGCTGTGGTGCGCGCAGACCAGCCGGGACTCCACCCCGGTGATCCGGGCGATCCTCGACGCCGGCGGCCCCGACCAGGTGCTCGCACTGGAGTGCCTGGTCGAGGCCGGCCGGGTGCAGGAGACGTACGCGCGGGAGATCGTCCGGTCCTTCCAGGACCGGCTGGGCGCGGGGGACGCCGGCGCGTCGGCGGTCGAGGCGGCGTTCGGCGCGGTCGCCGCCGACGACCGGCCCCGCGGCCGGGAGGTACGGGCGATGCTGACCGACATGGTCCACCGGCCGGACGTCCCCCGGTCGGCCCGGGTCGCGGCGATGCGGGCGCTGTCGGCCTCCGGCCGGCTGGACGCCACCGCGACGCTGGCCGCGCTGGCCACCGAGGACGAGGACGCGCGGGCGGCGCTGACCGGCACCGGCGAGCTGGCCATCCCGGCCCTGGCCGGGCGCGCGCGGGTCGGCGACCGCTGGGCGGTCGACGAGCTGGCGCGCATCGGCACGCCGGCCGCCGCCGAGCAGCTCGCCGGGCTGCTCTGGTCGTCGCCCGCCGTCGAGGTCCGCGCGGCCTGGCGGCTGGCGGCGCTGTTCCGGCGGCCGGGGGTCGAGGAGGCCATCGCGAAGGCCCGGTTGGTCGTCGACGCGCAGGCGCCCTGGTCGACCTGGACCTGGCGGCCGTTCGGCGACCCGGACGGGATCCTCGGCCGGGTGGCCGGCCGGATCGTGTACCTGCTCGACACCGGGTCCGCCGCTCCGAGGGACCTGGTGGAGATCGACCCGCGGCTGGGGTTGCCGGTGGCGGCCTGGCGCGCGGTGGGCCGGGCGCCGGGTGACTGGACGGTGCTCGTCCCGCCGCCGGAACGCGGGCCGGTGGACCTGGCCGCGCCGGACACCCGCTCGCTGCTCGAGGCGATCGGGGAGCGGGTCGACCTGCGGCTGACCGGTCTGGGCGGACCGGCGGCCACGCTGCACCGGACGTTCCTGGCCGTCGCCGCGGCCCCGGCGGCCATCCCGGAGGGGCGGGAGCTGGGCCGGTTGCTGCTGGAGCGGCAGGGCGTCCACGACCACTGCACCCGGGTGGTCGAGCTGTTGCCGTGGCGGGTCGGCGCCACGTTCCTCGCGGAGTACCTCGGGGCCGCGAACTTCACGCCGCGGACGCAGGACTGGCTGGCCGTGCGGACCCCGCCGCCCCGGGAACCGGTGGTCCTGCGCGGCCTGATCAGGATCCTCGTCGCCCTCGCCGCGGCGTTGGTGCTGTGGGCCCTGGTGACCCATGACCTCGGCTCGATCTTCTGGTCGGTGCCCTGGGGACCCGAGTGGGTGCGATGGTCGTGGACCGTGGGGGCGGTGGCCGCGGTCGTCGCGTTCTTCCTGAGCCTCGATCTCGACGCCCGCGAGGGCGTCTTCTGGGCCGCGCTGCTGTTCCTGGCCGCGTACCTGGCCCGGGCCGTCCTCCTCGCCTGGCTGCAGCTGGCGGCGTGGACGACCCCGACGGTCGCCACCGTGGTGGGCCTGGCGCTGGCCGGACTGATCGCCGCGCTGAGCTCGCTCGCCCGGGCGCGGGAGAGCGCGGTGGCCAACCCGCTGCGCCGCTGCCTGGACGCCGACGACCACGCGGGGGGCAGCCGCCTGTCCGTGCTGACGTCGCGGGGTCCCGCCGGCTAGGTCGCGGGTGCTCAGGTGATGCGGGGGAGGGTCTGCGGGGTCAGGACCGGGCGGAAGAGGTCGCCGCGCTCGGCCAGCCGGGCCGGTACGTCGCGCAGGGTGATGCCGTCCGGGCGGAGGTTCGGGTCGTCGAGCTCGGCCCAGTCGATCGGGGCGGAGACCGGGGCGTGCGCGGCGGCCCGGGGGCTGTACGGGGCGACCAGCGTCTTGTTGATCGCGTTCTGGGTGTAGTCGAGGCGGGCGTGGCCGCTGCGGTCGCGGACGTGCCACTGCCAGCTGACCAGCTCCGGGACGACGCCGCCGACGGCCCGGGACAGCTGCTCGACCCAGTCCCGGGTCTCCTCGAAGGACGGCCCGCGGGCGACCGGGATCCAGATCTGGATGCCGCGCCGGCCGGTGACCTTGGGCTGGGCCCGGACGTGCAGGTGCTCCAGCGCGGTGCGGTGCAGCCGGGCCAGCGTGAGCACGTCGTCCCAGCCGGTGTCCGGGCCGGGGTCGATGTCGACCAGCGCGTACGTCGGCTGCCGGGGCGCGTCGACCTTCGAGGTCCAGGCGTGCCACTCCAGGGCCCCGAAGTTCGCCGCCCAGACCAGCGCGGCCGGCTCGTCGACGACCAGGTACGTCCGTACCTCGTCGGAGTCGGCGTCCGGGTTGTCCCAGCGCGGCAGCCAGTCCGGGGCGTGGTCGGGCAGCTGCTTGTGCCAGAAGCCCTTGGTGCCGACGCCGCCGGGGAAGCGGTGCATGTTCAGCGCCCGGCCGGCGAGGTACGGCAGCACGGTCGGGGCGACGGTGGCGGCGTACCGGACGAAGTCCCGCTTGGTCACGCCGGGGAACAGCTCCTTGTCCAGGTTCGTCAGCCTCAGCCGCCGGCCGAAGGCCGCCCAGGTGCCGCCCCCGCCCAGGTCGTCCAGCGCGGCCAGCTCCTCGGTCGTGACGGCCGGCACCCGCAGCGCCACCGACGCCCGCGCGGCCGGCAGGTCCGAGCGCCACAGCCGGTCCGGGTCCGCCTTCACCTCGTCGTTGGTCCGCCCGCTGAGGACCGAGCGGGGGTGGTCCTCCGGGTCCCAGCCGGGCACCGCGTGCTCGTCCCGCTTGTGCAGCAGCAGCCACTGCTCCTTCTCGTTCGGCTCCCGCTCGCGGCGGACCAGCACCAGCCGGCCGCGCAGCTTCTCCCCGCGCACCTCGGCGTGCAGCTCGCCGGCGGCGACCGCGGCCACCGGGTCGTCGGTCTTGACCGGCTCCCAGGTGCCGATGTCCCAGACGATGACGTCGCCGCCGCCGTACTCGCCGGTGGGGATGACCCCTTCGAAGTCGAGGTACTCGATGGGGTGGTCCTCGACGTGCACGGCGTTGCGCCGGGCGGCCGGGTCCAGCGTCGGGCCGCGGGGGACCGCCCAGCTGGCCAGCACGCCGTCCATCTCGAAGCGCAGGTCGTAGTGCAGCCGGCGGGCCCGGTGCCGCTGCACCACGAACCGGAGCGCGCCGCCGGGCGCCGGGTCCGGCCCGCCCGCCGGCTCCGGGGTGCGGCCGAAGTCGCGCTTGCCCCGGTACGGCGACAGCTTCTCGCCCGGCTCGCCCACGTCCGACCGGTTCCCGGCCGGCACCGGGTTCACACCCGCCGGCATCCCGCGCCCCGGCCGGGGTATCGCCGGGCCATGACCGAACAGTGGACGGCGACGGACCAGGGCGACGCGAGCGGGCCGGACCCGGCGGGGACCGGGCAGGAGGAGGCGACCTCCATGGGGGTGCCGGTGCCCGGGGCCGGGCCCGAGGACCAGGACGCGCACGGCGGCTCGCTGGCCGGCGCGGAGCCGGGCAGCGAGACCGGCGCCTGACCGGTCAGACCCGGACGGCGCCCCGGAGCGCGGCCAGGCCGAGGACGGTGCGCGGCGCGTACGGGGTGCGCCACAGCCCGCCGTGCACCGCGGCCTCGGCCTCGTCCTGCCACGGGTGCGGGTGCGCGGGCCGGCCGGCGTGCAGGTCGTGCACCAGCAGCGCGGCGAGCAGGGTGTTCGCGGTGGCCGGCTCGAACACCTCCACGTCGAAGTGGTGCGCCCCGGCGAACGCCGCCGCCAGCGCCCGGTGCTTCGTCACCGACCTGGTCCGGGTGGACGGCGCGACGTGGAAGGACACCGTGCCGCCGTCCGCCCGGTCGACCGCGGCCCGCCAGCGCTGGATGCGCTTGGCCAGGGCGTAGTTCGGCCCCTGCTGCGGGACCAGGCTGTCGTTGATCCCCGGGTCGGCGCCCGGCGGGTACGACCGCTGCAGCAGCCGGCCGCGGCTGGCGGCGGCGCCGAGCCGGCGGGCGGCCGAGCGGCCCTCCCAGCCCGCGGTGGCCCGCTCGACCGCGGCGGCCGGCAC
>CADCTP010000394.1 GCA_902805565.1 uncultured Mycobacteriales bacterium
CGGCCGACCCCACCGCCCGGCCCGGCGCGGCGGCGGCCGGCGGCGGCTCGGCGAGGACCACGTGGCAGTTCGTGCCGCCCATGCCGAACGAGCTGACCCCGGCCACCAGCGGCCGGTCCTCGTGCGGCCAGCGGCCCGGCTCCCGCTGCACCCGCAGCCCCAGCTCCCGCAGCGGGATGGCCGGGTTCTCGCTGTCGAAGTGCAGGCTCGCCGGGATCAGCCGGTGCCGGATGCCGAGCGCGACCTTGACCAGGCCGGCGATGCCGGCGGCGCCCTCGAGGTGCCCGACGTTCGTCTTCACCGATCCGACCGGCAGCGGGTCCCCGGCCGGCCGGCCGGCGCCGAGGGCGGCGCCGAGCGCCGCCGCCTCGACCGGGTCGCCGACCCTGGTCCCGCTGCCGTGCAGCTCGACGTACTGGACCTCGGCGGGGTCGGTCCCGGCCCGCTCCAGCGCGAGCCGGAGCACCTGCTCCTGCGCACCGGCGTCCGGCACGGTCAGCCCCGGCCCGCCGCCGTCGTTGTTGACCGCGCTGCCCCGCACCACGCAGTAGACCTCGTCCCCGTCCACGATGGCCCGGCCCAGCGGCTTGAGGACGACCACCGCCCCGCCCTCGCCGCGGACGTAGCCGTCGGCGCGGGCGTCAAAGGCGAAGACGCGCCCCTGCGGGGACAGCGCCCCCATCCGGGCCGCCTCGACGGTGCTCTCCGGCCCGGCGATGACCGAGACCCCGCCGGCCAGCGCCAGGTCGCACTCCCCCCGCCACAGGCTCTGGCAGGCCAGGTGCACCGCGACGAGCGACGAGGACTGTGCCGAGTCGACGGTCAGGCTGGGGCCGCGCAGGCCCAGCAGGTACGAGACGCGGTTGGCGATGAGGCCCCGGTGCAGCCCGGTCGCGGTGTGCCCGTCGATCGCCGGCAGGCCGCGCCGGCGCACGAGCGTCGCGTAGTCGTCGCCGATCGCGCCGACCACGACGCCGGTCCGGCTGCCGCCCAGCGTGCCCGGGACGACACCGGCGTCCTCGATCGCCTCCCAGCTCAGCTCCAGCGCCAGCCGCTGCCGCGGGTCCATCCCCGCGGCCTCGCGCGGGGAGATCCCGAAGAAGCCGGCGTCGAAGAGGTCCACCCGCTCGAGGAAGGCGCCGTGGCGGAGCGCCGCGGACGGCTGGTCGCCGAGGACGGCCGGGTCCCACCGGTCCGCGGGCGGCTCCCCGATCGCGCTCCCGCCGTCGGTCAGCAGGCTCCAGAACGCGCCCGGGTCGGGCGCCCCGGGCAGTCGGCACGCCACGCCGATGACCGCGATCGGACCGTCCACATCCGACGGGCCGGCGCCGGCCCTGATCTGTTCGTGCTCGCCGTGCATGGTGTCACCTACCTCCTGCCGAGGGTCCGGGGCCGCCGATCCGGCGGTCACCACATGAACTGGCCGCCGTCGACGATGAGCTTCTGGCCGGTGATGTAGCGGCCGCCCTCGCCCACGAGGAACAGCAGCGCGGCGGCCATCTCGGCGGGCGTGCCGATCCGGTCGAGCGGGATGCTGGTGAACAGGCTGGCCCGGTGGTCGGGCGGGGCCATGCGCACGCGCATCTGCATGTCCTCGGTGTCGATCATGCCGGGGATGAGGCAGTTGACCCGGATCGCGGGCGCGAGCTCCAGCGCCAGGCACTTGGTCAGGTGCAGCAGTCCGGCCTTGCTGGCGCAGTAGTTCACCCCGTTGAAGCGCGGCCGGATGCCGGTGGTGGCGCCGATGTTGACCACCGAGCCGCCCCCGGCGTCCAGCATCGGCCGGGCGAAGGCGCGGGTCAGGTAGAACGGACCGGAGAGGTTCGACTGCACGACGGTGTGCCAGGCCTCGTCGGTCATCTCCAGGAACGGCAGGTCGATGTTGCGACCGGCGTTGTTCACGAGCACCGAGGGCACGCCGTGCCCGGTCAGCACGGTCTCCGCGGTGCGGCGCACCTGATCCGGGTCGGAGACGTCGGCCGCGATGGCCGTGAAGCCGTCACCCAGCTGGTCCACGGCGTCCGCGGCCGCCGACCCGTCGTGCCGGTAGAGACCGACCACCCGGTACCCCGTCTTCAGCAGGGCCCGGCTCAGCTCGAGGCCGATGCCCTTGGTGCCGCCGCTGACGACGGCCAGGTCGCCGGGCCGGACGGCGGGCGGCGGGTCCTGAGGGCCGGACTGCGCGTGTGTCATCGACATGGCTCCATTCCCGGCCTGCCGGCCGGTGTCCGCGGACGGATCAGGCCTCACGGGCCGGCGTGAGCACCGGTGCGCCCGCGGGCCCCGCCGTGAGGTCGGGGGCGAGGATCCGCATGGTGGTCACCGGCGGCTGCGGAGCGGGCACCAGGTGCAGCCGCCGTACCTCGCCGGGGTCCGCCGGCCCGGTGCACGCGCACTCCTCGTCCCGGAAGCCGGCGAACCGGTAGGCGATGTCCATCATGCGGTTCCGCTCGGTGGCCCGGAAGTCGGCGGTCAGGTGGACGCCCGCGCGCAGCGCGGCCTCGACCAGCCAGCGGAGGATGATCGTCCCGACGCCGTACGCGACGACCCGGCAGGAGGTGGCCAGCAGCTTGATCCGCCAGGCCCCGGCCAGCCGTTCGAGGAGGACGACGCCGACGGCGCCGTGCGAACCGAACTTGTCCTCGAGGGAGACCACGAGCACCTCGTGGGACGGATCCGCGCTGAGGACGCGCAGCGCCTGCTGCGGGTAGTGGATGCCGGTGGCGTTCATCTGGCTGGTCCGGAGCGTCAGCTCCTCGACCCGGGCGAGGTCGTCGTACCCGGCGCGGACGATGCTCAGCTCCATGCCCAGGCTCGTCAGGAAGTCCTCGTCCGGGCCCTGGTACGCGGCCCGGTCCGCCTCGCGTCGGACCCTCGCCTGGTACATGACCCGGCGCCGGCTCGCGTCCGCGGTGGTCACCGCCGGGCTGAACTCGGGCCGCTCGGTCAGGAAGGCCGCCTGCTCGGCGGGGTAGCAGCGGACCCGGCTCAGGTGATGGGCGACCTCGGCCCGCTCGAAGGGCTGGTCGTCGATGAACGCGATCGTGTTCTCCGCGAACCCCAGCTCGTCGATGACCGCCCGCACCGCGTCGGACTTCCGGCCCCAACCGATCCGCGGCGCGACCAGGTACTCGGCGACGCCCATCTTCTCCAGCACGGCCCACGCGTGGTCGTGGTCGTTCCGGCTCACCACGGACTGGAGAACGCCGCGCCGGTCCAGCTCCACGATGACCCGCCGGATGTCCTCGGCGAGGTGCACGTCGTCGTCCTCGAGCAGAATCCCCTTCCACAATGTGTTGTCGAGGTCCCAGATCAGGCACTTGACCAGGCTGTTGCCCTGCACCACGGTGTCCTCTCGGTGTGGCCTAGATTTCCCACAGGGTGACGGTCCAGGCCGCCACCGGGCTGTTGCTCAGGACGAGCATCAGGTCGCCCCGCCGCAACTCACCCGCGCTCAGCACCCGGTCGAGGTTGAGCACCACGTCCATCGCGCCGAGGTGGCCGAATTCGGCGAGGTGCTCGGCACACACCGGATGGATCCGCAGCCCGAGGGACCGTTGGTAGAACGTGTACGCGCTCGCGGTCACGTTCTGCATGAGCGTCGTGGCGATGTCGGCTTTCGTCACGCCCTCGGCGGCGAGCACCTCGTCGACGAGGCGTCCCAGGCGGGAGCGGCTCTGCATCGCCAGGTCGAACTTGTACTGGTCGTCGTCGCGGCACTCCTCGCGCCACTGCTCGGGCGGGGAGTTCTTGTAGTCCACCCGGAACAGGCCGTGGAACCGGCCGTCGGCCGCCATCCGGTGGGCGCGCAGCACCGGACGACCGCCCCTGACCAGGGTCATCGCGAAGGCGCCGTCACCGATCACCGTGACGGGGTACCGGATCCGGTCCGCGCCGGTCGGCCGGCTCGCGTAGGTGATCAGGACGCTCTCGCGGCTCGGATCCGCCACGATGAGGTCGCGGGCGAGCGACCAGGCCGCCGACGACCCGGCGCAGCCCAGACCGTCGAGGGTGAACGGGAACGTGTCGCGCAGGCCGCTCTCGAACTGGACCTGGCAGGCGTCCGAGCCGATCAGCACCTCGGGTGCCCGGGGGCCGATCAGGATCAGCTGGTCCGGTTCGCGCGGTGCTCCGGCGAGCAGTTCCCGGGAGGCCTGGGCCGCCAGGTCGGCGGGTGTCCGGCCGGCGAAGACGCCGACGGTCCGGACCCCGCTCTGCGCGACGAACTCCTTCTCCCGCGCGCCCAGCCGCCGCATCTCGGGCAGGTCGGTCACCGCGGTGAAGCCGGTGGGCAGCAGGCACCGGACAGCGCCGATTCCGACGGTCACGGCACGTCCTCGAGAGCGCGGCGGGCGAGGATGAGCTGGCAGATCTCGGACGTGCCCTCGATGAGCTCCATGAGCTTCGCGTCGCGGTAGGCGCGGGCCACGACGTGCCCGTCCTCGGCCGCGGCGGACGCCATGACCTGGACGGCCCGGGCGGCGCCCTCGGCCGCGTTGCCCGCGGCCACGTACTTGGCGAGAACGGCGTCCGAAGCCAGGTTCGGCGCCTGCCGGTCCCAGCTCTCGGCGGCACGCTCGCAGGCGTGGGTCGCCGTCCGCTCGAGGGTGTAGAGGTCCGCGATGTGCCGGGCCACGAGCTGGTGGTCGGCGAGCGGCCTGCCGAACTGTTCCCGGTCGCGGACGTGCCGGGTGCCGGCGGCCAGGCACGCGCGCAGCATGCCGACGCAGCCCCAGGCGACCGAGAGCCTGCCGTACGTCAGCGCGATCGTCCCGAGCATGGCCATCGGCAGCCGGGAGCCGACGAGCAGGCTGTCCTTCGGCAACCGGACCGAGTCCAGGCGGATGTTCGAGTGGCCGGCGGCGCGGCACCCCAGCGGGCCGGGGATCTTCTCGACCGTCACTCCCCGGGCGGACGCCGGGACGGCCGCGACCGCGGCACCCGCGCCGTGGACGCCCATCACCAGCAGCAGGTCCGCGTACGCGGCCGCCGTGGCCCAGACCTTCCGGCCGTCGACGACGATCTCGCCGTCCTCCTCGACGATCCGGGTCCCGATCGCCGAGAGGTCACTGCCGGCCTGCGTCTCGCTGAAGCAGACCGCCGCGAGCTCTCCCCCGGTCAACCGGCCGAGCAGGTCGACGCGCTGCTTGTCGTCGCCGAACCGCTGGACGGTCCAGGCCGCCATCCCCTGGGACGTCATCACACTCCGGGTGGAGCCGCACAGCACACCCGCGTGCGCGGTCAGTTCGCCGTTGGCGAGAGCGGACAGGCCCTGGCCGCCGAACTCGGCCGGGACGGCGGCGCAGAGCACCCCGCGGGTTCCCAGTGCACGCAGCGCGTCCTCGGGAATCTCCCCGCTCAGGTCCCAGCCACCGGCCCGCTGCCCCACCGTCTCCGCGAGAACGGCCGCGAGCGCGTCAACCACGACGTGCGCCGGCCTTGAGCCGGAAGACCATCGCCACCATGGCGTCGATGGTCCGGAAGTTCTCCATGGTGAGCTCGTCCCCTTCGATCGTGACGCCGAAGGTCTGCTCGACGTGAACGACCAGCTCCATCGCGAAGATGGAGGTCACCGCGCCGGACTCGAACAGGTCCGTCGCCGGTTCCCAGACGTGCTTCGTCCTCAGCTCGAGGAAATCGGTCAGAGCGGCGCGGGCGGCTTCTTCGGTCAGTGTCCCGGCGTAATCGGTGTTCGACACGGCGCACTCCTTTCCTGTCCGTGGGAGGTATGGGGACGACGGCCGGCCGGGTGGTCGCGCTTGCGCGCGATGGTCACCCCGTCGGCGATGGAGAGCATCGAGATGTCGACCCGCTCGTCCGCCCGGACGCGCGAGTTCACGGCCCGGATGCCGAGCGTCGCCGCGTCCTGGGCGGCGGGGTCGACGACTCTCCCGAAGAACAGCGTGTTGTCCAGGACGACGAGCCCCCCGGGCCGGACCAGCTCGACCGCACGGTCGTAGTACTCGACCGAGTTCTCCTTGTCGGCGTCGATGAAGACGAAGTCGAAGCTGTCCGGGCCGGCCGCGTCCAGGAGGTCCGCGGTGGTCCCGAGCGCGGGGCCGATGCGCAGGTCGATCCGGTCCTCGACACCGGCCCGCCGCCAGTACCGGCTGGCGATGGTCGTCCACTTCTCGCTGATGTCGCACGTCACCAGCCGCCCCCCGACCGGGAGCGTCCTGGCCAGGCGGAGCGTGGTGTAGCCGGTGAACGTTCCGAGTTCCAGTACGGACCGGGCACCGATGGCCGTGGCGAGCAGGCTCAGCAGCTGCGCCTCCTCGGGCATGATCAGCATGGTGTGCAGAGCGGGGAACCGCGCGGTCTCGGCACGCAGCTCCCGCAGGATGTCGTCCTCCCGCAGCGACACGCGCCGGACGTAGTCCGCGAGATCCGCGTCCATGAGTACCTGCCCTGCCATCACTTCCCCCGGCGCCTGTGGTCGTCTCGGTCAGTAGGTGTAGAAGCCGCGGCCGGACTTGCGCCCGTGGTCGCCCGCAGCCACCTTCCGCAGCAGCAGCTCGGCCGGCCGGAAGCTCTCCTCGCCGGTTCTGGCGAAGAGGATCGCCAGCGAGTCGGCGAGGTTGTCCAGGCCGATGAGGTCCGCGGTGCGCAGCGGGCCGACGGCGTGCCGGAGACATCCCTGCATGAGCAGGTCCACGTCCTCGGCCGTGGCCCGGCCCTCCTCGACGATCCTGACGGCGTCGTTGATCAGGCGGTGCGACAGCCTGCTGGTCACGAAGCCGGGACCGTCCCCGACCACCACACCCGTCCGGCCGAGCGCCGCCAGCAGGGCCGTCGCGCGCTGCACCGTCCCCGCCGACGTGCGCGAACCCGGGATCATCTCCACGGTGGGGATGAGGTAGGCCGGATTCATGAAGTGGATGCCGAGCACCGCCTCCGGGTGCGGCACCCCGGCCGCCAACTCGTCCACCGGGATGGACGACGTGTTGGTGATGAGCGGGACGTGGCCACCGACGGCGCTGCTGACTTCCTTCAGCACCCGGATCTTGTCGTCGGCCACCTCGGTGATCGCCTCGATCACCGCGTCAGCCGGCCCGCAGCCCGCGAGCGAGCCGGTCACGACCAGCTCACCGCGCGGCGCGCCGGCCGTGATCGCTTTCAGCAGGGTGGCCAGCCGGACCTCCCCGGCCACCCTGTCGGGAGCGGAGGCGGCTTTGTCGGGATCATTGTCGACGAGGGACACCCGGACGCCACGGGAAACAGCCAATGTCGCGATGCTGATACCCATGACCCCGGCACCCACGATGATCAACCGCATTCCGCCGGCCGACTGGGAAACGTGGTCGTTCATGCCGCTGACACGACGATCATCCTCGACTCCGTCATACTTCGATTCCACTCGGAATAGCTGGAGGAAGTTCCGGCGCCCCGGCCAGGAACAAGGCCGACGTTGCCAGTCGCGACAAGTCGTGTCAAGGGCCGTCGATCACGCGGCACGGACGCGTTTCCCATTTGGGGTACGGATTTCCCGAGTGGGACGGACCGTTCCTCTCAACCTGCTGGACCGGCATGTTCCGAGCGCCGTCCGGCGCCGCGTCCCGATCAACTGATCCTGCTTCTGAGCAGGACTTATAATGCTGGCAGACTCGTCCGTGTGGCCATCGCACCACCCACCGGGTCATACACTGGGGAGTCGGGCCCACCCGTGCACCGGGACACGCGGCGGTGGATCCGGCGGCCCGGCTCGGTGTAAAGTCGCCCGCATAGTCGGGGATCACCGGGACAGGGGCGCTGACGGCTTCGTCTCGCATTGGCCGGGACGTCGGACCGCCGGGGCCCGGGCTTCCGGCCTTTTCGCTCGCGAAGGAGATGGATGTTGTCCCTCTCGAACACAGAGATCGAGTCGAGAATCAAAAGCATTCTGGTGGAGGACGCCTACCTCGACCTCGAGGAGGACTCCATCAACACGACCGACGGCCTCGCCACCGACCTGGGCCTCGACTCGCTGGGATTCACCGAGCTCCGCGTCCAGTGTGAGCGGCAGTTCGAGGTGCGGATCCCGGACGAGCAATTCAACTCGGTCCGCTTCCACTCGGTGGACACGGTGCGCGACCTCATCCTCGAACTGCGCCGCTGAGCCGCGGGTCGAACCGATGACGACACCGGCGACGTACGGCGACCCGATCGCCGTCACGGGCATGGCATGGGACACCGCGCTCGGCCGCGAGGTCGAGGATGTCTGGCAACTCCTGCTGACGGGGGCCGACGGCTTCCGGGAGGTCCCGTCGGCGAGCCCGGTACGCAACCCGCTGGCGGCCCGGCTCGCCGACGCCGTTCCCGACGGGCCGCTCCGGCACCAGTACGTCACCGTCACCGCGGCGGTCGCGCGCCGGGCTCTCGCCGACGCCGGTGTCGCCGGCGACCCGGAGCTGCACCCGGTCCTCGGCACCAGCCTCGGTCCGCACGCGGACTCGACCGCCACCGGCTCGCTCTACACCTGGGCCGAGGACGCGGGGCGTGCCCTGGGCACCGCACACCGGCCGATCGCGGTCTCCACCGCCTGCTCGGCGGGTTCCGACGCGCTGTCGATCGCGGGCACCCTGCTGCGGACCGGGCTGGCCGACCGCTGCGTCGCCGGTGGGGTGGATCTGCTCTCCCCGGCGAAACGGCTGGGCCACTCGGGCATGGGTGTGATGTCCGCGGGCGTGCTGCGCCCCTTCGACGCCGACCGGGACGGGACCCTTCCCGGCGAGGGAGCGGCGTTCCTCGTCCTCGAGCGGCTGTCCACCGCGCGCGGGCGGGGAGCGCGGGTGCACGGGATCCTGGCCGGCTGGGGGGCGTCCAATTCCGGTACCTCACTCAACGAACCCGACGCATCAGGTGCCGCCGGCGCCCGAGCGGTGCTGCACAGCCTCGCGGCGGGCCGCTGCGCGCCGGGCGAGGTCGCGTGCGTCAGCATGCACGGCACCGGCACGGTCACCAACGACGCCGCCGAGGCCGAGCTCCTGCGCCAGGTGTTCGGCCGGGCCCCCGCCCCCGTGGTGGTGGCCACGAAGGGTGCCCTCGGGCACACCCTGGGTGCGAGCGGCGCGATCGACACGATCGTCGCGCTGCTCGCCCTGCGGGATCAGGTGGCTCCTCCGGTGACCCAGCTGCGCACCGCCATGGCGGATTTTCCGCTGCCGTTGCCGATCGGCGGGCCCGCGCCCGTCACGGGCGAGTTCGCGCTGAACGTGACCCTCGGGGTCGGCGGCTTCAACACCTGCCTGCTGCTGCGACGAGGGGACAGCCGTCAGCCATGAGCCATCCGACCCCCCGGCCGGCGCGGCCGGCGCCGATCACGACCGATCCCGTGACCGTGGTCCGCGCCGATCTCACGGAGGTCGTACGGCGCGGGCCGCTGAAGTTCGCCGACCCGGCGGCCTGGCTGGTGCGGCTCGCGGTCGACGAGGCGCGGAAGGAGCTCCCCGGACCGCCGGGCGGGCAGGTGGGCGTCATCGGCGTCAGCGAGTTCGCCACCGGGCACAGCCTCCGGGCCGTCGCCGCCGACGCCGCCGGGGGACACAGCTCGCCGCGGCGGTTCGTCGCGGCGAGTCCCGGCACCCTCATCGGCCTGAGCTGCGTCGAGTTCGGGTACCACGGACCGAGCATGCTGCTGACCATGCCCGAGGCGGCCGGGCGGGCGCTGGCCTCGGTGATCGCCGGGTCGTGGCTGACCGGCGATCCGCCGGCCGCCGCCCGGGTGGCGGTGGTGTCGTACACGGTCGACGCGCCGGACGTCCACCGCGCCACCTGCAGCTGGGTGCTGCCGGCCGAGGCCGCCGGGAGGCCGGTCCGGCGATGACGTCCAGCGCTGTCGTGCCCCAGGCCGAACTCGAGGAACTCCTCTCCAGGGCACGGTCGACCCGCCCGCGGGCCGGCACCGAGCCACCCCCGTCGCTGGACGCGCTGCGGGCCGAGCTCGCCGAGCTCGCGATCATGCCCGGGAGCGTCGTCGTCCTCGCCCTCCCGAACGGTGACTCCCTGCTGCGCACCTACTTCGGCTGCCAGCTCGCGGGGTACGTCCCGCTCCTGATGGCGCCGTCGACGCCCACGCCGAGGATCGAGGAGACCGCGGCCCGCATGGGTGCCGCGGCCGTGATCGTGTCCCGGTCGAAGGTGAGCCCCGGCCGGGCGGAGCCGATCCGGATCGGCGGGCTGAGCGTCGCCCTCTGCACCGGTCATCCGCTCGAGCTGCACCGGCCGTGGCAGGCCGTCCTGCTGACCTCGGGCACGTCGGGCATCGCCACCGGCTGCCTGCACGACGTCGCGGCGCTCCTGCGCAACGCCCGCCGACACGCGGCCGCGGTCGGCCTGGGGGCGAGCGACCGGGTCCTGATCACCCTGCCGATGTACTACTCCTTCGCCCTGGTGGCGCAGCTCCTGGGCAGTCTCGTCACCGGCGCGACGCCGATCGTCTCCGGCCCCCCGTTCACCGTCGGGGAGTTCGTCGAGATGCTCGGCCGGGAGGGGGTCACCCACACGTCGCTGACCCCGGTGCTGGTCTCGGCCCTCCTGGACGCGGGCGTGGCCCTGCCGGCCGGGTTGCGGGCCCTGACCGTCGGCGGGCAGAGCCTCGACCCGGAGCGGATCGCCGGCCTGCTGAGCCGCCACCGGTGGCTCGAGCTCTATGTCACCTACGGGCTCACCCAGGCCGGACCACGGGTCTCGACCTTGGCCGCGCACCGCGAGCCGCCGCACCGGCACCGGTCGGTGGGCGTGCCGATGGACGGTGTGCGGCTCTCCGTCCGCGACGTCGGGCGCGGCCCGCGGGAGCAGGAGGTTCTCGTCCACTCCGACACGGTCTTCCGCAAGCGGGTCGGCAACCCGTCCCCGCGTCCCGGCGACGAGCTCGTCGGCGAGTCGGTGCTGGCGACCGGCGACCTCGGCCACCTCGACGAGGACGGCTACCTCTACATCACCGGACGGCTCTCCGACTTCGTCGAGGTGCGGGGCGAGAAGGTCTCCCTGGCCTCGTTGCGCACCATCGCCAGGTCGCTCCCGGGTGTCGTCGCGGCGACGGCGACCCACCACGCCGACGAGGACGTGCTCGCGATGGGGCTGCACGTCCGCCCGGCGCCGGGCGGCATCGACGAAGCCGCGCTGCGGCAGCGCTTGTTCTCGCTGCTGTCCCCCCATGAACGCCCGCACCGGCTCACCATCCGGCCGGCAGGTGACGACGAACTGCGCAAGTGATGCATTCCGCTGCGACCCACCCGACCATCTGGGGACCTCTGTGACCGCCTACGCCACCGAGAGCGAGACCGGCCCGGTCGATGTCGTGTGCCTGGCGCCCGCCGGCGCCTCGGCACGGGAGTTCGTGCGCTGGCAGGGCGCGTCCGGCCCGGCGTGCCGGATCGTGCCGGTCGACCTTCCCGGACGCGGGCGCAGGATGCGCCAGGCCGCCGAGACGACCCTGGCCGGCGTCGTCGACAGGCTGTTCGGCGAGCTGCCCCGGGACCGGCCGTACGCGCTCCTCGGGCACAGCTTCGGCGGCCTGGTCGCCTACGAACTGGCCCGACGGGCCCGGGCGGAGGACTTCCCGCTGCCCCGCTTCCTGGTGGTCGCCGGGTGCCGGCCGCCGCACGATGTCCGGTCCGGCCGGTTCGGGGCCGACACGCCGCTGAGCGACGAGGAGGTCCTCGACGCGCTCGACGCCGAGGGCCTGCTCTCCAGCAGCCTGCGCACCTCCCCGGCGGCCGGCATGGTCATCTCGACGCTGCGCGCGGATCTCCGGCTGCTCGCGCGGTACGTGCCACCGGAGCCGGCGGAAGCGGCCCTTCCCGTGCGGATCTCCTCCTGGTACGGCGAGAACGACGGGTTCGTCCCGGGATCGGCCGCCGCCGGCTGGCGGCGCTACACCTCTCGCGGGCTCTCCCTGCGCGCTTTCCCGGACGGGCACTTCTTCGTGCAGCGCCACTGGCGGACCTGCGTGGAACTGCTGGCCGACCTCGTCGGTCCGGATGGATCGAGGGAAAGGGTGTCCGGACCGTGACCGCCGAGGAGGCCGGCGGCGGGCTCCGCCATGCCGTCCTGGGCGCCGGCGGGGTCGGTCTGGCCCTGGCCGCCGCGCTGGCGGGTTCCGGCGCCGACGTCACCCTGGTCATGCGGGAGGCGTCGCTGGCCGCGTACGAGGGGGTCATCCGCGTCCGCCGGACGGGTGGCGGCGGGACCGCGACACCGGTACCCGCGGTCAGCGTGCTCACCGACCCCGTCGACGTGCTCTGGATCGCCACCAAGGCGCCCCAGCTCGGCGCCGGCCTGCGCGCCGTTCCCGCGGCCCGCGTTGCGCCGGCCACGGTCATCCCGCTGCTGAACGGCGTCGAGCACCTGGCCGCGCTGCGGGCCGAGTTCGGGGACCGGGTCGCCGGCTGCGCGATCCGGGTCGAGGCCCGGCGCGCGGACGTCGGCGTGGTCGTCCGGGACTCCCTGTTCATGGAGATCGAGCTGGGGATGCCTCGCCACCTGGTGCCCGCGGGACTGGTCGAGGACCTCGGCCGGGCCGGGATCGGCGTGCGGGTGACCGACGATCGGGACGGCGTCCTCTGGCGCAAGCTGGCGTTTCTGGCGCCCCTGGCCCTGGCGACGGCCGCGGCGGGTGGCCCGATCGAGACCGTTCGCCGGGATCCGGTCGTCGAGGGGCTGATGACGGCGTGCGCGCGGGAGACGTGCGCCGTCGCGGCCGCGACCGGCGTCCGGGTCGACGCCCGCCGGACGGCCCGCATGCTCGGCTCGCTGCCGGGGCGGACCACCAGCTCGCTCGAACGGGACGTCCGTGCCGGGAACCTCGGGGAACTCGACGCCATCGGCGGTGCCGTCCTGCGCGCCGGTGCCAGCGCCGGGGTCCCCACGCCCGCCACCCGGTCGCTGGTCGACCGGGTGCGACGGGCCGGCCGGGACCACTGAGCATTTCCGGACGGAGGGAGCGCGCCCGATGTGGGCCCAACGGCTGATCGCCCCCCGCCGTTTCGCGCCGGCGGAGGTGCGGGCGCCTGTCCCGGCCGACCTGCGGCCGGGACAGGTCCTGCTGCAGGTGGCCGCGGGCGGCATCTGCGGAAGTGACCTGCCCTTCTTCCGTGGCTCGGGCGCCTGGCAGCCGACCGGGCAGCTCGCCGCGTTCGGCGATCCGGGCTTCCCGTTGCACGAGGTGGCCGGGCGCGTGCTGGCGTCCCGGCACGCCGAGATCGCCGTGGGCGAGCAGGTCGTCGGCTGGGCCTCGAGGTTCGACGGCCTGGCCGAGCTGACCGTCACCAGTGGCGACGGGCTGTACCGCCACCGGACCGGGCTCCCCCCGGAGACCGCCGTGGTGCTGCAGCCGCTCGCCTGCGTGCTGTACGCGGTCGAGAAGGTCCGGTCGGTGTCGGGCAGAACGGTGGCCGTCATCGGACAGGGCCCGATCGGGCTCCTGTTCAGCCACGTCGCCAAGACCGCGGGTGCACGCCACGTGATCGGCGTCGACCGCGTCGACCGCACCGGTCTGGCGGCCTCGTTCGGCGTGGACGACATGGTCCACGCGTCCAGTGACCAGTGGGCGGGCACGCTGTCCGACGGCGAGCGGCCGGACGTGGTCTTCGAGGCGATCGGGCATCGCACGGCCACCCTCGACCACGCCGTGGAGGCTGTCGCGTTCGGCGGCGAGATCTTCTACTTCGGCATAGCCGACGATCCGTCCTACCCGTTCGCCATGCGCACATTCCAGCGCAAAAATCTCACGCTCCGGTCCGGCATCACGACGGAGCGGAGGAGAATGCTCGCGGCCGCCGGGGCGTACCTGGCCGATCATCCGGGACTGGTCGACGCTTACGTGACCCACGTGCTGGTCGCCACAGCGGCACAGCAGGCCTTCGACATGGCGCTCACTCCCGCTCCGGGGCAGGTGAAGATCGTGCTGACGATGCACTGAGGTGGTGTCCGGTGCGATCACCGCCGAGTCGATCTTTTGGTGTCCCGCGGAGCCGTTGTCCACTAAATCGATCAAGACGCGCTGCGCTGCGGAGCATTCCCCGTATGGGCAATAGCCGGGACGCCCGCCCGCCGTCTAGGGTCGTGGGTGTTCGGCTTTTTCTCGAACAGAGCGACTTCCGTCGTCGTGAAAGTGTCCCCGCGTGCTGTCGTGCCACGGTGCCCACGCATCCGGGTCCACGATTGCCGGGGTGCCCCGATCACGGGCGGCCGGCTGACGGAAATTGTCTTCATGACTTTCCCGGAGCGACAGCGAGGAGTGCTGGCCGTGGCGTCGAACGATCGACAGGGCGGCTTCACCCGGAGCAGGATCAAGAAGTTCGCGGCCGCCGCCCTGAGCTACTGCGAGGGCCAGGTGCCACTTCTGTCGAGCTTGCCGCAACGCAACAGGAGCAAAGGGCGGGAAGTCATCGAGTTCGGCCTGACCGAGATCCTGGAATCAGCACACCAGGGCACCGAACACGTCCGGGTGAACGAGAGGTACTGGACGGAATACTTCACGGACTCCGCGGCCCGGGAAATACCGCTCCCCCTGCAGACGGAGCTCATACGTTCCCTGACCTCGTGGATCATGAAGAGCATGTGGCAAGGCGTCAGTGCCGACACGGCGCACAACCTGATCGAGATCACCGCGTACGCCCAGGAGTACCGCGACCGGGTCAGCAGCATCGCCGCCGCGGTCTACGGCCGGCAGGCGCGTACGGCCGAGAGCACCCCGGATTCCAGGGCGTTCCAGGCGGACAGCCTCATCGACGGGATCCGGAACGACGTCGGCAACCAGCATTACGTCGTCCTGGTGCTCGAACCGCTCCCGGACGACCTTCTCGTGAAGGTCATGGAAAGACATCGCGAAGCGCTGGCGACCCGCCGCGACGACGTCTCCGTCATCGTCGTCCGGGTCCCCGGGGTGCAGGACCTGAGCGATGACGTGGTCTACGCGTGGAGCGACAAGGTCGCCGCCACCTGTCGACGACTCGTCGACTCGCCCCACCTTTTCGTGGCGTCGCTCGGGGCGGGGTCGGCCGACAGCGTCCCGACGGCGTACGCCGAGGCCGTGAAGAACCACCAGGCCGCGTCCACCCTCGTGGCGCCACCCCGTGTCGTGTTGCCGAAAAGTGTCGCACTGGAGCGTCACCTGGTCGAGGACGACGAACTCGCGATGGCCGTCAGCGCGCCGATCCTGCCTTTGCTCGAATCGCCGAACCTCGTGGAGACCCTGCGCAGCTTCATTGCCTGCGACCTGGACCGGACGGCCACGGCGAAATCTCTCCAGGTGGACCGGCGCAGCCTCACCTATCGGCTCGAGAAGATCAAGAGCCTGACCGGATTCGATCCGCGTGGCGCCCGGGATTTCCAGGTGCTGGCGAATTCCCTCGTGGCGCACGACATCCACGGGAGAAGGAGAGGATCCGGCCGGCCGGCACGGCGCTGAGCGAGGAGGCTATCCGCCGGAAGCCTTCGCGAAGGCTTCCGGGCCGCCGACCGCCTCGATGATGATCCACGGGTTCCAGTAGTCGCGGAACAGTGTGATCTTGCCTTCGCGCACGGTCACGATCGACACGTAGCGCTGATGGAACCGGGTGTCGGTGGCGAGGGCCGTGCCTTCGCTGGTCAATTCCACCACCACCACTCCCGGATCTTCGGTCAGGTGGTAGGTGGGCGTCCCGAATTTCAGCTTGAGCTGTTGCGGGACCACCGCCATGTACTCACGCAGCGCGTCGGTACCGGCGATGCGGTCGGGCAGGCCCGGCAGCGGGAACGGGATCTCGAGCACACCGTCGGGGGCGAACAGATCCACCCACTTCCCGACCTCGCCTGCCTCCATCAATTCCAGACTACGGGCGAAAATGTCGCGTGCTTCGCTCATCTCTTCCTCACTCGGATTCGTGTGCCGCGCCCTGCAGGCGGATCGGCAGCGCGGACAGGTTGCGGACCATGGTCCCGTCGACCCAGACGATCTCCGCCGGCTCGACACCCAGTGCGACGTCCGGGAAACGATCGATGAACCGGCCGATGGCGATGGCACCCTCCAGGCGCCCCATCGGCGCGCCCACGCAGTGGTGGGCACCGTGTCCGAAGGACAGGTGACCGGCCGCGGACCGCGTGATGTCGAACCGGTCCGGATCCGGGTAGCGCTCGGGGTCCCGGTTGGCCACGCGCAGCGAGACCAGCACGAACTCCCCTTCGGGGATCACCGTGTCGCCCACCGCGATCGGCGCGGTCGTGAACCGGACCGTCGACATGGCCGCCGGACCCTCGTACCGCAGGATCTCCTCGACCGCCCCGGGCAGCAGCGAGGGGTCGGCGCGCAGCATGGTGAGCTGGTCCGGGTGCAGCAGGAGCGTGAGGATGCCGTTGGCGATGAGGTTCACCGAGGTCTCGTATCCGGCGACGATCAGCACGTAGTACATCGCGACGAGCTCGTCGTCGGACATCTCTCCGGCCGCGTGCGCACCGAGCACCCGGGTGAGCAGGTCATCGCCCGGGCGCTCCCGCTTCTTCGCGATGAGCTCGCGCAGCGTGGCCGCCATCCCCGCGCACACCTCGTCGGCCTCGTCCGGGGTGACGAACTTCTTCAGCAGCGCGGCGAAGCCGAACAGCGCCTGCATGTCCTCGACCGGCACGCCCAGCAGGTGGCAGGTGTTCGCGACGGAGAACGGCAGGGAGTAGTCGGTGATGAGATCGATGCGGTCCCGGCCCTCGAGGCCGTCGAGCAGGCCGTCGACGATCCCCTCCACGACCGGCTCGCGGGCGTGCAGCCGGTCCTCCCGGAAGGTGCCCGCCACCATGGCCCGCAGCCGGGTGTGGTCCGGCGCGTCGTAGTTGAGCAGGTGCCGGCTGATCGCGCCGCCGATCACCGGCCGGTTGCTCCCGGTGTGGCCGTTGTACAGGTCGGTCGCCCTGCGCACGTCCTTGGCGAGGTATGAGTTCGCCAGCACGGTCTTGGCGTCCTGGTAGCGGGTCACCATCCAGACCCGCCGGTCCGGGGCGAGCCGCGGCCCGGTCGGCGCCTGGCTGACGGGCACGCCGTAGTAGACGGGGTGCAGCGGGGCGATCAGCTCCTCCCCCAGCGGGACGGTGACCCGGTCGGTCGTCTCGGTCACTGTTGGCCTCCTTGGTCGTCCGGGCTGGCGGAAACCACGCCGCGGAACTGCCGGTCCAGCGTCCTGGCGGGTGCGATGCGGGCGAGGAGCGCGGCCGCCACGGCGTCCCGGCCCACGGCGTACCGGGTCCGTGGCCGGCGTGCGGTCAGCGCCGTCGCCACCGTCCCGGCGAAGTCGCCGGGCGTGGTCCTGCTGGCGCGCGCCGTCCGCTCGTTCTCGGCCATGAACCGGCGGAACGCGGTGCGGTAGTCGCCCACAGCGCCGGCCGGCACGGTCGCGATCGCGCGCTCGGCGTCGCCGGCCGCCTTCTCCCACATCGGCGTGACGATGGCGCCGGTGCGCACCACCGACACGGCGACACCGAGCGGAGCCACTTCCCGGCGCAGGACGTCGCTCAGCCCCTCCTTGCCGAACTGGGCGGCGACGTAGGCGCCGAGGAACGGCACCCCGAGGCTGCCGAGCCCGGAGGTGACGTTGACGATCCGGCCACCGTCGCGGCCGCTGGGGCTGTCCAGCAGCGGCAGGAACGCCTGGATCACGGCGAGCTGGCCGACCAACCCGGTCTCCAGCTGCTCGCGGAACCGGCTGGTCTCCAGCCAGGCCAGCGGGGACGGCACCACGATCCCGGCGTTGTTCACCAGCCCCCACAACCGACGGCCGCCGAGGGCCGCCTCGACGGTCCCGGCGGCACGGGCTATCCCCGGCTCGTCGGTCACGTCCAGGTTCACCGGCGACAGGGCGCCCGTCGAGGCGGCGACGAGTCGCTCGCCGTCCGCGTCCTTGCGCACCCCGGCGAAGACCCGGAACCCCAACCGGTCCAGGTGCAGGGCGCAGTCCCGGCCCAGTCCGGACGAGGCGCCGGTGACGACCACGACCCGCCCGCGCGGGTCGAGCGATCCCCTGCGCACCCGCCGGCGGGGCCCCCGGTCCCCGACCGTCCCCGCCCCGCTCACGTCGCCGCCCCCGGGAGCAGGGACCGGACGGCCGCGACGGAACCGTCGGCGATCCGCGCCGCGCGCTCGTCGGTCACCGCGTCCTTGAGGTAGGTGAAGTTCCAGGCGAGCCCGTCGTGGCCGGTGTTGACGGTCGCGACGAACAACCCGTTCACCGACAGCGAGGCGACGAACTGGGCGCCGCTGAGCCGCCAGGGCCCGATGACGGCGGGGAACCCGACCCGGCCCAGGTTGGACAGGCACAGGGTCATCGGGCCCTTCGCGTCCATGAACCGCAGGAAGCGGTCGCTGTCCGCGAGCGTCCGGGGCGCGAGGAGGCGCAGCACGTTCACCGACGCGACGGGATCGCCGCGGCGCCGGCTCCGCCGGAGGTCCTCGCTCACGGTGCGCGCCATGTCCCACAGCGGGGCGCCCGGCCGGCGGTCGACGATCGTGGCGACGCTGGTGACGTAGGTCCCCATCTCCGTTGCGGGCACGGGCGGGTCGAGCTCGTCCCGGAAGTTGATCGGCGAGCCGATCGTCAACCGGGCCGGCCCGGATCCGACCGCGTCCTGGGCGACCTCGGACACGATGGCGGCCGCGAGCGCCCCGTGCACGGTGGTCCCCTCGCGCCGGCAGGCCGCGCCCAGCTCCTCCGTCTCGGCGCCGGTCAGCTCCCGGTGCAGCAGCCCGGTGCGCCGTTCGCCGAACGGCACCACGGTGCCGGCCTCGAAGCGCCGGGGACGCCGGACCGCGGCGGTGCCGTTGAACCGGACCAGCTGCGAGACCATCCGCCGGAGTCCCGACACCCCGCGGTGGGCTGCCGGGAGCAGGGCCTCCGGAGCGGGCCGGACCGGTTCCCGCGTGGTGTCCCGCGGCGCCCCCGCGAGGTGCGCGGCGGCCAGCTCCACCCACTGCCGGATCAGGGTCAGCACGGTGGTGCCGTCCGCGACGTAGTGCGGCAGCACGAGGATCAGGTCGTGCCGGGACCGCTCCGCCCCGGCCGGACCGTCGCTGAGCACCAGGGCGCGGGCGAGCGGGCCGGTGCGCCAGTCGACCGGCTCGTTGAGCTCCCCGTCGTCGAGCAGCCCGGCCCAGCCACCGGCCGGCGTCGGCGTGCGGCGCAGCGGGATCGGGAGGCCGTCGCGGTGCACGAACCAGGGATCGGCCCCCACCGCGTCCGTCCGGATCACCGCGCGCAGCAGCGGGTGGCGCTCCTGCAGGGCGTCGAGCCCCGCCCGCAGCGCGTCGTCCGGCAGTGGGCCGCGCACCTGCACCCGCGACACCACGTTCAACGGCGACACCTGGTCACAGATCCAGTACCAGCGCTCGAGCGGGCCCAGGGGGCGCCTGATCCCGGTGCCCGGCGACGCGGTCACGGTGGTCACGACGGCACCCGTGGCTGCTCCAGCGAGAAGCTCATCACCGAGCGGTTGTAACGCTCGATCGCCCAGTCGGGCAGGAGCCGGAAGTAGGTGTTGCGGAACGCCACCCCCAGCCGTCCTTCCGACTGCTCGAGCTTCGACATGGTGCGCGCCCTCCTGATCAGCTCCCGGATGCGCGGACCGCGTTCGTTCTCGTACGCGCGCAACGCGGCCGGCACGTCGGTGGCCCCGGCGAGGTGGTGGGCCAGCACGGCGGCGTCCTCCATCGCCAGGGCCGCGCCCTGGCCGAGGGCCGTCAGGATGGGGTGGGCCGCGTCGCCGAGCAGGGTCACCCGGCCCCGGCCCCAGTGTTCGAGGAACGGGCGGTCCTGCGCGCGGACGACGATGATCTCCTCCTCCGGCGTGCCCTTGATCATCGCGACCACTTCGGGTGCCCAGCCCGCGAAGGTCCGCAGGACGTCGTCGCGGCCGCCCCGGTAGGCGTGCACGGCCTCGGGCGACATGTTCTTGGTGCCCCACCAGTAGACGCGCCCGAACCCGATGTTCGCGATGCCGAACCGGGCACCGTCGCCCCAGTAGTGGGCGGCGTACCCGGCCGGGACCCGCTCCGGATCCGAGTAGACCGGCGTGGCCAGCCAGCACAGGTAACCCGCGTCCCGGGCGGTCTCCGGCCCGACGAGCTGCCGGCGCACCGCGGAGTCGATCCCGTCGGCGCCGATGAGCAGGTCGCCGTGCACCGTACGGCCGTCCTCGAGGTGCAGCCGCACCCCGTCGTCGTCCGCCTCGAACCCGGCGGCCTTGGAGTTCAGCTCGATCCGGGTGTCGCCGATCTCGTCCAGGAGCAGCCGCTGCAGGTCACCCCGACGCATGCCGTACGTGGGGGCACCGAGCTCCTCGGTGATCCCGCGGAACTTCAGGGTTTTGATGATCTTGCCGCTGGTGGTGCGGAAGCTGAGCTCGGACAGGGTGTCGGAGTACTTCGCGAAGTTCGGCTCGACGCCGACCGAGCGCAGCGCCAGCACCCCGTTGGACATGAGCGACAGCGCGCCACCCGCGTGCTTGAGCTCCTTCGCCCGCTCGTAGATCTCGACCTCGAGGCCGATCTTGCGGAGGGTGGCGGCCGCGGTCAGCCCGCCGATGCCCGCACCCGCCACGATCGCCTTGCGCGGCTCGCGAGTACTCACGTCGGTGCTCCTTCTCCGGCAGCGGGGGAGTTCTCCCCGGTGGCCACGATCTCGGTGACGGCCCGGGCGACGGCACGCACGTTCGGTTCGTCCATCAGGGTCAGGTGGTTGCCGGGAACCGACACCACCTCGACCGTGCCGGTGGTGAAGCGGTCCCAGCCGTTGCGGGGGTCCTCGTGGGCGGTACGCCTGCCGTGCATCGGCAGCAGCTGCGCGGGCAGCGGCTCCTCGGCCCGCAGCAGGGTCAGGTCCAGGTCGGTCACGCCGGGGTCGTAGCCGACCAGCGCGGCCCAGTTCGCCTGGTAGACCTGGAAGAGCCGGCGCACCGAGACCCGGGCCGCGGCCGGCGGCAGGATGCCGGCCGCCGCCGCGTGGTCGGCGATGAGGTCGAACTTCTCCTCGGTCGACAGCTGCTCGGGTATCGGCTCGACGGGCGCGCCGCCGCCGGCGTCGGTCCAGACCAGTTCCCAGTAGAACCACTCCAGCAACGACGTCGTCGTCGGGTCCGGGCGCTCCCGCTCCCGTTGCGGGCTGATCGTGTCGATCACCACGAGCCGTTCGACGGTCTCGCCCGCGGCGCGCAGCTGGCGCGCCATCTCGAAGGCGACGAACCCGCCGAACGACCAGCCGCCCAGCGTGTACGGCCCCTCCGGCTGCACCCGGCGCACCGCCTCCAGGTACGAGCGCGCCAGGTCGGCCATCGTGTCCAGCGGGGTGGTGCCGGGTGCCGACCCGGCCGCCTGGAGCGCGTAGACCGGCTGGTCGTCGGGCAGGTGCCGGGCCAGCCGCACGTAGCACAGCACGTTGCCGCCCAACGGGTGCACGACGTGCAGGGGCCGCTTGGCACCCCCGGACCGGATCGGCACGAGGGGGTCGAACGCGCGCGGCACGGCGCCGTCGCGCAGCCGCCGGGCGAGCTCGGCGACGGTCGGCGCGGCGACGAACGTCGCCAGCGGCAGCGGCACGCCGAAGAACTTCTCGATCATCACGATCAGCCGCATGGCGGTGAGCGAGGTCCCGCCGGCGACGAAGAAGTCGTCGTGCACGCCGATCGAGGGGAGGCCCAGCAGTCCGGCCACGATGTCGGCGAGCGCCTGTTCCTGCTCGTCGCGCGGCAGCGTCACCTCGGTCGAGGTCTGCGCCGCGAGCGGGACCGTCCGGAGCACCGCGTCGTCGCGCTTGCCGCTCGGGGTCATCGGCAGCTCGGGCAGCCAGGTGAAGTACGACGGCACCATGTGCTCCGGCAGCGTCGCCCGCAGCCGGGTCCGGATCCCGCCCAGGTCCGCCGACCCGGGGTCCCCCACGAGGAAGGCCGCGAGGAACGCGTCGCCGGCGTCGCGGCGGCGGCCCACCACGGCCACCTCCCGGATGCCGGGGTGGTCCTCGGCGAGCGCCAGCACGGCGAACTCGACCTCGGCGGGCTCGACCCGGAACCCGCGCACCTTCACCTGGTCGTCCGCGCGCCCGAGGTAGACGAGGTCGCCGCCGGGCAGCGCGCGGGCCAGGTCGCCGACCCGGTAGAGCCGCTCCCCCGGGCGCCACGGGTGCGGCAGGAACGCCTTGTCGGTGAGCTCCGGCTCGCCCCGGTAGCCGTGGGCGAGCCCGACCCCGCCGACGTACACCTGCCCGGCCACGCCCTCGGGCACCGGCCGCATCGCGGCGTCGAGCAGGTGCACCTCGAGGTAGTCCATGGGCGGGCCGACCGGCGGCAGCGCGGGGAACGCGGCCGGGTCACCGGTCATCGTGAACTTGGTGACGAGGTGCGTCTCGGTGGGACCGTACTGGTTCTCCAGCACCGTGCCGGGCAGCTGCGCGCACAACCAGCGGATCTCGTCGGTCACCCGCAGCTGCTCCCCGGAGGAGATGATCACCCGCAGCGCCCGCGGCCGGATGTCGAGGGTCCGCGCGGCCTCGGCGAGCTGCTGGAGCCCGACGTACGGGATGAAGATCCGCTCGACCCCCTCGCGGTCCATCAGCCGGGCGAGCGCCGCCGGGTCACGCCGGTGCTCCGGCGTGATCATCTGGATGGTGCCGCCGCCGCTGAGGGTGGCGAAGATCTCCTGCAGCGAGACGTCGAAGCTCAGCGGCGCGAACTGGAGGGTCTTCCCGCCCACGGCACCGCTGGGGGCCCGCAGCTGCCAGTCCAGGTAGTGGGCGATGGGCCGGTGCGGCAGCTCGACACCCTTCGGCCGGCCGGTCGAGCCGGAGGTGAACAGGATGCAGGCGTTGTCCTCGAGCGACAGCGGTGGCCAGGGCCCGCCCCCGGCGCCGGGCCGCTCGTCGAACGCGCCGATCGGCAGCACCAGGTCCCGGTCGTCGATCAGGCCCGCGTGCTCCTCGTGGACGAGCACCCGCAGCGGCTCGGCGACCTCGATCATCAGGGCCAGCCGCTCGCGCGGGTAGCTCACGTCGAGCGGGACGGTCGCGGCCCCGGTCCGCATGACGCCCAGTACCGCGGCGATCATCTCCGGCGAGCGGTTCATCGCGATGCCGACGCACCGGGTGTTGTCCGCCCCCAGCGCCAGCAGCCCGCGGGCGATCCGGTCGGCCGCGTCGCCGAGCCGGCGGTAGGTCCACCGCTCGTCGCCCGCGGCCACGGCGATCGCTTCCGGGGTCCGCTCGACCTGCTCGACGAACCGGGTGATCGCGTGCGGGGGAGGCACCTCGGCGGCCCGGACGGGCCAGGACGGCCCGGCCAGGAACGCGAAGTCCGGCTTCTCGGCCGGCACCTCGACGATCCGGCGCAGGATGCTGAGGTACGTGCGGGCGAGCACGTCGACCTGGGCCGGGGTGAAGGTGCGGCCACTGCCGTCGATCCGCAGCCGGATGCGCCGGTCCACCGGGCTCACCACGGTGTGCACGATCAGCGCGAAGTTGGTGTCCTCGAACGCCTGCAGGTCCAGCAGCTCGATCTCCGGTGCGTCCAGCACCGACTCCAGCACGTGCAGGTTCACGTAGTTGAAGGCGGTCTCGAGCACGGTGTCGCCGCCGCGGTCGTCCTGGATGGCGCTCAGCGGGTAGCGCCGGTACGGGTAGGCCGCGCGCTCCTGCCGCAGCACTTCCCGCACCTCGCCGAGCCAGCTGTCCTGCTCGCCCGCGAGCCGTACCGGCATGGTGTTCAGGAACAGGCCCGTGGTGCGGTCCGCCCCGGCCACCTCCGGCCTGCCGTGGGTGAACAGGCCGGTGGTGACGTCCGGGGAGCCCGACAGCACGCGCAGCGTGAGGCAGTGCGCGGCGAAGTACACCGAGCGGGAGGGGACGCCGTTGTCCGCGGCGAAGCGCTGCACCCCCTCCTCGGCGCCGTCGGGCAGGTCGTACCACCGCACCAGGACGTCGGCCGGGCGGGGCGGCTCGTGCGGCACGTACGGATCGAGCTGCAGCAGCGTCGCGCCGTCGAGGGTGTCCAGCCAGAACCGGCGCGCCCGTTCGTCGGCCGCCACCCGCCGTTCCTCCAGCACGTACCACGCGGGCGAGGGGATCTCGCCCCCGGGCACCGGCGCGACGTCCGCGCCCAGCCCGCACAGGTAGTCCTGGCACAGCTGGGCGATCAGCGTGCTGGCGCTCCAGCCGTCCAGGATGGCGTGGTGGAAGCTGAACACGATTTCCACAGTGGACGGACGGACCACCACCCGGAAGTGGTACAGGGGCGCTTCGTGGAACTCGTAGTGGTGGAAGCGGCGCTGCTCGATGTGCTCCCGCACCGCGGCCTCGGCCGCGTCCTCGGGCAGCCCGCGCAGGTCGGCGACGGAGAGGGCGCCGTCGACCGCGGGGTGCACGACCTGCAGCGGCTCGGAGAAGCCGGCGAGGTCGTACGACGTGCGCAGCACCTGGTGCCGGCGGACGAGCCGGTCGAACGCCCAGCGCAGGGCCGCCTCGTCCCAGTCCAGCGCGAACGTGTACCGGAACACGTCGCGGTACACGGCGGAGCCCTCGTGCTCCCGGCTGTGGAACAGCACGCCGAGCTGCATCGGGGTGATCGGGTAGGCGTCCTCGGCGCCGGACAGGCGCATCCGGTCCGCGTCGGACACCAGCGCGAACGGGGCGAGCTGGTCCGGCCGCTCGGTCGCCGCGGCACGGGTCACCAGCGGCGCGAGCGCCGCGATGGTGGGGTTCGCGACCATGTCGGCGAGCGTCACGGTCAACCCCCGCCGGGCCACCGCGGCGCGCACCCGCAGCATCAGGATCGAGTCGCCGCCGAGCGCGTAGTAGTCGTCGTGCACGCCCACCTCGCCGACGCCCATGACCTCGGCCCAGGCCTCGGCGAGCGCGGCCTCCGCCGCCGTGCGCGGCGCGGGCCCGCCGCCGGGCCCCGCCGCCCACTCCACCTCCGGCAGCGCCTGCCGGTCGGTCTTGCCGCTGGCGTTGAGCGGGATCCGGTCCAGGCGCACGAACCGGGCCGGGATCATGTACTCGGGGAGGGTGACCGCGAGCTGGGCCCGGAGGTCCGCCGCGTCGAGCGGCTCGGGCGAGACGTAGTACCCGACGAGGTACACCCCCCGGTCGGGTGACCGGCGGTCCACCACCACGGCGTCGCGGACCGCGGGCAGCTCGGCCAGCCGGGCCGCGATCTCGCCGGGCTCGACCCGGTTGCCGCGTACCTTGACCTGCTCGTCCACCCGGCCGAGGTAGTCGACGTCGCCGTCGGGGAGCAGCCGGGCGAGGTCGCCGGTGCGGTACATCCGCTCGCCGGGGCGGAACGGGTCGGGGACGAACCTCTCCTTGGTCAGCTCGTCCCGGCCGAGGTAGCCGCGGGCCACCCCGACACCGGAGATGTGCAGCTCGCCGGGGACGCCCACCGGCTGCGGCAGGTCGTCGTGGTCGAGCACGTGCAGCCGGATGTTGTCGATCGGCCGGCCGATCGGGACGCGCCGCAAGGGTCCGGGCGGGCAGTCGAAGAACGAGACGTCGACCGTCGCCTCGGTCGGGCCGTAGAGGTTGACCAGCTCGGCCGCGCCGCCGAAGAGCTCGTGGAACCTGGTGACCTGGGCCGGCGGGAGCGCCTCGCCGCTGCAGAAGACCCGGCGCAGCGATCCCGGCCGGCCGCGGCTCGCGACGGCGTCCAGGAACGGCCCGAACAGCGACGGCACGAAGTGCAGCACCGTGACCCGCTCGCGCTCGACGGCGTCGAGGATGGCCTCCGGGTCCCGCTCGGCGCCGGGGGCCAGCAGCGCCAGCCGGGCTCCCGTGGACGACCACCAGAACAGCTCCCACACCGAGACGTCGAACGACGTGGGGGTCTTCTGCAGCAGCACGTCGTCGGCGCCGAGCGGGTACCGGCGCTGCATCCAGTGCAGCCGGTTGACCACCGAGCGGTGCTCGACCATCACCCCCTTGGGCCGGCCCGTCGACCCGGAGGTGTAGATCACGTAGGCGAGGTCGCGCTCGGTGGCACCCGGCGCCGGCGGGTCGCCGGACCGGTCCGACCCGGCGTCGATGCGGCGCACCCGGGCGGCGGTCCCCGCCGGCACCGGCGTTCCCGGGGAGGTGAGCACGACCTTGGCCGCGCAGTCGTCCAGGACGAACCTGACCCGCTCGGCCGGGTTCCCGGGATCGATCGGCACGTACGCGGCGCCAGCCTTCAGCACCGCCATGACCGCCACCAGCATGCCCGGTTCGCGTTCCAGCAGCACCGCGACCAGGTCGCCGGGTCCGACCCCGTCCGCGCGGAGCGCGTGGGCGAGCCGGTTCGCCTCGGTGTCCAGCTGCGCGAAGGTCAGCGTGCCGGTGCCGTCCGCGGGGGCGACCGCGACCCGGTCCGGGGTCACGGCCGCCTGGCGCTCGAAGAGTTCGTGCAGCGTCACCCGGTCCGGGAACGGCACCTCGGTCGCGTTGCGCCCGAACACCACCTCGTGCCGCTCGTCGTCGTCCATCATGGACAGCTCGCGCCACGGGCGGTCCGGACGGTGGGCCGCGTGCGTGATCAGGGTGCGCAGGTGCCGCGCCAGCGCCGTCACCGGGTAGTCGGCGTCGAACACGTCGAGGGCGTAGTCCAGGTCGACCCGCACCTCGCCCGTACCGCGGAACTCGTTCACCACGACCGCGAGCACGTCGGGGTCGTGCGCGCGGGTGCCGCCCCGGGACTCGGTGCGGAGGCCGGCGACCGGCTGTGTCGGCGGCCACTGGAGGTAGGACAGCGTCACGTCGAACAGGCCGCGGTCGCGGTCGGGCCGGTCCCGCAGGATGTCGCCGATCGGCAGCCGCTCCCGGCGCTGCAACTCCCGGCTCGCGGCCCGGACCTGGTCGGTCAGTCCGGCCGGCGTCGCCGCCTGGCCGACGCGCACGCGCAGCGGGAGCGTGTTGACGAAGTGGCCGACCGTGCGCAGGTGCTTCCCGCGCCGGTTCAGCAGCGGTATGCCGAGCACGACCTCGTCGCTGCGGTGCACCCGGCTCAGGTAGGTCGCGAAGGCGGACGCGACGACCGCGAACGAGGACTCCCCGCGCCGCTCCACCGTGCCGAGGAAGTCGGGCGGCAGCGTGAAGGAGAACCGGGCGCTGGCGCGGGATCCGCTGGGCGCCGAGCGGGCGAACAGCGCGGGCCGCACCCCCTCCAGCTCGGCGGCGAACCACCGGCGGTCCTCGGCGTGCCGCTCCGAGGCGCGGTAGGCGGCGTCGTCGGCGACGGCGTCCAGGTAGGACGGCGGGTCGGCCGGGGCGGCGGCACCGGCGACGCGGGCGGCGTACCCGTCCTCGACCTGCTGGAAGCAGTGCCCCAGGCCGGTCGCGTCGGCGACGATGTGGTGCACCTTGACGTAGACGTGCACCGCCGCCGGGCCCTCGATCAGCAGGACGGCGTCGACGGCCCGCTCCCGCGGGTCCAGCGGCAGGTCGTAGTCCGCGGCGATCCACTCGGTGCAGGCGACGTCCGGGGCCGGTGCGCCGGACAGGTCGACCACCCTCGCCACCGGCGGGCTGTCCGTCGTCCACTGGTAGGGCACGCCGTCCTGCTCCGAGAAGCGCAGGCGGAAGGCGTCGTTGCGGGCGAGGACGTCGTCCACGCTGTCCCGCAGCGCGCCGAGGTCGACCGGGCCGTCGAAACGGCGGCTCAGGTACGCGTTGTACTGCGGCAGCTGCGGGAACCGTGCGTGTGCGACCCAGATGTCCAGCTGAGCCGCGGTCAGCGCGCTCTGTTGCGTCCGAATCACACTTGCCCCAAACCGTCTCGGCGATCACGTGCTGGCTCGGTTCATGCTGCTACGCGGCATCCGAACGATCCAGAATCGCGATTCCCTGGCACCGCGGGTTCCAGGAACCGCTCGTCAATGCGCGGGAAAATCATTTGTGCCGGCTGTCCGGCTTCCACCGGTAAAGCCCTCGGCCCGGGTGATAACGTCATTTCGGCCACCGAGGCGGTCCGGCGGATCCCTCCCGAGGCGCGCGGCCGGCGGCCCGGCATGGGGCCATGACGACCTGTGCGGAGCGGCCGGGACCCGACGTCCGCGCCCGGTCGCGGTCGCGGTGCCGGCGGGCGACCGCCGCGCCGGCGGACCACGCGCCGGCCACATCGGAAGCGAGGGGCGATGGACCACCCGTCCGGCGGGCACGGACTGAACTTCGCCGCCGCGGTCCTGGCGGCGCCGCCGTACCCGGGACCGTGGCCCGGTCTCGACCGGAGCCGCTTCCTGCCGCTGGACCGCAACGAGAGCACGCGGCCGCCGCCCGCGCCGGTCCGGACGGCGATCACGGCGCACGTCGACGCATCGGGCGTGCAGGCCTACCCCGTCAGCGACCGGCTGGCCCTGGCACTGGCCCGGTACTGCGCGGTCCCGGCGGGATGCGTCCTGCCGACCAGCGGATCCAGCCAGGCCATCCAGCTGGTGCTGCGGTCGCTGCTGCCACCCGGCGGGAGCATGCTGATGGCCACCCCGGGATTCCCGTTCTTCGGCCACACGGCGACGGTCCTCGGCGCGGACGTCCGGGGCGTGCCGTTCGCAGACGACCTGACGTTCCCCTACCGGCGGTTCGCCGACGCGGCGGCGGATATCCGGCCCGACCTGATCGTCCTGATCAACCCGAACAATCCCACCGGTTCGGCCGTGGACGTGGAATTCATCGAAGAACTCGCCGCCGGGTACCGCGACGTCCCCGTCGTCGTCGACGAGGCGTACGCCGAATACACCGGGGTCACCTGCATTCCGCTCATCGCCCGGCGACCGAACATCATCGTGCTGCGTTCGTTCTCGAAAGCCTTCGCCATGGCCGGACTGCGGCTGGGGTACGTGGTCGCCGCGGAGCCGGTCATCACGCAGCTGGCCAAGCTGCGCAACCCCACCGACGTCAACGCGCTGGCCGTGGTGGCCGGCGAGACGCACCTGCGGCACCTGGCCGACATGCGGCGGCACGTGCACGAGACCGTGCACGTCGCGAAGCCGATCCTGACGACGTTCCTGCGGGAGCACGGCGTACGGCACTGGCCGGGCGCGGCGAACTTCGTGGTGGTGGATCCGGGGCCGGGCCGAGCGGCCACCGAGTACCTGCGCGACTGCGCGATCCTGGTGCGGCCGATGGTCTCGGCCCCCGTCGCCGGCTTCCTGCGGGTCACGATCGGCACGGCGGCGGAGATGCGCGTCGTCCGCGACGCCTACGGCGCGTTCCTGGCCGGCGCACCGGCGCGCCGGTGGTGGCACCCGTGACCCGGGCGCGGCCTGAGCCGGGCCGCGGATGACGCCGACAGCGAACGGGCGCCCGGCGGCGGGCGGACTGCGGTTACAGTCGTGCTACCCATGGCCGGACAGTCGGGAGTGACCACTTGATGCAGTCGCGATACGTGCTGCCTTCGTTCGTCGAGCGCACGAACTACGGCGTCAAGGAGTCCAACCCGTACAGCAAGCTGTTCGAGGAGCGCATCATCTTCCTCGGCGCCCCGGTCGACGACACGTCGGCGAACGACGTGATGGCCCAGCTGCTCGTGCTGGAGTCCGGTGACCCGGACCGCGACATCATCATGTACATCAACTCGCCGGGCGGGTCGTTCACCGCCCTGATGGCGATCTACGACACGATGCAGTTCGTCCGCCCGGACATCCAGACCTACTGCCTCGGCCAGGCCCTGTCGGCCGCCGCGGTGATCGTCGCGGCCGGCACCCGGGGCAAGCGGTTCGCCCTGCCCAACGCCCGCCTCACCATGGTCCAGCCGGCCATGCAGGGCATGCAGGGCCAGGTGTCGGACCTGGAGATCCAGGCGGACGAGATCGGCCGGGTCCGGCAGCAGATGGTGGACGCGCTGAGCCGACACACCGGCCACACCGCCGAGCAGATCCTGCTCGACATCGACCGGGAGCGGGTCCTCACCGCCCAGGCCGCGAAGGACTACGGCTTCATCGACGACGTCCTGACCTACCGCAAGCTCAACGCCATCCCGGCCTGACCCCGGCGGCCGCACCGGCCGCCCGGGGAGCCGCGGCCGGCCGGACGGCATCATGTCGGCATGCGAGCAGAGGTGGGCCGGCACCCGGCCGGGGATCCCGCGGTCCCGGGCGGGGACCCGGAGGCCGGGCTGCGCCGGCTGCTGGCCGCGGTCCTGCCCCCGGACGCCGCGGTCGCCGCCGCGGCCGCGGACCGGATGGCCGGGCGGACCAAGCCGCGCGGCAGCCTCGGCCTGGTCGAGGACCTCGCCGTGCGGTACGCCGCCGCCCGGGGTCGCCTCGACTGCGGGCCGGTGCTGCCCCGGGTGGTGGTGGCCGCGGCCGATCACGGGGTGGCCGCGCACGGGGTGAGCGCGTACCCGGCCGAGGTGACGGGCCAGATGATCGCCACGGTCCTCGGCGGCGGGGCGGCGAGCGCCGTGCTGGCCCGGTCCGTACGGGCGGGGCTGGCCGTGGTCGACTGCGGCACCGCCGCGCCGTCGGTCGCGGCCG
>CADCTP010000395.1 GCA_902805565.1 uncultured Mycobacteriales bacterium
GCGCGCCGAGCTGCTCCGGGCCGGCGGCCACCGCGGTGACGATGCAGTCGCCGCAGCGGACGGCCCGGCCGGACGCGCGGGACGCGCCCACCGCCTCCGCCAGCGCCGCCTCCCCCGGCCACCCGGCGGCGGGCGGCGGGTCGGTGGTGGTGGCCAGGACGCGGCCGTCGGCGTCCAGGACCCGCAGCGCCCCGCCCAGCACGTCGGTGACCGCGGCGGCCACGTCCTCGACCCCGCCGCCGCGCAGCACCAGGTCGGCCAGCCGGTCGTGCGCGGCGGCCGCCCGCTCGACCGACTCGCTGTGCGCGCGGACCAGCCGGGTGGCGGTGTTCAGCTCGTCCAGCGCGGCCCGGGTCTCGTGCAGCAGCCGGGCGTTGTCGATCGCCACCGCGGCGTGCGCGGCCAGCGAGGACAGCAGGGTCACCTCGTCCCGGTCGAACGGCCGCTCGCTCCGGTTCGCCGCCATCAGCACGCCGATCACGGTGGAGCCGAGCCGCAGCGGCACCCCCAGGATCGCGACCAGGCCCTCCTCGCCGACCGCCGAGTCGATCTCCGGCAGGTGCCGGAACTGCGGGTCGGCCGGGTAGTTCGGGGTCGAGAACGGGGTCGCGGTCTGCGCGACCAGCCCGCCCAGGCCGACCCCGAGCGGCAGCCGCAGCCGCTGGAAGCTGGCGGCCACGCTGCCGTCGGTCACCCGCATGTACGTGTCCCCGACGTCCGGGTCCTTCAGCGTCAGGTACGCCACGTCGGTGCCGAGCAGCCGCCGGGCCCGCCGCACGATCGCCTGCAGCACCGCGTCCAGGTCCTGCAGCGCGGCGATCTCCCCCGCGGTGTCGAACAGCGCGACCAGCTGCGTCTCCCGCCGGCGGCGCAGCTCCAGGGTGGCCCGGACCTGCAGCGCGTGCCGCTTCGCCCGCTCCAGCTCGTCGATCTCGGCGGCCGGGGCGCGCCGGGCCCGGGCCTCGACCAGCGGCCGCTCGTACTCGATGACCGCGGCGTCCCGGGCCAGCAGCTCGAGGAAGACGCCGGCGCCCATGTCCGACATCCTGGCGTCTCCGGGCGCCGGACGGGTCTCGGTCACCGTCAGCGCGCGGTCCAGCCGCCGTCGAGCACGAGCGACGCGCCGGTGACGAACGACGCCGCCGGCGAGCACACGTACGCGACCGCCTCGGCGACCTCCGCCGGCTCCAGCAGCCGCTTGACCGCCGCCGGCTCCAGCATGACCTTCTCCACCACCTCGCCGGCGGACAGGCCGTGCGCGGCGGCCTGGGCGTCGATCTGCCGCTCGACCAGCGGCGTGCGGACGTAGCCCGGGGCCACGCAGTTGGAGGTCACGCCGTGCTCGGCGCCCTCCAGGGCCAGCACCTTCGACAGGCCCTCCAGCCCGTGCTTGGCCGCCACGTACGCCGACTTGTACGGCGAGGCCCGCAGGCCGTGCACCGAGCTGATGTTGACGATGCGGCCCCAGCCCTGGGCGTACATGTGCGGGAGGGCGGCGCGGGCCAGCCGGAACGGCGCCTCCAGCATCACCGTGAGGATCAGCCCGAACCGCTCCGGCGGGAAGTCCTGCACCGGCGCCACGTGCTGCAGGCCGGCGTTGTTGACCAGCACGTCGGCGCCGATCCCGGCCCAGTCCTGGGCGTCGATGCCGGCCAGGTCGGACAGGTCCAGCTCCAGCGCGGTGCCGCCCACCTCCGCGGCGGCGGCGCGGGCGGCGGCCCCGTCGAGGTCGAGGGCGACCACCCGGGCCCCGGCGGCGGCCAGCCGGCGGGCGCAGGCCAGGCCGATCCCGCTGCCGGCGCCGGTGACCACGGCGGTCCGCCCCCGCAGCCAGGACCCGTCCTCCACGAGCGGACCGTAGCCCGGCCGCCGGCCGTTCGGCATGGGTGGCACAGACACATCGGGCGTCACGGTGGTGTGCCCCGCGCCGTCCATGGTCGCCTCGTCGGTCGCTCCGCTCCTCGGGCGCTGAGGCGCCCTGCGATGCTCACTCCCTGGTCGGCTCACGTCAGCAGGTGTTCACGACGTCGCCGGCCGGCCGGGGCAGTGTCCGGTCGGGCGCCGGCGCCACCCCGCGGTCCACCCATGCCTCCAGCGCCCCGAAGGCGTCGCGGTAGCAGGGCAGGATCGGCCGGGTGACCGACGGCAGCAGGTCGTACAGGCCGTCGACGTGGTTGCCGCCCTCCACCACGAGATAGCGGTGCAGGTGGGAGCGGCCGCGGGCGGCGATCAGCCGGTCGTAGACGTCGGAGTCGGTCTCCCGGGGCAGCAGCGTGTCCAGGGTGCCGTGCAGGGTGATCATCGGCTTGCCGATCCGGCCGGTCAGCTGGACCTTGGCCATCGCCGCCCGGGCCTGCGGCCGGGTCGAGTAGTCGTAGTCGGCGTCGCAGTTCGGGGTGCCGGAGGCGCAGAACGGGATGCCCGCCTCCAGGTCGCCGTCCCAGTCCGGGTCGAACTCCTCCCGGTAGATCCGCTGGGTGAGGTCCCAGTAGACCTGGTGGTGGAAGGCCCACAGCGGCTCCGAGCCGGGCGAGAAGCCGGCCGCGATCAGCTCGTCCCGGGCGGTCGGGTCGCCGGCGGCGAACCGGGGGTACGCCCGCAGCGCCGTCGGCAGGTACGTCAGCAGGTTCGGCCCCTCGGCGCGGAACAGGGTGCCCTCCCAGTCGAGCCCGCCGTCGTAGAGCCACGGCACGTTCTCCAGCTGCCAGCGGGCCAGGTAGCCGCCGTTGGACAGGCCGGTCACGTACGTGCGGCGCGGGAGCGAGCCGTACCGGAGCAGGGTCGCGGCCTTGGCGGCCACGGTCAGCTGGGTGACCCGGCGGTTCCACTCGACCACCGCGTCGCCGGGCGTGCGGCCGTCCCGGTGGAAGGTGACGCCGGTGTTGCCCTTGTCGGTGGCGGCGAACGCGTAGCCCTTGGCCAGCACGAAGTCGGAGATCGCCCGGTCGTTGGCGTACTGCCGGCGCACCCCGGGCGCCCCGGTGATCACCAGGCCGCCGTTCCACCGCTCGGGCAGCCGCAGCACGAACTGCGAGTCGTGGTTCCAGCCGTGGTGGGTGTTGCCGGTGGAGGTGTCCGGGAAGTAGCCGTCGACCTGGATGCCCGGCACCCCGGTCGGGTTGACCGTGCCGGCGGCGGTGAGGCCGGCGAAGTCGCCCGGCACCGTCCGGCCCGCCGGCACGGTCCCGGCGGTGGTCAGGTCGGCCAGGCAGGACCGCTCCTGGTGCTCGGCGCCGGGGACGTGCGCCCGGGCCAGGCCGGGGCAGCCGTCCGCGGCGGCCGGGACCCCCGGGACCGTGGCCAGGGCGAGCGCCCCGGCCACCGTGAGCAGGATCGAACGCAGCGCCATGGTGGACCCTCCTGGGTGGGCGGCTCGATCGATCGTCGTCAGGACCGGCACCGGGCGGTACGTCGGTGCGCACCACAACCTGTGCGCCCGCTGTGTCTGTGGACCACTGTTGGCCAGGACGGTGCGGATCCGGCCGCCGTCGTGCACCATCGGGGGGCGGCCGGACGGGAGGAGACCGCATGCGGCTCGACGACAGCCCCGGCTGGTGCGTGCTCTGCCGGCGCGCCTCCGTCGCCGTCCTCGCCGGGGCCGCCGTGCTGGCCCTCGGGCCGGCCAGTTCGGCCCGGCCCGCGATCGTCGCCGCCGCGCCCGCCGCCATCGGGTACACCGCCGCGCCGGCCGGCACCGGCCTGGACTCCTGGCCCGGCCGGGCCGTCCGCTCGCTGGAGCAGCAGCGGCGGCAGCTGGCCGCGTTGCGGCTCCGCGAGCAGGCCG
>CADCTP010000396.1 GCA_902805565.1 uncultured Mycobacteriales bacterium
TCGCCGTGGTCGCCGCCCTCGGTGCCGGCTCGGAGCACCTGCCGCTGCCCGGCGCCGGGACCGCCGCCGCGGCCGCGCTGGTGCTGGGCGTCCTCGGGCTGGCCGGGTGGGCGGTGGCCCGCCGCAGCGAACCGGTCCGGGCCGGGCTGCGGGCGACCTGGCGCGGGCAGGCCATGCTCGCCGCGCACGCCCGCCGGCACCCCGGCCAGGTCGGGATCGGGCTGCTGGCCTCCGCGACGCTGACCCTCACCCACGTCCTGGCCTTCGCCGCCTGCGTGACCGCCGCCGGCGGCTCGGTCCCGCTGGTCACCGCGGCCGCGATCTACCTGGGCGCGGCCACGGCCGGGTCGCTGATCCCCACCCCGGGCGGGATCGGCCCGGTGGAGGCCGCGCTGGTCGCCGGGCTCACCGCCACCGGGCTGGCGCTGCCGGTGGCCACCGCGGCCGCGGTGCTGTCCCGGCTGGTGTCGGTGTGGATCCCGGCCGTGCCGGGCGTCGCCGCCCTCGCCCTGCTCCGCCGCCGCGGCCTGCTCTGACCGCCGACCCCCGGGTGCTCAGAGCCCGTTGGTGATGAGCACGACGAACGACCCGCGCAGCGCCAGCCCACCGCCGCCGGGCCGCTGCGCGGTCACCCGCCGGGCGTCGCGGTCCTCCGGCGGGGCGAACGCGCCACCCAGGACCGTCACCCGGAAACCGGCCGCCTGCAGGGTCGCCACCGCGCCCTTCACCCGCTGCCCGACCACGTCGGGCACCCGCACCAGCCGCCCCGGCACCGGCCGCGGGGTCGGCGCGCGGCTGACCGTCGGCACCGGCACCGGTATCGGCACGGGCACCGGCCGCGGCCGCACGGTGGTCCGCACCGGCGTGGGCGGCGGCAGCACCGCCGTCGCCGACCGTACGGGGATCGGGGGCACGGTGATGCTCGGCACCGGCACGGACGGCGTCGGCGACGGCACCGTCGGGATCGTCATGTCCTCGGACCGGGTCGGCGCCGGGGTGGTCGTCGGCGCGGCGGTGGTGGCGGGCCCGACGGCGGCCGGCCGGACCCGGGTCCCGCCGTCGAGCATCGCGCTCACCATCCACCCGACGCCGGCCAGCGCCACCAGCGCCACCACCGCGATGCCGGTGAGCAACGCCCACGGCCGGCGCGGACCGTCCTCGGGGTCCTGCCGGCCGAGCAGCTCGAACTCGTCGTCCACCGGATCTCCCGTGGCCACGGTCAGGTCACCGCGGACGATAACCCACCCGCAGGGCCCGACCTAGTCGTCCCAGCCGCGCAGGTCGGGGGCGGGGGAGCGGTCCAGCAGCCACGCCGCCAGCCCCGCGGCGCCCGCCCGGCCCGGCAGGCCGGCCAGCAGCTCCGGCAGCATCCGCTCGACCAGCCCGGCCGGCCAGTCCGCCGGCGCGTACGCCAGACCCAGGTCGACGTGGTGCACCTCGACCTCCCGCCACCGCGAGTACGCCAGCCGCACCGCCGGGACCTCCTGCCCCCGGGCGCGCACCGGCCGGCCCCACACCGGCGCCGGCACCGCGCCGAACAGCTCGTCCACCGCGTCGTCGGCGGCCCGCAGGTCCGCGACCAGCTCCGCCGCCGGCCGCGCCGCGCCGGCCTCGATCTCCGCCGCCCGCCCCGCGCTCCCGCCCGGGTACTGGTCGACGACCCGGCCCTCCACCGCCGCGGCCAGCCGCCGGGTCACCGAGTCGGCGTTGCGGGCCAGGTGGGTCAGCACGTGCCCGACCGTCCACCCGGGCAGCCGGCTCGGCCGCCGGGCCACCTCGTCGGTCAGCCCGTCCAGCGTGGCGTGCAGCCGGCCGTGCGCGGCCCGCACGGCCCCGATCGTGTCCACCGGCGGGCCGGTCTCCGCGACGAACACGCAGAACGGGTGACCGGCGGGGTCGGCGTACACCCGCAGCGGCTCGGTCGGGTCGCCCGACCGGTCCGCCAGCAGCCGGCCGCCCAGCTCCAGCACCCGCCGGTGCGCCGCGTCCAGCGCCGCCGTGGTGGCCACGGTGAGGTCCAGGTGCAGCATCTGCGGCCGCGGCCCCTCCGGCCAGGTCGGCCGGGGCAGGTCGGGGACCTGCTGGAAGGCCAGCGCCCGGACGCCGTCGGGGGCGCGCAGCACCAGCCAGTCGTGCTCGCCGGTCTCGTCGCCGGGCCGGTAGGCGAACCCCAGCAGCCGCCGGTAGAACTCCGCCGTCCCCCGCACGTCCGGGGTGTCCAGCACGACCTGCCGCAGCGTCACCAGCGTCACCTCGAGCACGCCGCCATCCTGCCCGACGGCCACCGTGGCCCCGGTGCCCGAGCCGGACTTCCCGACCGCGACCCGCACCGCGTACGACACGGTCGCCGCCGACCACGCCCGGCAGCCGGCGGGCAGCCCGGCCGACCGGACGGTGCCGGGGCTGTTCGCCGAGCCGGTCGACGGGCCGGTCCTCGACGTCGGCTGCGGCCCCGGCCGGATCACCGCCCACCTGGCCGCCCTCGGGGTGGCCGCGGCCGGATGGACCGGACGGCCACGCCGGTGACCTCGCCAGCATGGGCGTCACCAAGCAGGCCGCCCGCAGCGGTTCCGCCCCGCCGACGGCCCCGACCTCGCCACCGACCAGGGCTTCCACCGGTTCACCCCACGCGCCCGCAACACCGTCCTCGCCGCCCAGAACGAGGCCCATGCCGCCGGCAGCGCCGAGATCGGTCCCGGGCACCTGCTGCTCGGCCTGCTCGCCGAACCCGACACCCACGCCGTCCGGGCCCTGGCCGCCCGCGGCGCCACCCCGGACGCCGTCCGCGCCGCCGTCGCCGCCGTCCTGGCCCCGCCCATCGAGGACGCCCCGGCCCTCGTCCCGTACGACGAGCCGGCCCGCAAGGTCCTCGAGCTGACCTTCCGCGAGGCGCTGCGCCTCGGCCACGCCGAGGTCGGCACCGAACACATCCTGCTCGCCCTGCTGGAGCACGAGGGCGGCACCGGCGTCCTGGCCGGCCTGGGCGTCGACAAGCCGGCCACCGAGGCGTACCTCACCGGCGCCATCTCCGAGAGCTGACCCCGGACCGGGCGTGCCGCCGCGACCGCCCCCGGCCCGTCCGGGATCATGGAACCGGACGAACATGGAACCGGGCGACCACGGAGGGGGAGGTGTCATGCCGGTGGCGGGTGAGGACCTGGCCGGGGCCAGGCAGGCGGTCGGCACCCTGCTCCCGCTGGCCGTCCAGGCCGCCGGCGGCATGCGCCCGGACGAGGACCGCCACACCTACCTGGCCCGGGTCCGGCAACTCGCCGTCGACCTGTGGCTGGAGACCTCGGCCGAGTCCGAGACCGTACGCCGCATCGCCGAGCTGGCCGCCTGCCGCACCTTCCCCGCCGTCCTGCTCGGCGTCCGCGTCGAACCCAGCACCACCCGCGGCGTGCTGACCCTGCGCAGCTGGGGACCCGAGGGGGAGCGGCAGGAGGAGATCCGCACCGACCGCACCGACGACCCGCGCGGCGTGCAGACCCTCGAGCTGGCCCGCGGCCTGGTCGGGCACCGGGTCACCGTCTACAAGCTGGAGGAGCCGGGGCGCAGCGCGTACCAGCGGTACCGCTGCGCGAAGCACCTGGTCGACCTCGGCCCCGCCGACCCGGCGCCGGCCGACCCGTCCCCGGCCGAGCCCACGCCGGTGGTCGCGACGGCAGTGGTCCCGACGGCGGTGGAGCCGGCGACCCGGGTGCGGCGGCCCGCGACCGGTCAGCCGGGCGCCGGGGCCGGGCAGCCACCGGCGGCCGACGGGGGGCCGGCCCCCACCCCCAC
>CADCTP010000397.1 GCA_902805565.1 uncultured Mycobacteriales bacterium
GGACCTCGTTGGAGGCGCCGGGCAGGGACAGCACCCGGCCGCCGCCCGGGGGGCTCTGCGGCTCCACGAGCCCGAGCCGGCCGGTCGGGCCGGGCGGCGGCCCGTCGGCGCCGTCCCGCGGGGTCGGCACCTGCTCGGCCGCGAGCCGGGCCGCGTCCGAGGGCGGCACCCCGTCGAGCACCAGTCGCCGCATCGCCTCCAGGCGCGCGACGTCCGACTTGGAGTAACGCCGGTGTGCGCCGGACGAGTGCAGGGTAGGGCCGAGCCCGTAGCGCCGGTCCCAGGTCCGCAGGGTCGCCGGCGCCACCCCGAGCCGTCGGGCCACCGCCGCAACGGTGAGCTTGGCCTCCGGGGGGTCCGGGACCAGGTCAGCCCCGGATTCGCCTGGCACGGGCTCATCATCTGCGGCGCTTCGGGCGAACGGCAACTCGACAGCTCCTGGGACTTGAACAACTTATGAAGCGGTTGTACCGTCATCCGTGCTGGGGCAACCACCCCAACGACAGCGGCGGAGGGACCTGGTATGGCCGACATCCGGAGACTGCCCGGTCCGAACGCCGACCTGTGGGAGTGGCAGCTGCGCGGCGCCTGCAGGGGCGAGGACAGCAGCCTGTTCTTCCACCCCGAGGGCGAGCGCGGGCCGGCCCGGGCGGCCCGCGAGGCCGCCGCCAAGTCCGTCTGCGGCCGCTGCCCGGTCGTCGACCCGTGCCGGGCGCACGCCCTGGCCACCCGTGAGCCGTACGGGGTGTGGGGCGGCATGTCCGAGTCCGAGCGGGACGAGGCCATCGCCGCGGTGCACGCCGGCCGCTGACGCCGCGACCCAACCACGACGGCCCGTCCCTCGATCCGAGGGACGGGCCGTTCGCGTCGCTACGGACTAGTGCCGGTGGCCGTGCGAGCCGCCACCGTGCGAGTGGCCGTGGCCGCCGTGCTCGTCGCCGTCCTCGTCGGCCGGCTTGTCCACCACGGCGCTCTCCGTGGTCAGCACCATCGTCGCGATCGACGTGGCGTTGACCAGGGCGGCCTTGGTGACCTTGACCGGGTCCACGATGCCGCGGGCACTGAGGTCGGCGTACTCGCCGATCTCGGCGTCGAAGCCGTTGCCCGGGCCCAGCTCGCGGACCTTGGACACGACGACCGAGCCCTCGAAGCCGGCGTTCCAGGCGATCTGCCGCAGCGGCTCGTCCAGCGCGCGCCGGACGATCGCCACCCCGGTGGCCTCGTCACCCTCCAGCGTCAGCCCGTCCAGGGCCGCCGCCGCGTGCACCAGGCTGGAGCCGCCACCGGCGACGATGCCCTCCTCGACCGCCGCGCGGGTGGCCGAGATGGCGTCCTCGATGCGGTGCTTGCGCTCCTTCAGCTCGACCTCGGTGGCCGCGCCGACCCGGATGACGCCGACGCCGCCGGCCAGCTTGGCCAGCCGCTCCTGCAGCTTCTCGCGGTCCCAGTCGGAGTCGGTGTCCTCGATCTCCTTGCGGAGCTGGGCGGTGCGGCCGCTGATCGCGTCCGCGTCGCCGCCACCGTCGACCAGGATGGTGTCTTCCTTGCTGACGGTGACCCGGCGGACCTTGCCGAGCACCTCCAGGCCGACCTGGTCGAGCTTGAGGCCGACCTCGGGGGCGACCACGGTGCCGCCGGTGACGACGGCCAGGTCGTCCAGGAACGCCTTGCGCCGGTCGCCGAAGAACGGCGCCTTCACCGCGACGGCCGGGAACGTCTTGCGGATCGCGTTGACGACCAGGGTGGACAGCGCCTCACCCTCGACGTCCTCGGCGATGATCAGCAGCGGCTTCGCCGCCTGGACGACCTTCTCCAGCAGCGGGAGCAGGTCGGCCACGCTGCTGATCTTCTGGGAGGTCAGCAGCACGTACGGCTCGTCGAACACCGCCTCCATCGCCTCGGCGTCGGTGACGAAGTACGGCGAGATGTAGCCCTTGTCGAACTGCATGCCCTCGGTGAACACCAGCTCGGTCACCATCGAGTTGGATTCCTCGACGGTGATGACGCCGTCCTTGCCGACCTTGCTCATCGCCTGGGCGATCAGCTTGCCGATGGTGGCGTCCTGGCCGGAGACCGTCGCGACGTGCGCGATGCTCTCCTCGGTGTCCACCTCGGTGGCCAGCGAGTCCAGGTGGGCCACGACGGCCGCGGTCGCCGCGTCCATGCCGCGCTTGAGCGCGTCCGGGCTGGCGCCGGCGGCCACGTTGCGCAGGCCCTCGCGGACCAGCGACTGGGCCAGCACGGTCGCGGTGGTGGTGCCGTCACCGGCGACGTCGTTGGTCTTGGTGGCGACGTTCTTCGCGAGCTGGGCGCCCAGGTTCTCGAACGGGTCGGTCAGCTCGATCTCACGGGCGATCGTCACGCCGTCGTTGGTGATGACGGGCGCGCCGAACTTCTTGTCCAGGACCACGTTGCGGCCACGCGGGCCGAGGGTGACCTTGACGGTGTCGGCCAGACGGTCCACGCCGGCCTCGAGGGCCTTGCGGGTGTCGTCGGCGAAGTTGAGGATCTTGGCCATGGGGATCCTTCCACCACGACCGCCCCGGGACCCGTCCTGCGGTCCCGGGGCGGTGCGGTTGGTCTAGAGGTCGGGCGTCAGCGCTCGACGACGGCGAGGACGTCGCGCGCGGACAGGATCAGGTACTCCTCGCCGGAGTACTTGACCTCGGTGCCGCCGTACTTGCTGTAGAGGACGACGTCGCCGACGGCGACGTCGAGCGGGATGCGCTTCTCGCCGTCCTCGTCCCAGCGCCCCGGGCCGACCGCGATGACCGTGCCCTCCTGGGGCTTCTCCTTGGCGGTGTCCGGAATGACCAGGCCGGACGCGGTGGTCGTCTCCGCCTCGTTCGCCTGGACCACGATGCGGTCCTCGAGCGGCTTGATGGAAACCTTGGTGGCGGTCGTCACGAGCTGACTCCCCCTCCTGAAGCTGGGGTTCGAGTGTGTGTGGTTGTGCCGAACGGAGCCTGCTGCCGACCCGTCGTCGCGGGAGCCGGGCGGCAACGCTGCTCTCGGTTGGCACTCTAGACCCGCGAGTGCCAACTCCTCAACCCACCCGGCCGGTCGGTCCGGCAGCCGCGGTCAGGCGGTCGGGACCACCTGGTAGGCCTCGGCCAGCCGGCCGGCGGGCAGCCGCCCGGCCAGCGCATTTCCGCCGTTCCACTCCCGGAGCATGGTCTCCAGGCCGGCCCCCAGGTGCGCGGTCTGGCTCACGTGCGCCCGCAGCGCGGCGAGCTTGCGGTCGAAGACCTCGGTGATGTCGACCCAGCGGTCCGCCCGCTGGCCGCCCATCAGCCACACCTCCGGCACCGTCCAGGCCGCCAGGCCCTCCTCGGCCAGCAGCTCCGGGTGCGCGAAGGGGTTGCGGGCGTCCGGGTAGACCGCGCACAGCGCGGCCTCGCCGACCGCCAGGTGGTCCGGGTGCGACGGCGCGATCCGCTGGTAGTTGCGCTCCGGCGTCGAGGTCAGCAGCACCTGCGGGCGGACCCGGCGGATCTGCCGGGTGATGTCCCGGCGCAGCTCGTGGGTGACGTACAGCCGGCCGTCGGGGTAGCCGAGGAAGGTCACGTCGGTCACCCCGACCGCGGCCGCCGCGGCCCGCTGCTCGGACTCCCGCAGCACCGGCATCTCCGCCCGCGGGGTGTCGTCGAAGCCGCCGGCGTCGCCGAAGGTGGCGATGCAGTACGCCACCCGCACGCCGGCCGCCGTCCAGGCCGCCACCGTGCCGGCCGCACCGAAGTCCACGTCGTCGGGATGGGCGGTCACCACGAGCACGCGTTCGACCGTCACGGTGCGGGATCGTACCGACCGGTAGGTGTGTGCAGGATCGCCCAGGCTGGTGCGGCGGGCCGGGGTCGGCTAATACCTACCCGTGCACCCGAGGACCGCAGCGACCCGGGACCGGACCGGGACACCGGTCCCGTCCCGGCCGGTGCTGGTCGCCGCCGGCGCCTCGATCGGGGTGGCGCTGCTGGTCGTCGCGGTCTGGCTGGCCGCCCGGCTGCCCGGCTCGCGGGCGGTCAGCGACGTCGCCACGCTGGTCGCCGCGTTCGGCGCCGCCGCGGCCGGGGCGTACGCGGCCCGGGCCGGCAGCGGCCGGGTCCGCCGCGGCTGGGCGCTGCTCGCCGCGGGCAGCGCGGTCTGGGCGGTCGGGCAGCTGTCCTGGACGCTGCGCCGGCTCGCCGGCGGGGCCGCGGTGCCGCACGACGCCATCACCGCCGGCCTGCTCATCGGCTCGGCCGCCCTCGGCATCGCCGGCGTGCTGGCCCTGCCGGTGCACCGGCTGGAGCGCGGCGAGGGGCCGCGGCTGGCGCTGGACGTGCTGCTGGTCGGGGCCGCGCTCGGCGTCGCCGGCTGGGCCCTGATCATCGCGCCGGCCCGGGACGAGGGCTGGGCGATGGTCCGCGACTTCACCCTCCCGTACGCGGTCGCCGCCGTGCTCACGCTGGCCGTCACCGTGCTCGTCGCCGCCCGGGCCGGCGGCCGCTGGCTGGTCCCGGTCCTGCTGGCCTGCGCCGGGCTGGCGCTGCGCGGGCTGGGCCGGCTCGGCGTGGTCGGCCTGGACCTGCGGGACCGGTACACCACCGGCGGCCTGCTGGACCTCTGCTGGATCGCCGGCTTCCTGCTGCTGGCCGCGGCCGCGCTGTGGCCGCCGGCCCGGCCGGTGCCGGGCGCGCGGGTGGCGCCGGCCGGGGTGGCCGAGCGGACCACCCGGGCCCGGGTGCTGCTGCCGTACCTGCCGGCGGCGGTGGCGCTGGTCGCCGCGGCGGTGGCCGGGCCGGGGCTGCGCGGCACCGGGCTCGTCGTCGGCAGCCTGGCCGTCCTGCTCCTGCTGCTGGCCCGGCAGGTGGTGACCGCGCTGGACAACGCCGCGTTCGCCGCCGAGGAGACCCGGATGGCGTACTCGGACCCGCTGACCGGGCTGGGCAACCGGGCGCTGCTGGCCGCCGAGGTGGCCCGGGCGCAGCGGCAGGCGCGCGGCGGCGAGCGGCTGTCGCTGCTGCTGCTGGACCTGGACGGCTTCAAGGCGGTCAACGACTCGCTCGGGCACGACGCCGGCGACCGGCTGCTGGTCCGGCTGGCCGAGCGGCTGGTGGCCACGGTCGGCCCGGAGGACGTGGTGGCCCGGCTCGGCGGGGACGAGTTCGCGGTGCTGGTGGACGCGCCGACCCCCGGGGCCGGGCTGCGGACGGCCCGGCGGCTGCTGGACGCGCTGTCCGCGCCGGTCGAGTTCGCCGGCCGTACGGTCCGGGTGACGGCGTCGATCGGCGTGGTGGAGCAGTTCGGCGGCGAGCCCGGGGACGTGCTGCGGGACGCCGACGTGGCGATGTACGCCGCCAAGTCGGCCGGCAAGGCGTGCGTGCGCCAGTTCGAGCCGGCGATGCGCCGGGCGGTGGTGGCCAAGGCCGAGCTGGAGGCCGACCTGCGGCACGCGCTGGAGCGGGCCGAGTTCAGCCTGCGCTTCCAGCCGGTGGTGGACCTCGACACCCGGGAGGTGCGCGGGGCCGAGGCGCTGGTCCGGTGGAACCACCCGCGCCGCGGGCTGCTGGCGCCGAACGCCTTCGTGCCGCTGGCCGAGGAGGTCGGGCTGGTCGGCGCGCTGGACCGGTGGGTGCTCGACGAGGCCTGCCGGGTCGCCGCCGGCTGGCAGTCGCTGCGGCCCGGGGTGACCATCAGCGTCAACGTCACCGCCGACCGGTTCGCCAGCACCGACCTGGTCGGCGCGGTCGCCGACGCCCTGGCCGACACCGGGCTGCCGCCGCAGTGCCTGACCCTGGAGCTGACCGAGACCGCGCTCGTCGCCGACGCCGAGGCCACGATCAGCCGGCTCGGCGCGCTCGGCGCCCTCGGGGTCCAGGTCGCCATCGACGACTTCGGGACCGGGTACTCGTCGCTGGCGTACCTGCACCGGCTGCCGGCGAGCATCCTCAAGATCGACAAGTCGTTCGTGGAGGGGCTGGGCACCAACGCGGAGTCGACCGCGCTGGTCCGGGTCATCCTCGGGCTGGCCGAGACCTTCGGGCTGCGGACCGTCGCCGAGGGCGTGGAGACGGAGTCGCAGCGGGCGCTGCTGCGGGCGCTGGGCTGCACCACCGCGCAGGGCTACCTGTTCGCGCCGCCGCTGGAGCAGGGCGAGCTGGAGGCGTTGCTGCACGGCCCGGAGCGCGGCGTCGGCGCCGCCCGGCTGCGGCCCGCCGAGGACGCGCTGGCCGCCGAGCGGCCGCCGGAGCCGCTGGCCGAGCCGCCGCTGACCGTCGGCGACGACACCCCGGCCGAGCAGGCGGAGGAGCCCGCGGCCCGCGGGGTCGGCCCGGCCCGGCTGCGGCTGCTGCCGGACCCGGCGGAGGTCGCCCGTACCGGCACCACCGACGCCCTCGACCCGGCACCCTGAGGGCGGTCGCGGCGCGAAAGTGCCGGGAAACTTCCTGGCGTCCGGAGCCGGACTGATCTTGGGTGGCTACCTGGGGGCGATGCCCCGGTACGTCGCTCCCCAGGGTCGGTCCCCCGCTCGTCCCAGCGGGGACCGGCCTTGTAAGCCCGGCCGGCCGCAGCGGCGGAAGCCCCGGCCGGCTACAGCGGGCCGCGGCACAGGCGCAGCACCGCGGTGCCCAGCGGCACGCCGTCCTCGCCCAGAGTCTGCCGGTACGCGTCCAGCACCAGCCGCTCCCGCCCCAGCTCCACCCGCACGCCGCCGGACGCGATCCGGGCCGACTGGATGCGGGCGGACAGCCGCGCGCGCTCGGCGACCAGCCGCGCGATCCCGGCGTCGATGGCGTCGATCTGGGTGCGCAGCAACGGGATGAGCTCCGCCTCGCCGGCGGCGGACGAAGCGGCGGGGGAGGTCAGCATGCTGGTCACTGTGGGCTCCTGAGTGGCTGGAGGTCCAGACCCGGCCCGGTGAAAAAACGACAGAACCCCGGGCGGCTGGGCCCGGGGTTCCTGGTTGTCTGGGGTCAGACGACGCTGGATACCGAGGACCGGTACCCATAGAAAAATCGACGCGTCGGCTGCACGTCGGAAACAGTAGCAGCTCGTCCGGCGCGCCGGACACCGTCGCCGCAACTGTCCCCCCGCGGTCGTACGCTTGTTCGGATATGAGCAGCAGCCAGATCGAGCTCCCGGTCAGTGACGCCCCGGAGCCGCGACGCCCCCGCCCGGTCCGGCTCGCCGTGGACGCCGACTCGCTGCTGGAGCAGCTCAACCCGGCGCAGCGGGCCGCGGTCGAGCACGCCGGCTCGCCGCTGCTGATCGTGGCCGGCGCCGGCTCGGGCAAGACCCGCGTGCTGACCTATCGGATCGCGCACCTGCTGGCGCACCGCGGGGCGCAGCCGGGGGAGATCCTGGCGATCACCTTCACCAACAAGGCCGCCGGGGAGATGAAGGAGCGCGTCGCCGCGCTGGTCGGGCCGCGGGCCCGGGCGATGTGGGTGTCCACGTTCCACTCGATGTGCGTGCGGATCCTCCGGGCCGAGGCCAGGACGCTCGGGCTGAAGTCGACGTTCTCCATCTACGACGCGGCCGACTCGCAGCGGCTGATGACGATGGTGTGCCGGGACCTCGACCTGGACCCGAAGCGCTACCCGGCCCGCGGGATGCTGGCCCAGATCAGCAACCTGAAGAACGAGCTGGTCGACCCGGAGGACTGGGCGGCGAAGGCCGGGACCGGCGTGGAGAAGGTGCTCGCCGAGGCGTACACGGCCTACCAGCTGCGGCTGCGGCAGGCGCACGCGCTGGACTTCGACGACCTGATCATGACCACGGTGAGCCTGCTGCAGGCGTTCCCGGCGGCGGCGGAGCACTGGCGGCGGCGATTCCGGCACGTGATGGTCGACGAGTACCAGGACACCAACCACGCGCAGTACGTGCTGGTCCGCGAGCTGGTCGGGCCGAGCGCCCCGGCCACCGCGGACGTGCCGCCGGCCGAGCTGGTCGTGGTCGGCGACGCCGACCAGTCGATCTACGCCTTCCGCGGCGCCAGCATCCGCAACATCCTGGAGTTCGAGCGGGACTACCCGGACGCCCGGACGATCCTGCTGGAGCAGAACTACCGCTCCACCCAGACGATCCTGTCCGCGGCGAACGCGGTCATCTCCCGCAACGCCAACCGCAAGCCGAAGAACCTCTGGTCCGACGCCGGCACCGGCCACAAGATCACCGGGTACGTCGCCGACAACGAGCACGACGAGGCGGCCTGGGTGGCCGGCGAGATCGACCGGCTGTCCGACACCGAGGACGTCAGCCCGGCCGACGTGGCCGTGTTCTACCGGACCAACGCGCAGTCCCGGGTCTTCGAGGAGGTGTTCATCCGGGTCGGCCTGCCGTACAAGGTGGTCGGCGGGGTGCGCTTCTACGAGCGCAAGGAGGTCCGCGACATGCTGGCCTACCTGCGGCTGGTCGCCAACTCCACCGACGTGGTGAGCCTGCGCCGGATCCTCAACACCCCGCGGCGCGGGATCGGCGACCGGGCCGAGGCGTGCGTGGAGGCGCTGGCGTCCCGGGAGCGGATCGCGTTCGGCGAGGCGCTGGAGCGGGCGGCCGAGGCCCCCGGCATCGCGCCCCGCTCGGTCGCCGCGATCAACGACTTCGTCGCGCTGATCACCGAGCTGCGCGCGGTCGAGGCCGGCGAGGGCAACGGCCCGGCCGCGGTGCTGGAGGCGGTGATCGACCGGACCGGCTACCTGCGCGAGCTGGAGGCCAGCGAGGACCCGCAGGACGAGTCCCGGGTGGACAACGTGCGGGAGCTGGTCGCGGTCGCCCGCGAGCACGAGCAGACCCGCGGCGACACCGGCGCCACCCTGGCCGACTTCCTGGAGCAGGTCGCGCTGGTCGCGGACGCCGACTCGATCCCGGACGCGGACGGGCACGGCGGCGTGGTGACGCTGATGACCCTGCACACCGCGAAGGGCCTGGAGTTCCCGGTGGTGTTCCTGTCCGGGATGGAGGACGGCGTCTTCCCGCACCTGCGCACGCTCGGCGACCCGCACGAGCTGGAGGAGGAGCGGCGGCTGGCGTACGTGGGGATCACCCGGGCCCGCAAGCGGCTGTTCGTCTCCCGCGCGGTGACCCGCTCGGCCTGGGGGCAGCCGTCGTACAACCCGGCGTCCCGGTTCCTGGACGAGGTGCCGGAGGACCTCGTCGACTGGGAGCGGTCCGAGCCGCGCCGGCAGGCCCCCGCGCAGGCCCGGGTGGCCGCGCAGGGGCTGGCCCGCGGGACGCTCAAGGGCGGCGCCGGCAACCGGCCGATCCCGTCGCTGGGCATCGGCGACAAGGTCACCCACGACGCGTTCGGCCTGGGCCGGGTGGTGGCGGTGCGGGGCGAGGCGGAGAAGGCCCAGGCGCAGATCGACTTCGGCGGCGACATCGGCCCGAAGTGGCTCCTGCTGCGGTACGCCCCGGTCGAGAAGCTCTAGCCGGTGGTCCGGCCCAGCAGCCAGCGGTAGATCTCCGGGTAGGCGTCGTCGGTGAGGCCGTGCCCGGCGCCGGGCAGCACGGTCAGCTCGGCGCCCGGGATCCGGGCCGCCATCCACCGGGTCGCCTCGACCGGCACGTTGTTGTCGTCGTCGCCCTGCCAGATCCGGGTCGGCCGGTGCAGCCGGGGCAGCAGGTCGCCCCAGTCGCCGCCGGCCAGGAGGTGGTCGGTGACGTAGCCCTCGGCGCCCTGCCGGAACGCCTCCCGGAAGAACTCGACCGTCTGGGCCCTGGACTCCGGGTCCTCCGCCTCGTGCGCGGCCCGGTCGGCCGCCGACTCGTCCGGCGCGGTGTAGGCGAAGAAGCCGTCCGGGTCGTCCCGCAGCAGCCGGGCGAACGTCTCGCCGCGCTCCCGCAGCGCCGCCTCCTCCCGCGGGACGAAGCCGTGCGCCGGGGCGCCGGCCGGGGCGGCCGGGGCGGCCAGCGCCACCGCCGTCACCCGGTCGGCGAGCAGCACGCCGCAGGCCACCGCGTACGGGCCGCCGCCGGAGCCGCCGGACACCGCGAACCGGTCGACTCCCAGCGAGTCCAGCAGGGCCCTGGCGTCCGCCGCCCAGCCGGCCACCGACCGCCCGGGCAGCGGGTCGGAGCGGCCGAACCCGGGCCGGTCCGGCGTCACCATCCGGTAGCCGAGCTCCTCGGCCAGCTCGATCTGCCGGGGGTCGGCCAGCCGGCAGCCGGGAGTGCCGGTGCACTCCAGGACCAGCGGCCCGGAGCCGTGGTCGGAATAGGCCATCCGGCGCCCGTCGGGCAGTGTCAGCTCGTGCGTGTCACCCATGACCGGACATTAGGACGGACCGGGCGCGGACGGGACCCCGGCGGGCAGGCGGGTTGACACGGGCGGGTCGGAGGAGAACAGTTAACCACGTGGTTCACCGTCAGTTCGCGGCCCTGGGCGACCCCACCCGGCTGGCCATCGTCGAGCGGCTCGCCCGCGGGCCCACGTCCGCCGGCGACCTCGCGGCGCCGACGACGATGTCGCTGCCCGCCGTGCTCAAGCACGTCCGCGTGCTGGAGGAGGCGGGCCTGGTGACGACCGTCAAGCGCGGCCGCGTACGGGAGTGCCGGCTGCGGGACGACGCGCTCGTCGCCGTGGCCACGTGGACCGCACAGCAGCAGGCGCTCTGGTCGACCCGGCTGGACGCCCTCGGCACCCTCCTGGAGGACACGTGACCACCGCCCCGCTCCTGTCGTTCGACCTCGACCGCACCTACCCCGCGCCGCCCGAGCGGGTCTGGGCCGCCTGGACCCGCGCCGACCTGCTGCGGCGCTGGGCCTGCCCCGACCCGGACTGGCGCGTGTCGACCTGCGAGGTCGACCCCCGCGCCGGCGGCGGCTACCGGCTGCGGTTCGGCCCCCGCCCGGCCGGCGACGCGTACAGCGAGACGGCGACCTTCGCGGTCTTCGAGCCGGTGGAGCGCCTCGTGCTCGACGTGCTCACCTCGGGCGAGGACATGGCCGAGCGGTCCCGCTGCACGGTGCTGCTCCGGCCGGTCGACGGCGGGACCCGGCTCGAGCTCACCGTCGAGGGCCTGTCGGACGCGCAGACGGCCGAGCAGATGCGGGTGGGCTGGCAGTGGTGCCTGGAGGGCATCGGCGAGCAGCTCGGCGCCGCGGTCTGAGCCCGCCGGCCCGGACCGGCCCGCCGGGACGGTTCCCCGGCCGCGGCGCCGGGACGCCTGCTCCACGGTCGGACCGGCACGCCGTCGGCAACGGTCCGGGCACTACGGCCCGACCGGCCCGGCGCCGGCCCGGCGGACGCGGATCGGGCCCTTGGCCGTCGACGGGTCGACCACCCGGCCGCCCTGGGTGATCTCGACCTCGCCCGCGGCGACCAGCCGGCGGGCCGCTGCCCGGGCCGGCTCCATCAGCTCCCGCCAGCCCGCGCCGCCGACCGCGCGGGCCGCCTCGGACGGGCAGATCGTGGCGCCGGCCCGGCGGCCGGCCAGCAGGGCCAGCACGGTCCGCTCCAGCTCGGCGTCGGTCGCCGAGACCCTGGTCCGCCGGCAGCGGTCGGAGCACCAGCGGACGGCGTCCCAGTCCCGCTCCCACTTCTTCCGCCAGGTGATCGTGCGGCCGCAGCCGGCACAGGTCTTCGGCGGCGGCGGCACCCCCGCATGGTCCCCCGCCCCGGCCCGCCCGGCACCCGGACCGGCGGGCGGCCGGGGCTCAGGCCGGGACGACGGCGGCCAGCCGGCGTACGGCCTCGTGCAGGCGGTCGGGCGGGTGGGCGGCGTAGCCGAGGACCAGGCCGGG
>CADCTP010000398.1 GCA_902805565.1 uncultured Mycobacteriales bacterium
CGCCGGCCCCGGTCCGGTGGCCGGGCCGTCGGGGACCGGCCCGGACGCCGCGGCCGGGTCCGCCCCGCGGGAGCGGCCGCGCCCGGCGGGGCGCCGTGCTCCGGCGGTGTGCAGGACGGCGTGGGCGGCGACCGTGACCGGGACCCCCGGCGTCAGCTCGACCGTGAGGGTCAGCGAGTCGTCGGCGGGCACGCCGGCGGGGGAGGCGGACACGTCGACCCCGGCCGACCAGCCGCCGGCCGCCGCCGACAGCCGGTGCACCGCACCGTCCCAGTCCCGCCGCAGCGACACCGGCGGCACCGCGGCGGCGAACAGCACCGGCTTGCCGAGCTCCCGCGCCTTGACCTCGAACAGGTCCAGGAAGTCCGCGTCGAACGCCCACCGCACGGCGACCCGGCCGGAGCCGGTCAGCGTCAGGGTGTCCCGCAACCCGGCCCGGCTGACCCGCAGCCGGCGGCGCAGGCCGACCCCGGGCCGCCCGCCGACCCCGGGCAGCCGGCCGAACACCTGGCACCCGGAGTGCGCCCCGTCCGGCCCGGCCCCCAGCACCTGCGGCCCGGTTCCCGTGACGGTCAGCTCCCAGCGGCGCAGCACCCGCACGTCGTCGGCGTACAGGCCCTCGCTGCCCGAGCCGGCGTCCCCCCAGGCGTCCCCGACGAAGAACCGGTTCCCGTCGAGCACGACCACCGGCCCGCTCACCAGGGCCCGGCCGGGCCGGCTCACAGCGGCACCGTCCGGCCCTCCGCGCTGCTGCGGCGGGCGAGCTCCAGCACCCGGACCACCTCGCGCGCGGCCTCGCCGGGCACCGGCACCGGGCCGGTCCCGCGGACCGCGGCGGCCATCGCCCGGTAGAAGGTCCCGTACGCCCCCGGCACCCGCTCCGCCGGCCGGGCCCCGTCCGCCGTGGTCACCGTTCCCGGGTCGCCGTCGGACCCCCACCCCGGCGCGCCCGGCCGGCGTCCGGCCAGCAGCGCCTCGATCTGCCCGTCCGGGTCGCCCGACACGTACGAGCCGGCGTCGCCGTGCAGCTCCAGCCGCGGCCCCGGCGCCCGCACCAGCGACCCGGCGTGCAGGATCGCCCGCAGCGGCCCGTACGACAGGACCAGGTGGTAGTAGTCGTCCACGGTCGCGCCCGGCCGCTGCGCGCCGACGTCGGCGGTCACCGCCGCCGGCGGCCCGAACAGGTGCAGCACCTGGTCGACCTGGTGCGAGCCGAGGTCGGCCAGCAGCCCGGCGCCCGGGCCGGGCCGCTCCCGCCACCGGTCCACCGGCTCCGGCCGGAACCGGTCGTACCGGGCCAGGTACGTCGCCGGCCGGCCGACGAGCCCGCTGCGCAGGCAGCCGGCCAGGGTCAGGAAGTCGGAGTCCCAGCGCCGCTGGTGGAAGGTGGCCAGCCGCCCGCCGGACAGCGCCACCAGCTCGTCGGCCTCGGCGAGCGTCGCGGTCATCGGCTTGTCCACCACCACGTGCCGGCCGGCCCGCAGCGCCGCGGCGGCGACCGCGTGGTGCGCCCCGGTCGGCGCCGCGACCACGACCAGCCCGATCGCCGGGTCCGCCAGCAGCGCGTCCACATCGGACACCACCCGGACGGCCGGCAGGTCGCGGTGCACCTTCGCCGGGTCGCGGGACACCACCGCGCGCAGCGCGAGCGCCGGCTCGGCCCCGATCAGCGGCGCGTGCAGCGCCGCCGCCGCCATCCCGTAGCCGACGAGCCCGACGCCGACCGGACCGGTCACCGGCGCCCGTCCCCGTAGACGAGGGCGACCTTCACCGCCGCCTGCGGGTCCCGGTCCAGCAGCCCGTACGCCTGCGGGGCCTCCTCGAAGCGGAACCGCCGGTCCAGCATCCCCTCGACCGACACCTTGCCGCTGTAGAGGAGCCGGGTCGCGGTGTCCATGATCCGGCGCCGGTCCCACAGCGGCGCGAACCGGCTGGGCACCCCCCAGCCGCCGGCCGAGGCGATCAGCGTCAGCCGGTTGTGGTGGAACTCCTCGCCGAGCCGCAGGTTCACCGCGCCGCCCTGGTAGAAACCGGCCGCCACCACCGTGGCACCCAGCCCGGCCGCGGCCAGCGCGCCCTGCAGCCCGCGGTCGGTGCCGGACACCTCCAGCGCGACGTCGACGCCGTGCCCGCCGTTGACGTCCCGGATCCGGACGCCGAGCAGCTCCGCCTCGTTCGGGTCGAGCGCGTGGGTCACCCCGAGCCGCTCGGCGAACTGCCGCCGGCGCGGGTCCGGGTCGACGCCGATGACGTTCTGGATGCCCTCCAGCGCGCACATCTGCACGGCGAGCAGCCCGATCGCGCCCAGCCCGTGCACGCTGACCGTGTCGCCCAGCTTGATCGCCGCGTCGTGCACGGCCTGCAGCGCGACGGCGGCCAGGCTGACGAACAGGGCCCGCTCCAGCCCGTCCTCCTCCGGCAGCACCACCAGCGGGTACGTCGCCCGCAGCGACGCCGCCACGTCGAGGACCGTCTCCTCCTGGTGCGGCGTGCCGGTGTGCACCAGGTCGCCGACCCGGACGGCGGTGACGTCCGAGCCGACCTCGACCACCTCGCTGACCATCTCGTACCCCAGCGTCACCGGGTACGCCGACGCGCTGCCGGCCGGCGGCGCGACGAACGCCCGCAGCCCGCGGTCGAACACCTTGTCCGCGAAGGCGGACGTGCCGCGGTAGAGGCTCAGCTCGGTGCCGTGGCTGATGCCGGACAGGCGGGACCGCAGCCGCGCCTCCCCCGGCCGCAGCGGGCGGGACGGGTGGTCGGAGAGCTCGAGGTGGTGCGGCCGGGTCAGCACCAGCGTGTTGGGCACGTCGTCATCCTCGCGTAACTTTCCCTTCTCCTGCGTAGGCTGAGGAGGATGAAGCTCTCCTGTCAGGAACAGCTGTTGCCCGGCACCACCCTGCAGGAGAAGTTCGACTTCGCCGTACGGGCCGGCTTCGACGGGATCGAGCTGCGGGCCCGCGGCGACGGCCACTTCGCCGCCCGGCTGCCGGAGCTGCGCGCCGCGGTCCGGGACGGCGTGGTGCTGCGGACGGTGTGCCCGGAGACCGACCACTTCATCGGCCACTTCGACGCCGACCTGCGCCGGGACGCCATCGACCAGCTGCGCTCCCAGCTCAGCGTCATCGCCGAGCTCGGCGGCGAGGGCGTGCTCACCCCGGCCAGCTGGGGGATGTTCAGCCTGCGGCTGCCGCCGTTCACCCCGCCGCGCCCGCCGGAGGAGGACCGGGCGGTGCTGCTGGAGGCGCTGGTCGAGCTGAGCGCGCACGCCGCCGCGGAGGGCGTGTGGCTGGCCCTGGAGCCGATCAACCGGTACGAGGACTACATGCTCAACCGGCTGGACCAGGCGGTCGAGCTGGGCGAGGAGGCCGGCCGGCTCTCCGGTCACGACTCGGTCCGGGTGGTCGCGGACCTCTTCCACATGAACATCGAGGAGGACGACCTGGCGAAGGCGATCACCGCCGCCGGGTCGCGGATCGCCCACGTGCACGTCGACGACTCCAACCGGCTGCAGCCCGGCACCGGCCACCTCGACTTCCCGGCCGTGTTCGCGGCCCTGCGGGAGATCGGCTACGACGACTGGCTGACCCTGGAGTGCCGGCTGCGCGGCGCCCCCGAGACTGCCCTCCCCGACACCACCCGCTTCCTGCGCCAGCACCTGTAGGTCCGCCGCCGCCCTCACAGTTCGGTCCGCTGCGTCGTCGGATGGGTGAGGGCACGGACCCGGCGGGACCCGGGGAGGCCCCGGACCGCCGCGCTGCCG
>CADCTP010000399.1 GCA_902805565.1 uncultured Mycobacteriales bacterium
CGGTCACCGGGCGGCCCGGCCGGCGCGGAGGGCGGCCCGGTCGAGCTTGCCCGAGGGCAGCAGCGGCAGCGCGGGCAGCAGGGTCAGCTCGCGGGGGGCGGCGGCCGGGCCGAGCCGGGCCGCGACGTGCGCCCGGGCCTCGGCCAGGGTCAGGGTGCCGACCACCGCGGCCACCACCCGCTGCCCCCACTCCGGGTCGGCCACGCCGACCACCCCGGCCTCGCGGACCGCCGGCAGCTCGGTGAGCGCGGCCTCGACCGCCACCGGGTCGACCTTCTCCCCGCCGGTGACGATCACGTCGTCGGCCCGGCCCAGGACGGTGAGCCGGCCGCCGTCGAGCCGGCCCAGGTCGGCGGTGACGAACCGGTCGCCGAACGGCGGCCCGCCGAGGTACCCCAGCGCGAGCGTCGGGCCGCCGAGGACGATCCGGCCGGCCGCGTCCAGCCCGACGGTGACGCCGGGCAGCGGCACGCCGTCGTACACGCAGCCGCCGCAGGTCTCGGACATCCCGTACGTGGTCACCACCCGGATCCCGGCCGCCCGGGCCGCCTCGACCAGCGCGGCCGGCGCCGCCGCCCCGCCGAGCAGGACCGCGTCGTACGTCCGCAGCGCGGCCGTCCCGCCCGCGTCCAGCAGCCGGCGCAGCTGGGTCGGGACCAGCGACGTGTACCGCCGGCCGGGGCCCAGCCGGCCGGTCCCGGCGACGAACCCGGCGGCGGACCCCGGGTCGACCGGCACCGGCAGGGTCCCGGCGCGCAGCGACCGCAGCACGACCTGCAGCCCGGCGACGTGGCTCACCGGCAGCGCCAGCAGCCACTCCCCCGGCCCGCCGAGCCGCTCCGCCGTGGCGGCGGCGGAGGCGGCCAGCGCGGCGGCGGTCAGCGCGACGCCCTTCGGCTCGCCGGTCGACCCGGAGGTCGGCACCACCAGCGCCACCTCGTCGGGCACGGCCGGGAACCGGTCCGCCAGCGCGGCGGGGCGGTCGCCCGCCGGCCCGTCCGGCCGGGGCAGGACGGCCGGGCCGGTGCCGGCCAGGGCGTCGGTCAGCGCCCGGACCAGCCCGGGGCCGTACCGGGCCGGGACCGGGCGCAGCGGCCGCATCAGTAGTAGTAGGGGAAGCGGGACCAGTCCGGCTCGCGCTTCTCCAGGAAGGCGTCCCGGCCCTCGACGGCCTCGTCGGTCATGTACGCCAGCCGGGTCGCCTCCCCGGCGAACACCTGCTGCCCGACCATGCCGTCGTCCACGGCGTTGAACGCGTACTTCAGCATCCGCTGCGCGGTCGGGCTCTTGGCGCAGACGGCCAGCGCCCACTCGATCGCCACCGCCTCCAGCTCGGCGTGCGGGACGACCTCGTTGACCATGCCCATCCGGTGCGCCGCGGCGGCGTCGTACGGCCGGCCCAGGAAGAAGATCTCCCGGGCGAACTTCTGCCCCACCTGGCGGGCCAGGTAGGCCGAGCCGTACCCGCCGTCGAAGCTGCCGACGTCGGCGTCGGTCTGCTTGAACCGGGCGTGCTCGGCGCTGGCCAGGGTGAGGTCGCACACCACGTGCAGGCTGTGCCCGCCGCCGGCGGCCCAGCCCGGGACCACCGCGATGACCACCTTCGGCATCATCCGGACCAGCCGCTGGACCTCCAGGATGTGCAGCCGGCCGGCCCGGGCCGGGTCCACGGTGTCGCCGGTGTCCCCGGAGGCGTACCGGTAGCCGTCCCGGCCGCGGATGCGCTGGTCGCCGCCGGAGCAGAAGGCCCAGCCGCCGTCCTTCGGGGACGGCCCGTTGCCGGTCAGCAGCACGCAGCCGACGTCCGGGGACGTGCGCGCGTGGTCCAGCACGCGGTGCAGCTCGTCCACGGTGTGCGGCCGGAACGCGTTGCGCACCTCGGGCCGGTCGAACGCGATCCGCACCACCGGGCCGTCGACCAGCCGGTGGTAGGTGACGTCGGTCAGCTCGAAACCGTCGACGGCCGACCACCGGGTCGGGTCGAACAGCTCGGAGGTCCCGGGCAGCGGCATGCGGCGATCGTATGGCGCGGCTCACCCCGGCCCGGGGGGCGGCCCCCGGGGGGGACGGAGGACGATGGGCAGGTGTGGGTACCCCGGTTCGCGGAGCTGGCGGCGTCGGCGTGCGTGGTCCGCGTCCCGATGCGGGTCCCCATGCGGGGGGTGACCGAGCGCGAGGCGGTGCTGCTGCGGGGGCCGGCGGGATGGGGTGAGTTCGCCCCGTTCGTCGAGTACGGCGACGCCGAGGCCGCGCGCTGGCTGGCCGCCGCGGTCGAGGCGGCCTGGTCGGGTCCGCCGGCGCCGGTGCGGGCCACCGTCCCGGTGAACGCGACCGTGCCCGCGGTGGCGGCGGCCGAGGTGCCGGCGGTGCTGGCCCGGTTCCCCGGCTGCACGACGGCGAAGGTCAAGGTGGGCGGGCCGCTGGCCGAGGACCTCGACCGGGTCGCCGCCGTCCGCGCCGCGCTGGGGCCGGCCGGCCGGATCCGGGTCGACGCCAACGCGGCCTGGACCGTCGAGCAGGCGGTGACCGCGCTGACCGCGCTGGCCGGGGCCGACCTGGAGTACGCCGAGCAGCCCTGCGCCACCGTCGCGGAGCTGGCGGCCGTGCGGCGGCGGCTCGGCGGCCGGGTCGCGATCGCCGCCGACGAGAGCGTGCGCAAGGCCGCCGACCCGGCCCGGGTCGCGCTGGCCGGCGCGGCGGACCTGGTGGTGCTGAAGGTCGCGCCGATGGGCGGCGTCCGGGCCGCGCTGCGGATCGCCGAGGGCTGCGGCCTGCCCGTGGTCGTCTCCAGCGCGCTGGAGACCTCGGTCGGGATCGCCACCGGGGTCGCGCTGGCCGCGGCGCTGCCCGAGCTGCCGTACGCGTGCGGCCTGGGCACCGCCGGGCTGCTGGCCGCCGACGTGACGGCGACCCCGCTGGTCCCCGAGGCCGGGGCGCTGCCGGTGCGCGCGGTCGAGCCGGACGAGGACCTGCTGGCCGGGCTGGCCGCCCCGGCCGAGCGGCGCGCGTGGTGGACCGAGCGGCTGCGCCGCTGCGCCGAGCTGCTGCCGGTGACCGCGTGAACCCCACCACCGCCCTCGCCGAGGTGCTGGTCGACGAGCTGGTGCGGTGCGGGGTGACCGACGCGGTGCTGGCGCCGGGGTCCCGGTCGGCGCCGCTGGCGTTCGCCCTGCACGCGGCGGACGCGGCCGGCCGGCTGCGGCTGCACGTCCGGGTGGACGAGCGGTCGGCCGGCTTCCTCGCCCTCGGCCTGGCCCGGGTGTCCGGCCGGCCGGCGGCGGTGGTGACGACGTCCGGGACCGCGGTGGCCAACCTGCACCCGGCGGTGCTGGAGGCCGCGTACGGGGACGTGCCGATGCTGGTGCTCACCGCCGACCGGCCGCCGGAGCTGCGCGGGGTCGGCGCGAACCAGACGGTCGACCAGATCGGCCTGTTCGGCACCGCGCCGCGGCTGTTCGTCGAGGTCGGCGCGCCGGAGCGGCGGACCGGGCAGAACGCCTACTGGCGCTCGGTGGCGGCCCGCGCGGTCACCGCGGCCGTGGCCGGGCGCGGGCCGGTGCACCTGAACCTGGCGCTGCGCGAGCCGCTGGTCCCGGACGGCACGCCGGACTGGCCGGAGCCGCTGGCCGGGCGCCCGGACGGGCTGCCGTGGACCCAGGTCCTGCCGGCCGGGCCGGTGCCGGCGCCGGCCGACGACCTGCCGGCCCGGACCACGGTGGTGCTGGGCGACTGCGAGCCGGAGCGGGCCCGGGCGGC
>CADCTP010000400.1 GCA_902805565.1 uncultured Mycobacteriales bacterium
GACCGGCCCGGCCGGGGCCGGGTCCGGGCGCAGCAGCGTCACCGGCACCGCGATCGCGGCCGCGGTCAGCACGGCGACGCTCCCGGCCGCCCACCGCCCGCGGCGCAGCCGGCCGGCCCGGGACCGTACGGCCCCGACATCGACTCCGGGCGGGGTGTCCTGGTCGTCGGACAGCGCGGCCCGCAGGTGCTCGGTCATCGCCTCTCCTCGCTCTCGACCAGCTCCGGCGCGACGCGCAGCTTGCCGAGCGCGCGGGAGCAGGTGCTCTTGACGGTGCCGGGGGCGATGCCGAGCGCGGCGGCGGTCTCCCGCTCGCCCAGGTCCTCGTAGAACCGCAGCACGACGACCGCCCGCTCGCGGGGCGACAGGGTGGCCAGGGCGCCCCGCAGCCGGTCCCGCTCCGCCTGGTCGGCGGCCAGGTCGCCGGGGGCGGCGGCGTCCGGCATCGTGTCGGTGGGGTATTCACTGCGCCAGCGGCGCCGCCACCAGTCCGCGTGCGCCGTGTAGAGCACCTTGCGCACGTAGGCCATCGGGTCCTCGGACCGGATCCGCCCCCACCGCAGGTAGGTCCGGGCGAGGGCGATCTGGACCAGGTCCTCGGCGCGGCCGTCGTCGCCGGTCAGCAGTCGGGCGGCGTGGCGCAGCCGCCGGCCGTTGGCCGTCGCGAACTCGGCGAAGCCGTCATCATCCCGCACGTCCTGTATGACGCGCTGGGGGTCAGTTCTGGTTCTGCCCGACCCGACCGGTCCCCGGACGGCGTCGGCTCAGCGTGGCTGCCAGACCATCAGCACCGCGATGGCCACGTAGCAGAGGCTGGCGATCCCGCTGACCGCGGCGGCCCGGGGGGCCAGCGACCGGGTCGGCCCGCCGGCGGTCGCCGTCCGCACCGCGCCGCGCAGCAGCGGGGAGAGCAGCCCCAGGACCAGCGCGGTCGCCACCACGAACAGCACCAGCGAGACGACCAGCCAGGTGTCGGACCAGGAGTTGCCGTACTCCTCGCGGACCAGCGCCAGGCCGAACACCGCCACCAGCAGGGAGGCCCAGCCGTAGATCGTGGTCGTGCGGGCGAGCAGCCGCAGCCCGCCCGGGTCGCCGCCGAGCAGGGCCCGGGCGCCCTGGTTGATGGCCGTGGCGATCGGTCCGATCAGGAAGATCGCGAAAACGACATGCAGGACCAGAAGCGTCGTACGCATGACACCGGACCGTACCGGGTCAGGCCGACCTGCGGCCCCGCCTGCCCCGCCGGGAGCGCAGGTAGTCGCTGACGACGTACTCGCCGAGCTTCTCCGGCCGCGGGGAGAACACCCGGCCGCCGTTGCGGCGGGCCAGCTCCTCGACGAACCGGACCAGCGACGGCTCCTCGTCCAGCATGAAGACGTTGATCGTCGCGCCGCGCCGGGTGCACCGCTCGACCTCGGCCAGGGTGACCGCGAGCGTCTCCGGCAGCGGCGGCCAGGCGAACTCCGGCCGGCCGTCCCGGGACAGGTGCGCGGTCGGCTCGCCGTCGGTGACGACCAGGATCACCGGCTCGCCGTCCCGGTAGCGGTCCAGGTGCCGGCGGGCCAGCATCAGCGCGTGCTGCAGGTTGGTCCCCTGCACCATGTCCCAGCTCAGCCCGGCCAGCTCGGTGGGGGAGATGACCCGGGCGTAGTTGGAGAACCCGATGATCTCGATCTTGTCCTGCGGGAAGCTGGTGGTGACCAGCGAGTGCAGGGCGAGCGCGGTGGACTTCGCCGCGCCCCAGGTCCCGCGCAGCGCCATCGAGTACGACAGGTCGACCAGCAGCGCCACCGTGGCCGAGGTCCGCCGCTCGGTCTCCACCACCTCGAAGTCCTCGACCTGGAGCCGCACCCGGCCGGGGCCGGAGCGCAGCACCGCGTTGCGGACCGTACGGACGACCTCCAGCGGCTGCTCGTCGCCGTACTCCCAGCCGCGCGAGGAGCCGGTCGGCTCGCCGGCCGCCCCGGCCGACCGCACGTCGTGGGTGCCCCGGCCGCGGGACTCCAGCACCGAGAAGACCCGGCGCAGCGCGGTCGCGCCCAGCCGGCGCACCGCCTGCGCGGTCAGCTGGAGCTGGCCGCCGCTGCGGTTGAGGTAGCCCTGCCGCTGCAGCTCCCGCTCGATGCGCCGCAGCGCCTCCACGTCGTCGACCGCCTGCCGGCCCAGCGCGCGCTCGACCAGCTCCGGGTCGATGTCGTCCAGCGACGCGCCCGGGTAGTCCTGGTCGAGCATGGCGTCCAGCTCGTCCAGGTCGGCGATCTCCTGCAGCGCGCCGGTCGCGTCGCCCAGGCCGAGCGGCCGGTCGCCGTCCATCCGCTCCCGGCCGCCCCAGCGCAGGTCCGGCCGGGCCGAGCGCAGGCCCTGCTGCAGCCGGGCCATCTCGTTGGCCAGGCCCGCGTCGCCCATCGCGCCGGCCATCAGGTCCGACAGCTCCTGCCGCTGCTCCTCCGACAGGCTGTCCAGCAGCCGCTGCTGGGCGGCGGCCCGCCGGGCGAGCGCGTCGACCAGCTCGGCCAGGTCGGCCGGGCGCTCCGGGAAGAACTCGCCGTACCGCTCCATGAAGCGGTCGAACTGCTCCTGGGTGTGCTGGCCGCGGGCGTCCGCCTCCAGCATGTCGTTCAGCGCGGCGACCATCTCCCGGACCCGGGCCATGTCCTCCGGGGTCGCGCCGCGCAGCGCGTCCCGCATCCCGCGGAACTGGCTGTCCAGCACCTCCCGGCGGAGCAGGTCCTGGATCTCCGCGTACGCCTGCCGGGCCTCGTCCGAGCGCCAGGGGTACTCGGAGAGCTCGCGGACGGCGCGGGCCGGGTCGTTCGGCAGGTTGTCCAGCTGGGCCTCGGCGAAGCGGGCCGCGTCGTCCGGGTCCGGGAACAGCGCCCGCTTCTCCGCGGCCAGCGCCCGGTCCAGCAGCTCGCGCACCTGCTCCAGCGTGCCGTCCAGCCGGCCGCGGCGGCGGGCCTGCCGGGCCTGCTGGCGGACCTTGCGGCGCAGCTCGTCCAGCCCGCGCAGCCCGTCGGATCCCTGCTGGAGCAGCCGGCGCAGCGCCTCGGACGGCGATGCCCCGGCCAGCACGTCGTCGCCGATCTCGTCCAGCGCCTGCCGGACGTCGAACGGCGGCTCCAGCGGGTCGGGCCCGCCGTGCCAGGCGCCGTACTTGAAGGCCATGTGTCTCCTACTCCCGGCGCCGGGCCGGTCTAGTTGCCGTAGACCGTGCGGCCGTGGCCGACGTCGTCCTTGGCCAGCCGGCGCAGCAGGTGCAGGCCCTCCAGGGCGAACTCGACCGCGGCCGCGGCCAGCCCGACGGCGCCGGCGCCCTCCGGCCCGCTGGCCGGCTCCAGCCGGGACAGCAGCGTGGACAGGGTGGGGAAGGTGCCGACCTGGCGGAGCAGCTCGTCCGCCGGGACCAGGTCGCCGGTCTCCACCGACAGCCCCTCGTCGAACTTCGACTGCAGCGCGGACAGGTCCTGCCCGGCCAGCCGGGCCCGGAAGGTGTCCGCGACCGCCCGGCGGAGCAGGTGCTCCAGCACCTCGGTCTCCCGGCCGGAGTCGGCGTCCTCGAACTCGACCTTGCCCCGGGAGGCCGGCACCACGGCCGGCAGGTCGCAGACCCGGGCCACGGCCAGCGCCTCGCCGGTCACCGCGGCCCGGCGGACCGCGCTGGCGGCCACCGTCTCCACCGCGGCGATCGCGAACCGGGCCGACACCCCGGAGCGCTGGTCGACCTGCGGGGCGTCGCGGACCGCGCGGGTGAACCGGGCCACGACCTCCAGCACGTGGTCGGGGACGACGGGCGCGGCGTGCGGGCCCTCGACGTCCCAGACCAGCGCCGCCTCCTGGCGGATCAGCTCGATCTCGTCGGAGAGCTCCAGCGGGTAGTGGGTGCGGACCTCGGCGCCGAACCGGTCCTTCAGCGGGGTGATGATCCGACCGCGGCTGGTGTAGTCCTCCGGGTTGGCCGAGGCCACCAGCAGCAGGTCCAGCGGCAGCCGCAGCTGGTAGCCGCGGACCTGCACGTCCCGCTCCTCCAGCACGTTGAGCAGCGCGACCTGGATCCGCTCGGCGAGGTCCGGCAGCTCGTTGACGGAGAAGATGCCCCGGTTGGTCCGCAGCACCAGGCCGTAGTGCACGGTCTCCGGGTCGCCCAGGGTCCGGCCCTCGGCCACCTTGATCGGGTCGACGTCGCCGATCAGGTCGCCGACGCTGGTGTCCGGGGTGGCCAGCTTCTCGCCGTACCGGGCGTCCCGGTGCAGCCAGCTGACCGGGGTGTCGTCGCCGTGCTCGGCGACCGTGCGGTGCCCCCACACCGAGACCGGCGCGTACGGGTGCTCGTTGAGCTCGGAGCCGGTGAGCACCGGCGTCCACTCGTCCAGCAGGCCGACCAGGGTGCGGATCAGCCGGGTCTTGCCCTGGCCGCGCTCGCCGAGCAGGACCATGTCGTGGCCCGCGAGCAGCGCCCGCTCGACCTCGGGGACGACGGTCTCGTCGAAGCCGACGATGCCCGGCAGCGACGGCTCGCCGGCGGCCAGCCGGGCCAGCAGGTTCTCCCGGATCTCGGCCTTGACGCCGCGGTGGGCGTGGCCGGAGGCGCGCAGGGCGCCGAGGGTGTGGATCGAGGGCGGGGTGCTCACCCGACGACCGTACGTCGGGTCCGGTCGAGTCGCACCCATCGGCCCGCGGTTCCGCCCGCAGCGGAACCCGGCGCCCCGCCGGTCACACCATGGGGGTGAAGAAGAAGGTGTCGCGGCGGACGAAGCGGCCGGCCGGGCCGTCCTGGAAGAAGTCGGAGAAGCGCAGCTGGACCCGGCTGCCGTCGTGCAGCACGCCGGCGAAGCTGCCGAGCACGGCGACCTGCGGACCGGTGCCGACCACCTGCTCGACGGTGTGCGCGCCGGCCCGGATCACCCGGGTGCCGGTGTAGAAGTCGGTCAGCGCCGCCCGGCCGACGATGGGTGGGTAGCCGGGCCGGTGGTAGACGGCGTCCGGGGCGAACAGGTCGACCAGGCCGGTCACGTCGCCCGCGTCCACCAGCCGGTAGTAGCGGCGCACCCGGTCGACCGTGGCCGCCGGCGGCACCGGCCGGCGCCAGCCGTCCGGATCCGGGGCCGCCCCGCGCTGGGTGTCCACCAGCAGCTGGCGCAGCCGGCGGGTGACCGGACCGGCGCTGCCGTCGCCGACGGTGAAGTCGCCGGCCGCGTCCCTGACGGCGCCGATCGGGGTGACCACCGCGGCGGTCCCGCTGGCGAACGCCTCGACGATCCGCCCGTCCCGCCACTCGTCCACCGAGACCCGCTCCTCGACCGCGGGCAGCCCGATCCGGGCGGCCAGCGCCAGCAGCGTCTCCCGGGTCACGCCGGGCAGCAGCGTGCCGGTCAGCGGCGGCGTCACCAACTCGACGCCGGCGCCGGTGCGGCGGACGAAGAACACGTTCATCGCCCCCATCTCCTCCACCCACCGGCGCTCGGTCGAGTCGAGCCACACGACCTGCTGGCAGCCGGCCGCCGCGGCCGCCCGCTGGGCCACGAACGTGGGGGCGTAGTTGGCGGCGCACTTCACGTCCCCGGTGCCGCCGGGGGCGGCCCGGGTGTGTTCCCGGCTGACGTGCACGGTGACCGGCGCGAGGGGGTCCGCGCCGAAGAACCCGCCGGTGAGGTAGGCGATGAGCAGGAAGCGGTACTCCTCCGAGGGTCGCAGCATCAGGTGCGACTCGGTGCCGTACATCAACGGCCGCAGGTAGAGGCTGACCCCGGCGTCGGCCGGCAGCTCGCCGGCGTCCAGCCCGACCAGCTCGTCGACCGCGGCGAGGAACGCCTCGGCCGGCAGCTCCGGCATCGCCATCCGCCGGGCCGAGGCGGCGAACCGGGCGGCGTTGCGGTCCGGCCGGAACACCGTGACGGCGCCGTCGGCGCCGCGGTGCGCCTTGAGCCCCTCGAAGATGACCTGGGCGTAGTGCAGGCCCAGGGTGGCCGGGTGCAGCGGCCGCTCGGCCAGCGGGGCGACCCGGCGGTCGTGCCAGCCGCGCCGTGGGTCCCAGTCCATCGTGATCATGTGGTCGGTGAAGGCGGCCCCGTGGCCGGGGACGGCCGTGTCGGGCGCGAACTCGTCCGTCCGGGTCACCGGTGCCTCCGTGGGTTCGGCGGAGCCAACGGTGACACGTCGGCACCGTGTCGCGGAGCCGCCGAACGGGTGTCAGGACTGCGCCGGTCGGGATCCGCGGGTGCGCCGGGGCGGACGGGGGGTGGCACGGCGTCGGCCGGCCGGACCGACAGCGCCGCGTTGCGGCTCCCGGCGCCCGGACGGCTCGCTCGGTCCGTGCCGGCGGGGCGGGTGGCTCCGAAAAGGCGGACGGTAAGTGACCACTTACCGAGCTGGCCGGTCGCGGTACGGTCGGGTCGTGCGGACGGTCGAGCTGGACGACGTGCGGGAAGCCCGCAAGCTGCTGGACGGGGTCGTGCGGGTGACCCCGCTGGAACACAGCCGGGTGCTGGCCGCCGGCGCGGGCGGCGCGGTGCACGTCAAGTGCGAGAACCTGCAGCGCACCGGCTCCTTCAAGATCCGCGGCGCGTACGTGCGGATCGCCCGGCTCACCGACGCCGAGCGGGCCGGCGGGGTGGTCGCCGCCAGCGCCGGCAACCACGCCCAGGGGGTGGCCCTGGCCGCCCGGCTGCTCGGCGCGCGGGCGACGGTGTTCATGCCGGTCACCGCGGCGTTGCCGAAGATCGCCGCGACCCGGAACTACGGCGCCGAGGTCCGGCTGGCCGGCACCACCGTGGACGAGGCGCTGACGTACGCGCGGGCGTTCGAGGCGGCCTCGGGGGCGGTGCTGGTGCACCCGTTCGACCACCCGGACGTGGTGGCCGGGCAGGGCACGGTCGGCCTGGAGATCCTGGAGCAGTGCCCGGACGTGCGCACCGTGCTGGTCTGCACCGGTGGCGGCGGGCTGGTCGCCGGCGTCGGCGTGGCCGTGAAGGGGCTGCGGCCGGACGTACGGGTGGTGGCGGTGCAGGCCGAGCGGGCGGCGGCGTACCCGGCCTCGCTGGCGGCCGGCCGGCCGGTCGCGCTGGACCGGATGGCCACGATGGCCGACGGGATCGCCGTCGGCCGGCCGGGCGACCTGCCGTTCGCGCTGGTCCGGGACGTGGTCGACGAGGTCGTGACGGTCAGCGAGGCGGCGATCTCCCGGGCCCTGCTGTTCTGCCTGGAGCGGGCGAAGCTGGTGGTCGAGCCGGCCGGGGCGGCGGCGATCGCCGCGCTGCTCACCGAGCCGGACCGGTGGCAGCCACCGGTGGTCGCGGTGGTCTCCGGCGGCAACGTCGACCCGGTGCTGCTGCTGCGGGTGATCCAGCACGGCATGCTCGCCGCCGGCCGCTACCTCTCGGTCCGGGTGCTGATCGGCGACCGGCCCGGCGAGCTGGCGGCGCTGCTCGGCCTGGTCGCCGAGCTCGGCGCGAACGTGCTGGACGTCGAGCACTCCCGGACCACTTCCCACCTGGACCTGGGTGAGGTGGAGGTGGCGCTGTCGGTGGAGACCCGCGGCGAGGAGCACCGCACCGAGCTGCTGTCCGCGCTGCGCTCGGCCGGGCACCGGCTCGCCCTGGCCTGACGCTCCCGGGTAAGACCAAAGTCCTACCCGGGTCGGGCGAAAAGGCGGGCGCGTTTCGTCGGTGTCCCTCGCTAGCCTCGCTGCGCGGCGTCGGATCCACCGGCGCCGGGACACGGGAAGGGAGGCGGGACGTTGCCCGCCATCACCGCCGAGGGCCTGACGAAGGTCTACGGTTCGCGGGGCCAGGTCGTGCGCGCGCTCGACGGGCTGGATCTCACCGTCGAGGAAGGCACGGTGCTCGGCCTGCTCGGCCCGAACGGGGCCGGCAAGACCACGACGGTGCGCGTGCTGGCCACGCTGCTGCGGCCGGACTCCGGCCGCGCCACCGTCCTGGGACATGACGTGGTGAAGGACGCCCAGCGGCTGCGCCAGGAGATCGGCCTGTCCGGGCAGTACGCGGCGGTCGACGAGAACCTGACCGCCGCCGAGAACCTGTGGATGTTCGGCCGGCTCTACCAGCTGCCGAGCGCCACGGCGCGGCAGCGGGCGGACGAGCTGCTGGAGCAGTTCGCGCTGACCGACGCCAAGGACCGCGTCGTGAAGACGTACTCGGGCGGCATGCGGCGGCGGCTGGACCTGGCCTCCGCGCTGATCGGCCGGCCCCGGCTGCTGTTCCTGGACGAGCCGACCACCGGGCTGGACCCGCGCAGCCGGTTCGGCATGTGGGAGGTCATCCGCGAGCTGGTCCGGACCGGCGCGACCCTGCTGCTGACCACCCAGTACCTGGAGGAGGCCGACGCGCTGGCCGACGTCATCGCGGTCGTCGACCGCGGGAAGATCATCGCCCGGGGCACCGCGGACCAGCTGAAGTCGCAGGTCGGCGGGGAGCGGGTGGAGATCGTCGTGCGCCGGCCGGAGGACCTGGCCGCCGCCCGCGAGGTGCTCGGCCGGCAGTCCCGGGGCGAGGTCACCGTGGACGAGCACACCCGCCGGCTGACCGCCCCGGCCGAGGGCGGCACCCAGCAGCTGGTCGAGGTGATCCGGGTGCTGGCCGAGGCCGGGGTCCCGCTGGACGACGTGGGGCTGCGCCGGCCGACGCTGGACGACGTCTTCCTCAGCCTGACCGGGCACGCGGCCGAGGACGCCGCGGCCACCCCGACCACCGACGAGCCGGCGCCCGCCGGGAGGACCTCGTGACCGCCACCGCACCGCCGCCGGGCCGCACCGGCGGCTCCACCGTCTCCGACACCCTCGTGGTGACCTGGCGCAACCTCAAGCGGATCCCCCGGATCCCGGAGCTGGCCGTCTTCGCGATCCTGCAGTCGGTCATGTTCGTGCTGCTGTTCGCCTTCGTCTTCGGCGGCGCGATCGCCGTGGAGGGCGGCAACTACCGCGAATACCTGATGCCCGGGATCTTCGCCCAGACGCTCGCCTTCGCCTCGGCGACGACGACGATCGGCATCACCGACGACATGCAGAAGGGGCTGGTCGACCGGTTCCGGTCGCTGCCGATGGCCCGTTCGGCCTTCCTCACCGGGCGGACCATCGCCGACGTCGCCTACAACGCCGGCATCCTGATCGTCCTCATGCTGTCCGGCCTCGCGGTCGGCTGGCGGGTCCGGGACGGCGTGGTCGAGTTCCTGGCCGGCTTCGGGATCGCGCTGCTGTTCGCGTACGCGATGTCCTGGGTCGGCGTGTTCGTCGGCCAGCTGGTCCCGACGGTCGAGGTGGGCCAGCAGGTCGCGTTCACCGTGGTCTTCCCGATCACCTTCCTGTCCAACGCCTTCGTGCCGCTGGAGTCGCTGCCCGGCTGGCTGCAGCCGTTCGCCGAGTGGAACCCGGTGAGCACGCTGACCGCGGCGATGCGGGAGCTGTTCGGCAACCCGAGCCCACCGGCCGGGTCGTCGTTCGCCGCCGAGCAGCCGGTGCTCATGACGGTGATCTGGTGCGTGGTGTTCGTCGCGATCTTCGCGCCGCTCGCCGTCCGGCGGTACCGCGACACCTCCAAGTGATCGCCGCCGGCCGCTGACGCTCTACTGTCGGCCGGATGAGGAACCTCACTCGGGACGAGGCGCGGGACCGGGCGGCGCTGGTGCGGGTCGAGTCGTACGACGTGCGGCTCGACCTCACCGGCGCCGCCGGTTCCGACCGGTTCGGCACCCGCACCCGGGTCGTGTTCGCGGCGCTGGCCGACGGGGCCGACACCTTCGTCGAGCACGACGTGCCGGAGCTGGTCTCGGCCACCCTGGACGGGGTGCCGCTGGACGTCGGCACCCTGGCGGGCAACCGGCTCCCGCTGCGCGGCCTCGCCGCCGGCCGGCACGAGCTGGAGGTCGTCGCCACCGGGGCGTACAGCCGGACCGGGGAGGGGCTGCACCGGGCGGTCGACCCGGCCGACGGGCTGGTCTACCTCTACCAGCAGAGCTTCCTGGACGACGCGCAGCGCACGTTCGCCTGCTTCGACCAGCCGGACCTCAAGGCCCGCATCACGCTGGCCGCCGACGTGCCGGCCGGCTGGCAGGTCACCGGCAACGCCCGCGGCCGGTCCGCCGGCGACCGGTGGACCTTCGCCGCCACCGAGCCGATCTCGACGTACCTGTTCAGCCTGGCCGCCGGGCCGTACCACGTGGTGCGGGACCGGCACGCCGGCATCGAGCTGGGGTTGTGGTGCCGGGCCTCGATGGCCGGCCACCTGGACGCCGAGGACCTGTTCGCGGTGACCCGGGCGTCGCTGGACCGGCAGGGGGAGCTGTTCGGCCGGCCGTACCCGTTCGGCGACACCTACGACCAGGTGTTCGTGCCCGGCTTCAACGCCGGCGCGATGGAGAACCCGGGCGTGGTCACCTTCACCGACGACTTCCTGTTCCGGTCCGCGGTCACGCTGGCCCAGCGCCGGCTGCGGGCGCAGGTGGTGTGCCACGAGATGGCCCACATGTGGTTCGGCGACCTGGTCACCATGCGCTGGTGGGACGACATCTGGCTGAACGAGTCGTTCGCCGAGCTGATGGGCGTGCTCACCGTGGACGAGGCCACCGGCTACCCGGGCAGCTGGCCGGCGTTCACCGTCGGGCGCAAGGCCTGGGGCTACACCGCCGACCAGCTGCCGACCACCCACCCGGTCGCCTCCGACGTCGGCGACAACCGCGGCGCGCTGCTCAACTTCGACGGGATCAGCTACGCCAAGGGCGCCTCGGTGCTGCGGCAGCTGATGGCGTACGTGGGGCGGGACGCGTTCTTCGCCGGGGTCCGCTCCTACCTCGACGCGCACGCCTGGGGCAACACCACCCTCGCCGACCTGCTCACCGCGCTGTCGGCGAGCAGCGGCCGGGAGCTGGCCGACTGGGCCGACCGCTGGCTGCGCACCACCGGGGTCAGCACGCTGCGGCCGGCCTGGTCGGACGCCGGGCTCACCGTCGAGCAGGAGTCGGACACGCCGCGGACCGCGCGGATCGGCATCGGGCGGTGGGACCTCGTCGAGGGGGTGCTGCGGCTGCGCGACCGCACCGAGGTCGACGTGTCCGGGCCGTCGACGCCGGTGCCGCTGGACGGGCCGCGGCCGGACCTGCTGCTGCTCAACGACGGGGACCTGGCATTCGTGAAGGTCCGCTTCGACGAGCGCTCGGCGCGGACGCTGCTGCGCAACGTGCACACCATCGACGACCCGCTGAGCCGGGCGGTCTGCTGGGCCGCGCTGTGGGACTCCTGCCGGGACGCGGAGCTGCCGGCGGCGGCGTACGTGGCCGCGGTGCTGGGCGGCGCCGCCGTCGAGTCCGACCCCGAGCAGACCGGCACGCTGCTGGCCCAGGCGACCACCGCCGCCACCCGGTACGTTCCGGCGCCGGACCGGCCGGCGCTGGTCGCCGCCCTGGCCGACGCCTGGTGGGCGGCCGCCGCGGCCGCGGACCCGGGCGGCGACCTGCAGCTGGTGTACGTCCGGGCGTTCGTCGCGATCGCGGCGGACGACCGGGTCGACGGGCTGCTGGCCGGCGCGGCGCCGGCCGGGCTGCGGGTCGACACCGAGCTGCGCTGGCGGGTGCTGCGCCGGCTGGCCGCGCTGGGCCGGGTCCCCGCGGCCGTGCTCGAGGAGGAACTGCGGGACCGGGACCCCACCG
>CADCTP010000401.1 GCA_902805565.1 uncultured Mycobacteriales bacterium
GCCGCCCGGACGCCGCGGGGCCGGTCCGGCCGACGGGTCGGCCTGGCCGGCCGAGCGCCGGCGCCGGCGGACCGGGGCCTGGCTGGCCGGGTTGCTGGTGCTGCTGCTGGTGGCCTCGGTCGGCGCGGGCGCGTGGTGGTTCGGCACCGGGCGGTTCGTCGACGTACCGGGCCTGGCCCGGCTGGACCGGGCCCAGGCGACCGCGCGGCTGGCCGACGCCGGGCTGGCCGCCACCTTCGGCGAGGAGAGCAGCGAGACCGTGCCCGCCGGCCGGGTGGTCCGGTCCGAGCCGGGAGCCGGCTCCCGGGTGCTCAAGGACCGCGACATCCGGGTGCTGGTCTCCACCGGCCCTCCCCCCGTCCCGGTGCCCGGGGTGGTCGGCCGGACCGGCGCGGAGGCCGCCACCGCGGTCCGGGACGCCGACCTGCGGCCGCGCCTGGTCGAGCAGCCCTCCGACGAGGTGGAGGAGGGCCGGGTGGTCTCCCAGGCTCCGGCCGGCGGCACCGCGAAGCGCGGCAGCACCGTCCGGATCGTGGTCTCCACCGGCCCGGCCGTCGTCGAGGTCCCGGACGTGCGCGGCCGGTCGGTCGGCGCGGCCCGCCGGATCCTCCGCGAGGCCGGCTTCACGGTCCGGGTCCGCTCGCTGGGGGTGGCCGACGTGGTCGTCCAGTCCCCCGCCGCCGGGACCCGGCACGAGCGCGGTACGACCGTCACGATCTACGGACTGTGAGGTGCTGTGAGGTAGGGTCCGGCTCGTGCGCGGCGCCTTTACCTATGCCGGCCGGTCCGGGTTCCCCGGGTCGGGTCGGCGGCGTGCGCCCTGAGGTCGCAGCCCCACCCGCACCACGAGCCCCGGACCACTCGGTCCGGGGCTCTTTCCGTTGGAAGGGAACCCCATGGTCATCGTGATGGCGCCCAGCTGCACCGACGCCGAGGTCGACGACGTCGTCGCGCACGTGCGGACGGCGGGCGGCAGCGCGTTCGTCAGCCGCGGCATCACCCGCACGATCGTCGGTGTCGTCGGCACCGAGGAGGTGCTGGAGAGCGTCGACGTCGGCCTGCTCCCGGGGGTCGGCGAGGTCGTCCGGATCACCACCCCGTACAAGCTGGTCAGCTCGGAGAACCACCAGAGCCGCTCGACGGTCAGCGTGCGCGGGGTGCCGATCGGGCCGGACACGTTCACGCTGATCGCCGGGCCGTGCGCGGTCGAGTCGGCCGAGCAGACGCTGGCGGCGGCCCACCAGGCCCGCCGGGCCGGGGCGACGCTGCTGCGCGGCGGGGCGTACAAGCCGCGCACCTCCCCGTACGCGTTCCAGGGGCTGGGGGTGGCCGGGCTGCGGATCCTGGCCGAGGTCAGCGCGGAGACCGGCCTCCCGGTGGTCACCGAGATCGTCGACGCCGCCGACGTGGACGTGGTCGCCGAGCACGCCGACATGCTGCAGATCGGCACCCGCAACATGCAGAACTTCCCGCTGCTGCAGGCGGTCGGCGGGGCCGGCAGGCCGGTGCTGCTCAAGCGCGGCCTGACCGCCACCTACGAGGAGTGGCTGATGGCGGCCGAGTACGTCGCCCAGCGCGGCAACCTGGACATCGTGCTGTGCGAGCGGGGCGTGCGGTCCTTCGAGCCGGCGATCCGCAACATGCTGGACGTGTCCGCGGTGCCGATGGTGCACGCGATGTCGCACCTGCCGGTCATCGTCGACCCCTCGCACGCGGGCGGCCGGCGGGACCTGGTGCTGCCGCTGGCCCGGGCCGCGATGGCCGCCGGCGCCGACGGCGTCATGGTCGACGTGCACCCGGAGCCGGAGCGCGCCCTGTGCGACGGCGCCCAGGCGCTGTCCGGCGGCCTGCTGGACGAGCTGACCGTCGCGCAGGCGGCCCGGCGCGGCCGGTGGCCGGCCGGCCCGGTCGGGGCGGGCCCGGCTAGGTCCGGGCCGGCTGCCGGGCGGCGGGCGTCGGGCGGTCCGGCTGGGAGCGGAGCATCTCGGCGACCTCGAAGGCCAGCTCCAGGGCCTGCTGGGTGTTCAGCCGGGGGTCGCAGGCGGTCTCGTACCGGCCGGCGAGGTCGGCGTCCTGGATCTCCTGGGCGCCGCCCAGGCACTCGGTGACGTCCTCGCCGGTCAGCTCCACGTGGATGCCGCCCGGGTGGGTGCCCAGCGTCCGGTGCACCTCGAAGAACCCGCGCACCTCGTCGACGATCCGCTCGAAGTGCCGGGTCTTGTAGCCGCTCGCGCTCTCCACGGTGTTGCCGTGCATCGGGTCGCACTGCCACACCACCGGCCGCCCGGTGGCCGTCACCTTCTCGATCACCGGCGGCAGCGCGTCCAGCACCCGGCGGTTGCCCATCCGGGCGATCAGCGTGAGCCGGCCCGGGGTGGCGTCCGGGTCGAGCCGCTCGACCAGCTCGGCGACCTCCTCCGGCTTGGCGGTCGGGCCCACCTTCATGCCGATCGGGTTGGCGATCCGGGACACGAAGTCGATGTGCGCGCCGCCGCGGGCGCGGGTCCGGTCGCCGACCCAGACGAAGTGCCCGGCCAGGTCGTACGCACCGCGGCGGCTGACGCCGGGCCGGGTCAGCGCGCGCTCGTACTCCAGGATCAGCGCCTCGTGGGAGCAGAACAGCTCGACGCCGTGCAGGCTGTCGTCGCGGACCCCGCAGGCCCGCATGAAGTCCAGCGCCCGGCTGATCTCCCGGGCCAGCGCCTCGTACCGGGCGCCGGCCGGGGAGGTGCGGACGAAGTCCTTGTTCCAGTCGTGCACCCGGTCCAGGTCCGACTCGCCGCCGGTGGCGACGGCGCGGATGAGGTTCAGCGTGTGCGCCGCGGTCTGGTACGCCCGCAGCAGCCGGCCCGGGTCGGGCCGCCGGGCCTCCTCGGTCGGGGCCAGGTCGTTGATCATGTCGCCGCGGTAGACCGGCAGGCCGAGGGCGTCGGTCGGGGCCGAGCGGGGCTTCGCGTACTGCCCGGCCAGCCGGCCGACCTTCACCACCGGCACGCTGGCGCCGTAGGTGAGCACGACCGCCATCTGCAGCAGCGTCTTCAGCGTCGCCCGCAGCGCCGGCTCGGTCGCCCCGGCGAACGTCTCCGCGCAGTCGCCGCCCTGCAGCAGGAACGCCTCGCCCCGGGAGACCTGGGCCAGCCGCTCGGTCAGCGTGTCCACCTCGGACGGCACCACCAGCGGGGGGAGCGCCGACAGGGCCGCGGACGCGGCCCGCAGCGCGGCCGGGTCCGGCCACTCCGGCTGCTGCGCCGCGGGAAGGGTGCGCCAGTGGTCCAGCCCGGGCAGGAGGTCGGTCACGGACCCAGCGTAGTGAGCGGGGCGATCCGCCGGGGATCGACCTCGCGCAGCAGCGCCACCGCGTCGGCGGCGCCGATGTCCACCGCCGCGTAGCCGCCGCTGCCGGCCCCGGTGGCCAGGATCACCGTGGCCAGCCCGGCCCGGCGCTGGAAGTACGACTGCCGCACGGTCGCGCCGATCACGCCGCGCCGCTCCAGCACGACCTGGCGGCGGGTGATCGAGCCGGCCCGCACCGAGACCGCGCGGGGGTCCAGGGCGTGGCCGAGGCCGGCGTACCGGTCCAGGCCGAGCGCGACGCCCGCCGCGGCCAGCGCCAGCGCGACCGCGGCGCCGACCCAGAGCTGGGCGACGGCGAACCCGGCGGCCAGCACCAGCCACGGCCCGACCGCCCGCAGCAGCCGGCGGCGGCGGGCGGCCGCCGGGTGCCGGCGCAGCG
>CADCTP010000402.1 GCA_902805565.1 uncultured Mycobacteriales bacterium
GAGAAGGACACGGTGATGCGGGCGTTCGCCGCCGCCACCCTGGACGTGCTGGTCGCCACGACCGTGGTCGAGGTCGGCGTGGACGTGCCGAACGCGACGGTGATGGCGGTGCTGGACGCCGACCGGTTCGGCATCTCCCAGCTGCACCAGCTGCGCGGCCGGGTCGGCCGCGGGTCGGCCCCCGGGCTGTGCCTGCTGGTCACCGAGGCCCCGGCCGGGACGCCGGCCCGGGAGCGGCTGGACGCGGTGGCGGCCACGCTGGACGGGTTCGAGCTGGCCGAGGTGGACCTGGAGCAGCGCCGGGAGGGCCAGGTGCTCGGCGAGGCGCAGTCCGGGCGGTCCTCGTTCAAGCTGCTGTCCCTGGTCCGCGACCGGGAGCTGATCACCGCGGCCCGGGCCGTGGCGTCCGCGCTGGTCGACGCCGACCCGGAGCTGTCCGGCAGTCCCGGCCTCGCCGCCGCCGTGGCCCGCCTGCTGGAGACCGAGCGCTCGGAGTTCCTGGAGAAGGCCTAGCCGTTCCGTCCCACGGCCGGTGGTCCGCCGCCGGCGGCGGCCCGGGTCCGGAACATTCGAATGTCCGTCCGGTCCGCGATGCGCATTATCGTCATCGCAGTTCCGGAAAAGCGCGGCTTGACCTTTCCTGTCGCACCGATATAGCGTTCCTGCTACCACCGAGAACGTGGTGGATCGATTTGCCTTCATGATCGCGACGGTTGAGGCCTTTCGCGCAGGGCGAATATCGACGCAGACAGCTCCCGACCCGGTGAGCGTCGGCACCCCTCTTTCGCCCCGCCGTCGCGTTGCGCCGTGCGGGCCCGCAGTTCCTTTCTGGAAGAAGTCGTCATGCGACGCGTACGCATTGTTCAGGCCCTCACCGTGTCAGCCGTCGTGGCCGGCGCCGGGGCCGTACTGGCCCCCGCGGCCCAGGCCGCGACCATCCCCGTCGCGTGCAGCGAGAACGCCCTGGTCGCCGCGGTCACCCTGGCCAACTCCACCGCCGCCGCGGACACCCTCGTGCTCGCGTCGGGCTGCACCTACCGGCTCACCTCGCCGCACGGCGGCCTCGGCACCGGCCTGCCGGTCATCACCACGCCCATCGAGCTGATCGGCCCGGCGACCATCACCCGCAATTCCCTGCTGCTCTTCCGGATCGCCGAGGTCAGCAGGAGCGGCAAGCTCACTCTCACCACCTCGGTCGCCATCACCAACGGCAGCGCGGTCGGCGACGGCGGCGGCATCCTGAACCGCGGTGCGGTGACCTTCACCGTGAGCAGCCTCAGCGGCAACACCGCCACCGGCAACGGTGGTGGCCTGGCCAACGCGGACACGCCCTCCGGCGCCGCGCCCGCCGCGACCTTCACCGGGAGCTCGGTGTCCGGCAACGCCGCACTGCTCAGCGGCGGCGGCATCTACAACGGCCTGCGCGGCACGCTGACCACCACCGGCCTGCCGATGTTCATCACCGGGAACACCGCGACCGTCAACGGCGGCGGCATCGCCGCGGTCAACTCGACCGCGACCACGCTCACCGGCACGACCGTGACCACCAACACGGCCGTCCTCGGCGGCGGCGTGTTCCGCCAGGGCGGAACCATGACCACCACGAATTCCCCGATCAGCGCCAACATCCCGAACAACTGCGTCGGCAGCGCCCCGCCGGTGCCCAACTGCACCGCCTGACCTCCGCCGCACCGAGGGGCACACCTGCCCCGCGCCACGGCACGACCCCCGACCGGCAGGCGCGGTCGGGGGTCGTGCCGCGCCGGTCGGCACCCGTCGCGCCGGCCGGGTCACGATCCGGCCGGGCGGGTCGCCGCGGCACGGTGGTAGAGGCGGCGGACGACCGACTCGATGTCGGGCTCGGCGATGGTGAGGTCGCGCAGCTCGACCCGGGCCGACACGGCGGCCACCGCGGCCGCGGCCGACCCGGTGAGGGCCAGGTGCTGGCGCAGGCCGCCGGCCTCCGCCGACAGGAACCGGGTCCCCGGGACGCCCTCCAGCGGCGGCGCCGGTTCGGCCAGGTCCACCACCAGGACCCGGTCGACGCCGGCCGCGGCGGCCAGCCCGGCCAGGCCGCCGGTGTGCACGACCCGGCCCGAGTCCACCACGACGACGCGGTCCGACAGCCGCTCGATGTCGGACAGGTCGTGGGTGGTCAGCAGGATCGTGGTCCCGGCCACCCGCCGCTCCTCGGTGAGGAACGCGCGCAGCGCCTCCTTGCTCACGATGTCCAGCCCCACGGTCGGCTCGTCGAGCAGCAGCAGCCGGGGGGCGTGCAGCAGCGCCGCGGTCACCTCGCCGCGCATCCGCTGGCCCAGCGACAGCTGGCGCACCGGGGTGTCCAGGAAAGCCGCCAGGTCCAGCAGGTCCACGCAGCGGTCCAGCCGGGCCCGGGCCACGGCCGGCTCCAGCCGGTGGATCGCCGCCAGCAGCCGGAACGACTCGGCCAGCGGCAGGTCCCACCACAGCTGGCTGCGCTGCCCGAAGACCACCCCGATCCGGCGGGCCAGCTCGCGCCGCTGGCGTACCGGCTCCAGGCCGGTGACCCGCACCCGGCCGGACGTCGGCACCAGGATCCCGGTGAGCATCTTGATCGTCGTCGACTTCCCGGCGCCGTTCGCGCCGATGTAGCCGACGCACTCGCCGGCGGCGACGGTGAAGCTGATCCCGTCGACCGCGCGGACCACCCGCTTCTCCCGGCGGAACCGACCGGTCGGCCGCCGGACCACGAAGTGCCTGCTCAGCCCGTCCAGCTCGACGATCATCCGCCCGCTCCCACGTAGTGCCGGATCCCGGTACGCCACAGCAGCGCCGCCGCGGCCGCGGCTGCCAGCGCGGCCAGCGGCGAGGCCCACGGCAGCCAGCCGGGCAGCCCGGTCGGGTCGTCCCGGCCCAGCAGCGCCAGCGCCGGCAGGTAGCCGGTGAACGCGGCCGGCACCACGAAGGTGAAGAACCGGCCGAGCACCGGCCCGAGCACCCCGGTCGGCCACTGGGCCAGGTAGCCCGACCCGTACGTCAGCGCGTTGCCGACCTCCCGCCCGTCCAGCAGCCAGAACGACACCGCCCCGGCCGCCACGAACAGCGAGCCGAAAATCACCGCGCCGGACAGCGGGGTCAGCACCAGCAGCCCCACCCGGGCCGGCGTCCAGTCCACCTCGACCTGGGACAGGGCGATCACCAGCACGGCCAGCGCGGTGCCCAGCCGGCCCAGCCGGCGCAGCTGCACGTCGGCGGCGGCGAGCTGGCCCAGCGTGGACAGCGGCCGCAGCAGCAGCACGTCGAAGGTGCCCCGGCGGACGTGGTCGGTGACCCGGTCGGTCTGCCCGATGACCAGGTCGGCCAGCGAGAACCCGGTCGAGGCCAGCGCGAAGACCAGCGCCACCTCGGCCAGGCCCAGGCCCTCCAGCTCCGGCACCTGGGTGAGCACGGCGTACACCTCGACGAAGTCCAGGCCGATGACCAGGACCGAGCCGAGCAGTTCGAGGGCGAAGGACGCCCGGTAGCCGGCCTGGCCGGCCAGCGCGGCGCGCAGCAGCGCGGCGTACACGGTCATCCGCCCTGCACCACCAGCCGGCGGGTGCCGCGGTGCAGCGTCCACACCGCCGCGGCCAGCAGCCCGACCGCCCAGGCCGCCTGGCCGGCCAGCGCCAGCAGCGCGTCGGTCCCGGTGACCCGCTCCACCGCGATGTCCACCGGGACCTGCACCAGGGCCGGGAACGGCGTCGCCCGGGCCAGCCCCTGCAGCCAGCCGGGGAAGAACGCGATCGGGACGATGAGGCCGCTGAGCACGTTCGAGGCGACCATGTAGACGCTCAGCACGCCGCGCACGTCCAGCAGCCAGAACGCGACCAGGTTCACCAGCAGCCGGCAGGAGAAGCTCACCACCACCGCCAGCACCGCGGAGACCACGAACAGCGGCACGGTCGCCGGTTGCCGCGGCACCGACAGCCCGAAGACCAGCCCGCCGAACGCCAGCGGGCCGAAGAACCGGACCAGGCAGGCCTGGCCGGCCCGGCCGAGGTCCTCGGCCAGCCAGACCGCCACCGGGTGCACCGGCCGGCCCAGGTCGATCACCACGTCCCCGGTGCGCACCCGCTCGGCCAGCTCCGCCCCGCCGAACAGCACGACGACGGCGATCATCCCCTGCGCGACCCAGGTGTACGTCGACAGCGCGGCCCGGTCGTACCCGGCGACGGCGCCGCCCGCCGCGTCCGCCGCGGCGAACAGGATCGACAGCTTGACCACGCCGAAGAAGGTGTTGGTGACCGCGCCCGCCAGCGTGGCCGCCCGGTAGGAGGCGTACCGCCGGAAGCCGGCCCGGACCAGCGCCGCCGCCGCCCGCGGGGAGGGCAGGACCGCGGCGGACACAAGCGGGGAAGAGTACCGGTATCGGCACTACGGTGGTACCTGTGACGAGGATCGTGGCCGGGAGCGTGGGCGGCCGCCGGCTGGCGGTGCCGCCGGGGGACCGGACCCGGCCGACCTCCGACCGGGCCCGGGAGGCGCTGTTCGGCACCCTGGGCGCGCTGCTGGACCTGGCCGGCGCCCGGGTCCTCGACCTCTACGCCGGCTCCGGGGCGGTCGGCCTGGAGGCGGTCTCCCGCGGCGCCGGGCACGCCCTGCTGGTCGACTCCGACGCCCGGGCCGCGGCCACCGCGACCGCGAACGCCCGGGCGCTCGGCCTCACCGACCGGGTCACCGTCCGCCGGGACCGGGTCGAGCGGGTCCTCGCCGCCGGCGCCGAGCCGTGCGACCTGGTCTTCGCCGACCCCCCGTACGCGCTGCCCGACGACGAGGTCGCGCAGGTCCTGGCCCTGCTGGCCGGCGGCTGGCTGGCCGCCGGGGCGGTGGTGGCGATCGAGCGGTCCAGCCGCGGGGCCGGTCCCCGGTGGCCGGCGGGTGTCGAACCTCTCAAGGAGCGCCGGTACGGCGAGGGCACGCTTTGGTACGGTCGGCTCTCGTGACGACCGGGAACCTACGGCGTGCCGTCTGCCCGGGGTCGTTCGACCCGGTCACGCTCGGCCATGTGGACATCATCGGGCGGGCCAGCCGGCTCTACGACGAGGTCGTCGTCGCCGTGCTGATCAATAAGAGCAAGTCCAGCCTGTTCACCGTCGACGAGCGGATGGACATGCTCACCCAGGTCACCGCCGAGTACGGCAACGTGCGGGTGGACTCCTTCCACGGCCTGCTCGTGCACTACTGCAAGGCCAACGACATCCCGGTGGTGGTCAAGGGCATCCGGGCGGTCAGCGACTTCGACTACGAGCTGAAGATGGCCCAGATGAACCACGGGCTGACCGGGCTCGACACGCTCTTCATGCCGACCAACCCGGAGTTCAGCTTCCTGTCCTCCAGCCTGGTCAAGGAGATCGCCACCTGGGGCGGCGACGTCGGCCGGCTGGTTCCCGCGCCGGTGCTGGAGCGGCTGTCCGCCCGGCTGGACGAGCGGCGCTGACGGGGCCGTGAGCACCGGGGACGCGCTGCGCCGGGTGCCGGACGCGCTGGACGAGCTGGTCGCCCTGGTGGAGTCGGCCCGGGCGATGCCGCTGTCCTCCTCCTGCGTGCTGCCCCGGGAGGAGGCCCTGGACCTGCTGGACGAGCTGCGGGCCGCGCTGCCGGAGGCGCTGGAGGACGCCCGGGAGGTGCTGGTGGCCCGGGAGGAGCTGCTCGGCCAGGCCCGCGACCGCCGGGACCGGGTCACCGAGGAGGCCCGGGACGAGGCCGAGCGGATGCTGAGCTCGGCCCGGGAGGCCGCCGACCGGATGCTGGCCGACGCCCGGGCCAACGCCGAGCACATGGTCTCCGCGGACGGCGTGCGCCGGGCCGCCGAGGCCGAGGCCCGCGGGGTGCTGGAAGCGGCGGCGGACCGGGCCCGGCAGCTGCGGGCCGACGCCGACGCGTACGCCGACCAGCGGCTGGCCATGCTGGAGGACACCCTCGTCCGGCTGCTGGGGACGGTCGAGCGGGGCCGGGAGCTGCTGGCCACCGACCGCGCGTCGACGGCCGCCGAGCGGCTCGGGTAACCTTGGCGGTCGGTCCGGACCGGACCGTGTCCTCAGCTGCCTCGAAGAAGCGATCATGCCTGCCAAACCCGCGCCGCGACTCGACCGCCGGCAGCCCTTCGTGCTCGACGTGCGCGAGCTGGGCCGCCGACCCGGGTCGATGCGGCCCGTCCGCGCCGAGGTGCCGGCGCCCGTCGACCTGACCGTCGGCCTCGCCCAGGTCCCGCCCGGCTCGCCGGTCGCGCTGGACCTGCGGCTGGAGGCCGTGGTCGAGGGCGTCCTGGTGTCCGGCACGGTGACCGCCGAGGTCGCCGGTGAATGCGCCCGCTGCCTGACCCCGACCAGCGACCGGGTCGCCGTCCAGCTGACCGAGCTGTTCGCCTACCCCGGCTCGGTCACCGAGGCCACCAGCGAGGACGACGAGGTCAGCCACCTCGTCGGCGACATGCTGGACCTGGAGCCGGTGGTGCGCGACGGCCTGGTGCTGGCGCTGCCGCTCAGCCCGCTGTGCCGGGAGGACTGCCGCGGCCTGTGCGCCGGCTGCGGCGTCGCGCTCGACGAACTGCCCGACGACCACACCCACACCACCACCGACCCGCGCTGGGCCGCTCTGACCGAGCGGTTCGGCGGCAGTCCCGAGAAGGAGTAGACCAGTGGCAGTCCCGAAGCGCCGGATGTCCCGGAGCAACACCCGGTCCCGCCGGTCGCAGTGGAAGACCTCGGTCCCGACGCTGGTCACCTGCGAGAACCGCGCCTGCCGCCAGCCGAAGCTGCCGCACACGGTGTGCAAGGCCTGCGGGACGTACGACAACAAGCAGGTCGTCGCGGTCTGATCCGGCGAGACGGCCAGTCAGGGTGACCGGGGGCCCGCGCACGAGCCAGGACGCGTCCTCGCTGGAGGCCGCGCTCGGCGTCGAGTTCGACGCCGAGCTCCTCACGCGCGCGCTGACCCACCGGTCGTTCGCGTACGAGAACGGCGGCCTGCCGACCAACGAGCGGCTGGAGTTCCTCGGCGACGCGGTGCTCGGCCTGGTGATCACCGACGCCCTCTACTCCGGCCACCCCGACCTGCCCGAGGGTCAGCTGGCCAAGCTGCGGGCGTCGGTGGTCAACATGCGGGCGCTGGCCGACGTGGCCCGGCGGCTCGGCCCGGCCGGGCTGGGCGCGTACGTCCGGCTGGGGCGGGGCGAGGAGGTCACCGGCGGCCGGGACAAGGCCAGCATCCTGGCCGACACCCTGGAGGCCCTGCTCGGCGCGGTGTACGTGCAGCACGGGCTGGCCGTCGCCGACGAGGTCGTGCACAAGCTGTTCGACCCGGTGCTGGCGGACGCCGCCCAGCGCGGCGCCGGGCTGGACTGGAAGACCTCGCTGCAGGAGCTCACCGCCTCGCTGTCCCTCGGCGTCCCGGAGTACGTGGTGTCCGAGGAGGGTCCGGACCACGCGAAGTCGTTCACCGCGGTGGCCCGGGTCGGCGGCGAGTCGTTCGGCAGCGGGGCCGGGCGGAGCAAGAAGGAGGCCGAGCAGAAGGCGGCCGAGGCGGCCTGGACCGCCCTGCAGGACCGGGTGACCCCGACCACGCAGGGTCCCCCGGCCGCGGCCGGCAACTAGCTCGCGTCGTTGACCCGGCGGCCCACCTGCTCCGCCAGCCGGTCCAGCGCCTCCCGCATCTCGGCCCGGGTCTTCTCCGCGGCCTCGCCGGCGTGCGCCTGCGCCTGGTCGCCGAAGAACGACAGGTGCAGGTTCACCTCGCTGGTGCCGCTGCCGGAGTGGTAGACCTGCGCCCACCCCGCGTAGTCCGGGCCCTCGCTGCCCCACTCGATCCGCAGCTGGTCCTTCTGCGCGCGGAACAGGCCGTCGGCGGCGTAGCGCCGGCCGCCCGCGTCCCCCTCCACGTGCACCCGGTCCGGGCCGGCCGTCTCCACGTCCAGCGTGGTCGGCAGCCAGCTCTCCATCGTCGCGACGTCGGCCATCACGTCGAACACGATCTCGGCCTCGGCGGGCATCCCGCGGCTCTCCTCGTACTCCATGCCCGTCGGACTACCCCCTCCGGCGGGGGCCTACCGTGGTCGCCGTGCCCGAGCTGCCCGAGGTGGAGGTCGTCCGCGGTGGACTGGAGCGGTGGGTGGTCGGCCGCACCGTGGCCCGGGCCGAGATGCTGCACCCCCGGGCGACCCGACGGCACCTGGCCGGGCCGCAGGACGTCGTGGACCGGCTGACCGGCCGGACGATCGAGGCGGCCCGGCGGCGCGGGAAGTACCTCTGGCTGCCGCTGGCCGGCACCGACGAGGCGCTGCTGGGCCACCTCGGGATGAGCGGCCAGCTGCTGGTGCTGCCGCCGCAGGACCCGGACGGGCCGCACCTGCGGGCCCGGCTGGCGTTCGCCGACGGCGGCCGCGAGCTGCGCTTCGTCGACCAGCGCACGTTCGGCGGCCTGTCGGTCGAGCCGATGACCGGCGGCGTCCCCGCGGTCATCGCGCACATCGGGCTGGACCCGCTGGACCCGGCGTTCTCGGTGCCGGACTTCACCGCGGCGCTGCGCCGGCGCCGGACCGGCGTCAAGCGGGCGCTGCTGGACCAGTCGCTGATCTCCGGGATCGGCAACATCTACGCCGACGAGGCGCTCTGGCGGGCGAAGCTGCACTTCGCCCGGCCCACCGAGACGCTGACCGGGCCGGCGGTGGCCGCGCTGGTCGAGGCGGCCCGGGCGGTGATGACCGAGGCGCTGGCGGCCGGCGGGACCTCGTTCGACGCGCTCTACGTCAACGTCAACGGGGAGAGCGGCTACTTCGACCGGTCCCTGGACGTGTACGGCCGGCGCGACGAGCCGTGCCGCCGGTGCGGGACGCCGATCCGGCGGGACCCGTTCATGAACCGCTCGTCGTTCACGTGCCCGCGCTGCCAGCCCCGGCCGCGGAACGGGCGCTGGTGACCGCGGCCGGCACCGTCCCGTCCGCCTGGGCCGGGGTCCACGGCTCCGCGGTGGTCCACTCCGACCCGCAGCCGGCGCAGGCGAACACCTGCCGGCCGGCGGCGGCCCGGTCGGTGCCGGACCACTCGCACTCCAGCTGGCACGGGTTCGCGGTGAGCACGGCCCCGACTCTAAGGTCCGCGGCGTGGAGACCGTACGGCTGACGGCGTGGGTGCACGGCCGGGTGCAGGGTGTCGGGTTCCGCTGGTGGGTCCGGTCCCGGGCGCTGGAGCTCGGCCTGGTCGGCTGGGCGGCCAACCTGGAGGACGGCCGGGTCGAGGTGGTGGCCGAGGGACCGCGCGCGGCGGCCGAGACCCTGTTGGCCGCACTGAGGGCCCCGGGACCACCCGGACGGGTACGGACGGTGATCGAGCGGTGGTCGGACTCACGCGGTGGGGTCACCGGGTTCTCCGAACGCTGACTCCCCGTCGACACCCCCGCCGACCAGGAACGTTGACCCTGGTGCCGGAGCGTGCGACCCTTGAGGAGTCGCACGCACCGGATCCCGATCCGCGTTCCGCGTGCCCTTCCCAAGACCCACCGCAGAGTCTGGTGTGGAGGCCCACGAGATGGCTAAGGCCCTTCTCGGTTATGTCGGTGCTGTTCCGGATCGTCGCCTCGTGGACGAGGTGACATTCCTCCGGTCCCGAGTACGCGACCTGGAAGCCGAGATCAACCGACTGCGCGCCGAGCGCGAGACGAGCGACCTGGAGCACGGGCTCCGGCAGCTCTCGGAGCTGTCCGAGCCGGTCCTGGCCTAGCCGGCCGGGCACGTCCTGCGCCGCGGTCCGCTGGGGCCGCGGCGGCAAACTCTTCCGGCGATCCCGCAGGTCGGTCACCCGCAGCGGCGTCCGCCCCGGGTAGAGTCCCGCCCCGCGGGCCCTTCCCCGAGCCGGCCCGACCGCCGTCCGCCTCCGGAGAGTCGTGCACCTCAAGTCCCTCACGCTGAAGGGCTTCAAGTCCTTCGCCTCGGCCACCAGCCTGCGGTTCGAACCGGGCATCACCTGCGTGGTCGGCCCCAACGGCTCGGGCAAGTCCAACGTCGTCGACGCCATCTCCTGGGTGCTCGGCGAGCAGGGCGCCAAGGCACTGCGGGGCGGCAAGATGGAGGACGTCATCTTCGCCGGCACCGCCGGCCGCCCGCCGCTGGGCCGGGCCGAGGTGACCCTGACCATCGACAACGGCGACGGCGCCCTGCCGATCGACTACACCGAGGTCTCCATCACCCGCCGGATGTTCCGCGACGGCGCCAGCGAGTACGAGATCAACGGCTCCGGCTGCCGGCTGCTGGACATCCAGGAGCTGCTCAGCGACTCCGGCATCGGCCGGGAGATGCACGTCATCGTCGGCCAGGGCCAGCTGGACTCCGTGCTGCAGGCCAAGCCGGAGGACCGGCGCGGGTTCATCGAGGAGGCGGCCGGCGTCCTGAAGCACCGCAAGCGCAAGGAGAAGGCGCTGCGGAAGCTGGACGCGATGCAGGCCAACCTCACCCGGCTGACCGACCTCACCGGCGAGCTGCGCCGCCAGCTCAAGCCGCTGGGCCGGCAGGCCGAGGTGGCCCGCCGGGCGCAGACCGTGCAGTCCGACCTGCGCGACGCCCGGCTGCGGCTGCTGGCCGACGACCTGGTCGGGCTGCGGGCGGCGCTGGCCCGCGAGGTCGCCGACGAGAACGCGGTGCGGCAGCGGCGGGCGGTGGTGGAGCGCGAGCTGGCCGCGGCGCAGGCCCGGGAGACCGAGCTGGAGGCGGCGATCGCCGCCGACGCGCCGGCCCTGGCCCGTACCCAGGACACCTGGTATCGGCTGTCCGCGCTGGAGGAGCGCTTCCGGGGCACCCACCGGCTCGCCCTGGAGCGGGTCCGGCACCTGTCCGCCGCCCAGGACGACGCCCGGACCGGCCGGGACCCGCAGGTGCTGGAGGCCGAGGCGGCCGAGGCGCGGGCCCAGGAGGAGGCGCTGGCCGAGGCGCTGGAGGACGACCGGGAGCGGCTGGCCGAGGCGGTCGCCGAACGGCACGAGCTGGAGCGGTCGCTGGCCGCGGCCGAGCGGGCCCTGGTCGCCGCGGTCCGGGCGGTCGCCGACCGGCGGGAGGGGCTGGCCAGGCTCGGCGGCCAGGTCGAGGCGGTCCGTACCCGGCTCGGCGCCAAGGCCGAGGAGATCGACCGGCTGGCCGCCGCGGCCGCCGACGCCCGCGACCGGGAGAAGGCCGCCCAGGCCGAGTTCGACGCGGTGCAGGCCCAGGTCGGCGCGCTGGACGAGGGCAAGGCCGGGCTGGACGAGCGGCGCGAGGCCGCGCTGGCCGCGTACGACGGGGCGAAGGCGCGGGTCCGGGCGCTGGGCGAGGGCGAGCGGGAGGCCGACCGGGACCGGGCCACCTGGTCCGCCCGCAAGGAGGCGCTGGCGATCGGGCTGACCCGCAAGGACGGCGCCGGGGCGCTGCTGGCCGCCGGCGGCCGGCTGCCCGGCCTGCTCGGCTCGGTCGCCGCGCTGCTCACCGTCCGGGCCGGGCACGAGGCCGCGGTGGCCGCGGCGCTGGGCGGGATCGCCGACGCGGTCGCGGTCGGCACCCCGGCCGACGCCGTCGACGCGATCCGGCTGCTCAAGGTGGACGACGGCGGGCGGGCCGCGCTGCTCGTCGGCCGGGCCGGTGCCCCGG
>CADCTP010000403.1 GCA_902805565.1 uncultured Mycobacteriales bacterium
CCTCCCGGTGTGCGCGGCGGGGCGCCTGCGGGTCTCAGCCCGCCCGGCGCCTGCGCCGGGCCAGGCCGGCGGCGACCCCGCCGCCCACGGCGCCCGCTCCGAGCACCGACGGGATGCCGACCAGGGCCGCCTTGCGGCCGGTACGGAAGTCGCGGATCTCCCAGCCCCGGACCCGGGCCTCCATCCGCAGCGCCGAGTCCGGGTTCACCGCCACCGCCCGGCCGACCGCGCTGAGCATCGGCAGGTCGTTGATCGAGTCCGAGTACGCCGCGCAGCGGTCGAGGTCCAGCCCCTCCCGGTCGGCCAGTGCGAGCACCGCCGCCGCCTTGGCCGGGCCGTGCAGCGGCTCACCGACCAGCCGCCCGGTGTAGGTGCCGTCGACGACCTCCGACACGGTGCCGAGCGCGCCGGTCAGCCCGAGCCGGCGGGCGATGATCGAGGCGAGCTCGACCGGGGTGGCGGTGACCAGCCAGACCCGCTGGCCGGCGTCCAGGTGCTGCTGGGCCAGGGCCTGGGTGCCGACGAAGATCCGCTCGGCCATCAGCTCGTCGTAGATCTCCTCGCCGAGCCGGACGATCTCCTCCACCCGCTTGCCGGCCACGAACGCCAGCGCCGCCTCCCGGGCCGACGCCATCCCGGCCCGGGACTCCTTGCCGACCACCCGGAACTTCACCTGCTGCCAGGCGAAGTCGGCCAGGTCGCGGGTGGTGAGGAAGTCGCGGGCAGCCAGGCCGCGGGCGAAGTGGTAGATCGACGCGCCCGCCACCACGGTGTTGTCCACGTCGAAGAACGCGCCGCCGGCCGGGTCCGCCGGCCTGGCCTGCGGGCCGGCCACCTCGGCCGCGGCGGCCGCGGCGGTGCCGGCGAGCACCGCGCGGACCTCCCGGGCGTCCCGGTGGCGCAGCTTCAGGCGAGACACCGTCCTTGCCGCCTTCCTCCGGAGTCGACGCGGCCCTGCCCGAAAAGCCTATGCCGGGAACCCTGAACCCCGCCGCCCGGGCAGGTGAACTCCCGGCCTATCCGGCACCGACGGTGCCAGCAGCGAGCCGATCCCGCCCGCCGGCGTCGGCACCGATCCCACGTACGACGTCATGCGGCCCCACCTCCCCCGCCGAGGACCTGTCCGTACATGCCGAGTAGGCGTTGCTGCACGGAGAGTTACAGGCGGGCACCGTACCGCATGGGTGATCCTCGGGAGAGATGTGCCAGACTCTGCCCGCATGGAGGACCGTGCTGTGGACCCAGTGCACCGGGCGCGCACCGTCGCCGACCTCGTCACGGCCGCGGCGCTCCGGGACCCGGACCGCGTCGCCCTGCTGGCCGGGGTGAGCACGGTGACCTGGGGCGAGCTGGACGAGCTGGTGGACCGGGCCGCGGCCGGGCTGCGCGGGCTCGGACTGGAGCCCGGCGACCGGATCGTGCTGCAGCTGGGCAACCTGCCCGACTTCCCGGTGCTCTACTGCGGCGCGCTGCGGGCCGGGCTGGTCGCGGTGCCGGCCAACACCGGCTACACCGGGGCCGAGCTGACCCACCTGCTCACCGACTCCGGCGCCCGCGCGCTCGCCACCTCGTCGGTCGCGGTGATCAGCGCGCTGCGCGAGCTGGGCGACCTGCCGCCGCTGGAGCACGTGCTGGTCGCGGCGCCGTCCGGGCCGGACGGCACGGTCCCGGTGCCGACGCTGCTGCGCACCGACGCCCGGATCGAGCCGCACGTGCCCGACCCCGAGGACCTGGCGGTGCTGTCGTACACCAGCGGGACCAGCGGCCGGCCGCGCGGCGCGATGCTGTCGCACCGGGCGATGCTGGCCAACCTGGAGCAGGTCGCCGCGCTGGACCCGCCGCCGGTCACCGCGGACGACGTGCTGCTGCTGGCGATCCCGATGTTCCACGCGTACGGGCTCAACCCGGGGTTCGGCCTGCTGGCGTACGCCGGGGCGACCGGGGTGCTGGTCGAGCACTTCGACGCCGAGGAGACGCTCGGGCTGATCGTCCGGCACGGGGTGACCACCGTCCCCGCCGTCCCGGCCATGTACGTGCGCTGGGCGGCCTCGCCGCTGCTGCGCGAGTCGTTCGCCGGGGTGCGGCTGGCGACCTCCGGGGCCGCCCCGCTGCCGCCCTCGACGCTGCTCGCCTTCGCCGACGCCGGCATCACCGTCTTCGAGGGGTACGGCCTCACCGAGACCGCGCCCGTGCTGACCTCGACGCTGGTCGGCGGCCGGCCCAAGCCCGGGTCGGTCGGGCGCCCGGTGCCCGGGGTCGAGGTGCGGCTGCGCGAGGCGAGCGGGGCCGAATCCGACCCGGAGCCCGCCGGCGACGCCGGTCCCGGCGAGGTCGACCTGGTCGGCCCGGGCGGCGAGCCCGGCGAGATCGTGGTCCGCGGGGCCAACCTCTTCTCCGGCTACTGGCCGGACGGGGTGGACAGGCCGAACGCGGACGGCTGGTGGGCCACCGGCGACGTGGCGTACGCCGACGACGAGGGCGACCTGCACCTGGTCGACCGGCGGATGGAGCTGATCCTGGTCAGCGGGTTCAACGTCTACCCGGCCGAGGTGGAGGCGGTGCTGGCCACGCACCCGTCGGTGGCCGAGGCGGCCGTGCTCGGCCGGGCCGACCCGGCCCGGGGCGACGAGGCGGTGCTGGCCTACGTCGTCCCGGTCGCCGGCACGGCGCCGACCGAGGCCGAGCTGCTGGCCTGGGCGGCCCGGTCACTGGCCCGGTTCAAGCTGCCCACCCGGATCACGTTCCTGGACGCGCTGCCGCACTCGGCGACCGGCAAGGTGAGCAAGGCCCGGCTGCGCGAGCAGCAGGTCTAATCGCCGCCGGCGCCCGGGCCGGGCTCGGCCACGGCCGCCTCGGTCTCGCCGGTGACTTCGCCGGAGGGGGTGTCGTCCTCGCTGTCGGCCTGGGTGACCTCGGGCGAGCTCCGGGTCGCCTCGGCCGCGAAGCCGGTGTCGTCGCCGTACTCGCTGATGCTGCCGGCGAGGTCACTGTCGGGGTCGGGGCGCATCTCGGTCATCGGGCGTCCCCGGCCTGCTCGTCCCGGCCCGGGCGGTGGTGCACGGCCTGCTCCGGGTCGTCCGGCATGTCCCCGGCGTACTCGGGCTGCTCCTGGGCGGCGGCCGCGGCCGTGGCGTCCCGGTTCAGCTCGGACTCCGCGGTCAGCGCGTCGATCGGGTTCGGTTGCGCGGCGCTGGTCATGGCGTCGATCTACCCGTACGGCGGGACCTACACTCGCGCCGTGCGCACCCGGACCGTCGAGCTGCTCTCCCGCCAGGACTGCCACCTGTGCGACGACGCCCGGCGGCTGGTCGAGCGGCTCACCGCCGAGGCGCGGCTGACCTTCACCGAGCTGGACGTCGACGCGGACCCCGCGCTGCGCGCCGAGTACGGCGACCTGGTCCCGGTCGTCCGGGTGAACGGCAAGGAGATCGGCCACTGGCGCATCGACGAGGCCCGGCTCCGCAAGGCCCTGCGCTAGCCGGTCCGGGGCCAGCCGGTCCGGGCGGGCCCGGACCGGGGACGGCGACGCCCGCGCCGCCGGAGCGGGCGCGGGCGTCGCCGAGGACCACCGGCAGCGTGCGGGTGCCGGTCGGCTCGTCGTACGGGATCTTGTCGATGTGCTTGCCCATGAGCACGCTCGTGCACAGCAGGCCGTACGGGACGCTGGCCACCCACACCTGCCAGGGCAGCTCGCCGACGGCCGAGAAGTAGGTGCCC
>CADCTP010000404.1 GCA_902805565.1 uncultured Mycobacteriales bacterium
GGGTGGCCGGGTCGGCTTCCCAGACACGGAGGTCGTGGTCGGGCGCGAGCCGGCGCGCCACCGATCCGCCGATCAGCCCCAGTCCCAGCACCGCGACGCGCACCGCGCCATCGTGCCGCACCGGCCCGGGACTCAGCCGGTGGCGGTGCCGCCCGGACCGTCCAGGACGTCCGGGCCGGGCTCGACCGGCGCGGGATGGCCCGGGGCCGGCCCGGCGTCCGGCACGGCCGCGATCGACGCCGTCCGGGCCGGCCCGGTCCGACCGGCCGCGGGGGCCGGTCCGGTGGGTCCCGTCGCGAGGGTCGGCCCGGTCGGTCCGTTCACCGGAACCGGTCCGGTGGGCCCGATCGGCGGGGCCGGCTCCAGGCCCAGTTGCAGCGCCTCGATCAGCGCCGGCACGTCCTGGGCGGACAGCCGTACGGTCCCGGTGCAGTGGGCGCCGTCCCACAGCGACAGCACCACGATGCCGTCCTCGGCGTGCCAGCTGACCCGCAGCGCCCGGCCCGCGCCGCGGGCGTCCCGCAGGACGCCACCGAGCCGCGGGATCGGCAGTACCTCACCCATGGAACGGACTATCCACCACCGGCGGGCCGCCGTAAACAGCCGTGCGACCGTCAGGTGCCGGTGAGCTGCCGGGCGCCCAGGACGCGGAGGAGGGCGAGGGCGTCGGCGGCGGGCGTGCCGGGCGCGGCGGAGTAGACGATCATCTTCTGGTCGGCGTCCGGGAGCAGCAGCGCGTCGCAGTCCAGCGTGACCGGCCCGACCTCCGGGTGGTCGATGGTCTTCCGGCTCGACCGCCGGGACGCCACCCGGCCCTCCGCCCACAGCCGGCGGAAGTCCGGGCTCTCGTCCAGCGCGGCCAGCAGCCGGCGCAGCCCGGGGTCGGCCGGGTAGCGGGCGGCGACCGCGCGCAGGTCCGCCACCGACTCGGCCGCGTTCCGCTCGGCCGCCGCCCGGTCCGGGTTCGGCCGGGCGCCGAGGAAGTGCCAGCGCAGCACGTTCCGCTCGCCGGCCGGCAGCGCGGTGAAGTCGCCGAGCAGCGCGATCGTCATCGCGTTCCAGGCCAGCAGGTCGCCCTTGGCGTCGAGCACCAGCACCGGCAGGTCGGTCATCCGGTCCAGCAGCCGCAGCGTGCTGGGCCGCACCAGGGTGTCGATGTGGCCGGGCAGCGGCGGCGGGGCGCCGGCCAGCGCGTACAGGTGGTCGCGCTCGTCCCGGGTCAGCCGCAGTGCCCGGGCCAGCGCGGCCAGCACCTGGTCGGACGGGGTCGGGCCGCGGCCCTGCTCCAGCCGGACCAGGTAGTCGACCGAGATCCCGGCCAGCTGCGCGACCTCCTCCCGGCGCAGGCCGGCCACCCGGCGGCGGTCCCCGGCGGGCAGCCCCACGTCGCCGGGGGTGATCCGGCCGCGGGCGGCGGCCAGCGTGCGGCCCAGGACGGCGCGATCCATGCCGCCACTATGGCCGCCCGGCCGGTCCGGTGCCTGGTACCGCCGGTCCCAGCCTGCGCCGGGCCTGGCCCGGTCGCCGCCGGTGCCGCACGGTGGGCCCATGACCACAGCACTGGTGACCGGGGCCAACAAGGGCATCGGCCTGCAGACCGTACGAGAGCTCGCCGCCGCGGGCTGGACCGTCCACCTCGGGTCCCGCGATCCCGCCCGCGGCCGGGAGGCGGCGGCGGGGCTGGCCGGCGACGTCCGCCCGCTGGAGATCGACGTGACCTCCGACGGGTCGGTGGCCGCCGCGGCGGCGTCCGTGCCCGACCTGGACGTGCTGGTCAACAACGCCGGCATCGCGGGGGCGTTCGGGGCGGCCGAGGAGACCGTGCCGGCGGACTTCCTGCCCGTCTACGGGGTGAACGTGCTCGGGCCGGTCCGGGTGACCCGGGCGTTCCTGCCGCACCTGCGCCGCTCCGCGCACCCGGTGATCGTCAACGTCTCCAGCGGCCTCGGCTCGCTCGGCGTCGTCACCGACCCGGAGCGGATGGAGTCGCGGTTCCCCAGCCTGGTCTACGCGTCCTCCAAGGCCGCCCTGAACATGCTCACCGTCCAGTACGCCAAGGTGCTGCCGGGCTTCCGGGTCAACGCGGTCGACCCCGGCCACACCGCGACCGACCTCAACGGCCACAGCGGCTCCCAGACGGTCGAGGAGGGCGCCCGGATCGTCGTCGAGCTGGCCCGGGTCGGCCCGGACGGCCCGACCGGCGGCCTGTTCGCCCTCCGCGGCCGGCTGCCCTGGTAGCCGCGACCCCGACCGCCGGGCCCACCCGACCGCCGGGCCCACCCTGTCCGCCCGGCCCGCCGGGCCCACCCTGTCCGCCCGACCCGCCGGGCCCGCCGGTCCGCCCGCCTGGCCGGTCCGCCCGGGGCGGCCGGGCGGCCGGGTCACGGCATGCCGCGGTGCCGCTCCTGCTCGACCACCTCGGCCACATCCGGCAGCCGGCGCAGCCCGGCCAGTGGCTGCCGCATCCGCTGGTTGCCCGCGAAGTGCTCGGCGTTGCGGTCCAGGAAGGCCCAGTAGCCCGCGGTGTACGGGCAGGCGTCCTCGCCGGTCCGCTTCTTCGGGTCGTACCGGCAGGGCTTGCAGAAGTCGCTCATCCGGTCGATGTACGCGCCACCCGCCGCGTACGGCTTGGTGGCCATGATGCCGCCGTCCGCCCACTGGGACATGCCGACCACGTTCGGCAGCATCACCCAGTCGTACCCGTCGACGAAGGACAGCCGGAACCACTCCACCATCTCGGCGGGGGACCAGCCGCGCTGCATCGCGAAGTTGCCCAGCACCATCAGCCGCGGGATGTGGTGCACCCAGCCCCGCTCGCGCAGGCCGGCCAGGACCGTGGACAGGCAGCGCGCCTCCACCTCCCGGCCGGCGTCCAGCGTCCACATCCACTCCGGCACCGGCTCCCGGGCCCCGAGCGCGTTGCGGCGCCGGTAGTCCGGGCCGAGGTGCCAGTACAGCGACCAGACGTACTCGCGCCAGCCCAGCACCTGCCGGACGAACCCCTCGGTGCTGGCCAGCGGCGCGTGCCCGGCCCGGTACGCGTGCTCGGCCGCCCGGGCCGCGTCCAGCGGGTGCAGCAGCCCGAGGTTCAGCACCGGCGAGAGCAGCGAGTGCGCCATGGTCGGGTCGCCGGCCAGCATGGCGTCCTCGTGCGGGCCGAAGTGCGGCAGCCGGTGCGCGACGAAGTGGTCCAGCGCGCGCCGCGCCTCCGCCCCGGTCGCCGCCGCCCAGCGCGGCCCGTCCTCGCCGACGAACGTCATCTCGCCGCTGGCCGCCCACCGGTCGAGGTCGTGCCGCACCTCCTCGTCGATCTCGTCCTCCACCGGCCACCAGGGCTCCTCGACGCCCAGCGTGGCCGCGCCCCGCGGTGGCGGCTCCCGGTTCTCCGCGTCCAGGTTCCACTGCCCGCCGGCCGGGTCGGCGCCGTCCATCAGCACGCCGTGCCGGCGCCGCCGGTCCCGGTAGAAGTCCTCCAGCAGCAGCCGGCGCCGCCCCCGGCCCGCCACCCAGGCGGCGAACTCCTCCCGGGTCGTGGCGTAGCCCCGGTCCGGCAGCACCTCGGCCACCAGCGGGTGCCGGCGCGCGAACCCGTCCGCCGCGAACGACGTCGGCTGCGTCACGCTGACCGGCTCGCCGAGCTGCTCCAGCGCCTGCCCGTACGTCTCCGTGCGCAGGAACACCGCCCGGTCGCCCAGCTCGGCCGCCCGGTGCCGCAGCGCCGAGAGCACCAGGTGCGCCTTCTGCCGGTGGAACCGCCCCCGCCGCAGCACCCGCCGCGCCTCGACCAGCAGCACCGGCTGCTCGTCCGAGTCGAGGTGATGCGCCCCCAGTTGGTCCCCGAACACCCACCGCCGCATCCCGCGATGCCACCACGCCCCCCGGCCGCCCGCATCCCGGACTACCGGCCGCGGGCGGGGTCTGCGACGATCCCGCGAGGTTTCGCGGCGAGGAGGCCGGGGTGGCGGAGGACGGCTTCGCGATGGCGGTCTACCGGGAGGGCCCGGCCTGGGAGTGCGCCCTGCTGCCGCCGGCCGTGCTGGAGGACCTGGACGCCTGTGTCGCCGCGCTGCGGCAGCAACCGGCCCAGAACGGCCCGATCGCGCTGGTGAACGTGGCCGACGAGTTCTTCGTGGCGCTCCGGCTCGGCCCCGGCGGGGAGATCCGGGTGCTGCTGTCGGACGTGACCGCGGCCGAGGAGTGGACGCTGGCCCGCCAGGCCCTCGACCTGCTCGGCGGCGACGCCGAGGAGCCGGAGGACCCGGAGGAGGTGTGGCCGGTGGGCGACCTGGGCATCTTCCGCGACCTGGGGCTGGACGAGCGGGAGCTGGGCCTCATCCTGGACGACGTCGACCTGTGGGCGGACGAGATGCTCGCCGCGGTCGCCGCCGGCATCGGGGTGGGCCCGGCGTACGCCCGGGTCCTGGACGCTGTCGGCTGATCCGACCTCTGGAGAGGACCGTTCGTGTCGTACTTCGCCGCCGCCCTGGCCCGCACGCCGGACGGCTGGACCGCCGAGGAGCTCGACCTCGACGGGCTGTCCGACGTGGACGAGGTGGCCGACCTCGTCCGGGACGTCGTGACCGAGGCCGAGACCGCGCTGCTGTTCGTCGAGGAGGACGACGAGTACGTCGCCATCCTGCGGGTGGACGCGGACGCCGACGAGCCGCGGGTGTTCGTCTCCGACGCGGCCGCCGCGACGACGTACCCGGTCGCCGGGATCCTCGCCGGCGCCGTGGACGCCACCGCCGTGGTGGACCCCGACGGCGAGGACAGCCCGACGCCGGTCGGGGAGCCGCTCGGCGACGCCGGCCTGCTCGCCGACCTCGGCACCTCCCGCCGCGATCTGCTCACCCTGGTCAACTCCGGGCGGACCCTGCCCGCCGACGTGATCAGCGAGGTCTGCGAGCGGGCCGGCTGCCTGGACGAGCTGGAAACCCTCCGCGGGACGTGACGTGAGCCCGTACGACCCGGTGATGCGGCGCGCGCTCGGCCTCGCCGCCGCGGTCGTCGACGGCGGGGACGTGCCGGTCGGCGCGGTCGTGCTGTCCCCGGACGGCGGCGTGCTCGGCGAGGCCGGCAACGCCCGCGAGCGCGACGGCGACCCCACCGCGCACGCCGAGGTCCTCGCCCTCCGCGCGGCCGCCCGGACGCTCGGGCAGTGGCGGCTGGACGGCTGCACCCTGGTGGTGACCCTGGAGCCGTGCACGATGTGCGCCGGCGCGCTGGTGCTGTCCCGGGTGTCCCGCCTGGTGTACGCGGCCGACGACCCGAAGGCCGGCGCGGTCGGCTCCCTCTGGGACGTCGTCCGGGACCGCCGCCTCAACTCCCGCCCCGAGGTCGTCCGCGGCGTCCTCGCCGAGGAGTCCACCGCCCTGCTGCGCACGTTCTTCGCCGCCCACCGCAGCCGCTGACAGCGGCTCGCGTACACTCTCCCGCGGTGGAGTCGCCTAGTGGCCGAGGGCGCACGCCTCGAAAGCGTGTGAGGTGAAAGCCTCCGTGGGTTCAAATCCCACCTCCACCGCCAGGCTGACCAGCACGAACGCCGGGCAGCTCCCTCCGAGCCGCCCGGCGTCGTCGTCTCCGGCGCCCGGTGGTCGCAGTTCTGGTCCCGGTCGGTCGGTGGCCCCGGTTACGGTCATTCGGTGACGACCGTCCATGCCAATGGTGTCGCCCTGGGGGTCGAGTCCTTCGGCGACGTCGCCGCACCGCTCGTCCTGCTGGCCGGCGGTACGACGATGCTGTCCTGGCCGGACGCGCTCTGCGAGCGCCTCGCCGCCGGTGGGCGCCGGGTGGTGCGCTACGACCTGCGCGACAGCGGCGGGTCGACGACGGTGGACCCGGATGCTCCCGGCTACACGCTGCGCGACCTCGCCGCCGACGCGGCGGCCCTCGTCGACGCGCTCGGCGGCGGGCCCGCGCACCTGGCGGGGATCGGTGTCGGCGGGATGGTCGCCCAGGTGGCCGCGCTCGACCATCCGGCCGCGTTCTCCGCGCTCACCCTGGTCGGCACCCGGGCGGTCGCCCCCGGCCCGCCTGACGAGGACCTCCCCGACCATGACCGGGCGGCGATGGGCCGGCTCTTCGCACGGCCGATGCCGGACTGGACCGACCGGGCGGCGGTGGCGGAGTTCGCGGCCGCCGGCGCCGAGGCCCTCGGCGACGACCCGGTCGCCGCGCGCTCGACCGCCGCACGCGTCTGGGACCGTACGCCCGGCACCGCGGCCCCGGTCCAGCTGGCCAACCAGGTGGGCATGGTCTTCGCCAAGCTCGACTGCGCACCCCGCTGGCGTGAGCGGCTGCCCGGGATCGGGGTCCCCACCCTCGTCGTCCACGGCCGCCGGAACCTGTTCTTCCCCGTCGGCAACGGAGAGGCGCTCGCCCGCGAGATCCCCGGGGCACGGCTGCTCGTCCTCGAGGAGGCCGGCACCGCGATCCCGGACGCGGCGGCCGGGCGGGTCGCCGCGGCGATGCTCGCCCTCGGGCAGTAGCGGGCCGGTCGAGGTTTCCGTCCGGTCAGGTGGGGCGTATCAGGACGGTGAACTCGTCGGGGGTGCCGGGGTCGGTGACGATCTCGCTGCGCAACCCGGCGGTGGCCGCGAGGTCGGCGAACCGCTGCCGCGTGTACCAGTGCAGGATCCAGGGCCGGTCGACGACCTCGCTGCCGCCTGCAAGGTGCCGTTCGTAGCGCAGCATCGCCCGCTGGACGCCCGCCCGGTCGTCCCGCTCCTCGGCGAGGATCGCGAACCGGAGGACGGCCCCGTCCGCCGCCCGCGTCTCGCGGAAGCGGCCCAGGTCCTCCCGCGGGGTCGGGGCGGGGACGAAGAGCGGGACGACGCCGACCCCGTCCTCGCGCAGGTGTGCGCGGATCCCGCGCAGCGCCAGCAGGGCCGTGTCGTCGTCCGGCAGGAGGGTGAACGTCGGCCCGGCGAGGAAGATCGTCCGGTACCGCCGCGGCAGGTCGAGCGCCTCCATCCGCTGGTGGTGCAGCACGACGGTCAGACCCTCGTCGGCGGCCCGGCGCCGGCACCGGGCCAGCATGTCGGCCGACGAGTCGACCCCTTCCACGTCGAGGCCGTGCCGGCGGAGGTCGAGCAGCGGATCCCCGTCGCCGCAGCCGAGTTCGAGGGCGGGCTCGCCGTGCTCCTCGACGAGGTGCAGGTACGGCGTCGCGTCGCGGGCTGCCGACTTCAGCGGCGTGTAGAGGTCGGCCACGATGCCCGTGTAGAAATCGGCCGGGTCCATCCGGGCATCCTGCCAGCCGGCGCCCGCTAGGGTCCGCCTCATGCCTCCGGTGCTCGCGGTCGCGTCCGGCAAGGGCGGCGTCGGGAAGACGAGCGTGGCGATCGCGCTGGCCCGGGCGCTGCGGGACCGCGGCCTGCGTACCGGCCTGCTCGACGCGGACCTGCACGGGCCGGACGTGCCCCGGATGCTCGGGATCCGCCGGGACGCCGCCGCCCGGTCGGTCACCCTGACCGGGCCGTCGGAGCTGGAGGCGGTGGAGGTCGAGGGGCTCCGGGTCGCCTCGGTCGGGTTCCTGCTCGGCGGCGCCCAGGGGCTGACGATGGCCGGGCAGTTCGCCGAGCTCATGCTGGGCCGGCTGCTCAAGCAGACCGCCTGGGGTGAGCTGGACGTGCTGGTCGCGGACCTGCCGCCGGGCACCGGGGAGATCCAGCAGGGGCTGGTGCAGCTCGCCGACCGGGTGTCCGCGGTGCTCGTGGTCACCCCGGCCGAGGTCTCCCACCTGGACACCGGCCGGGCGGTCGCGGTGCTCCGGCAGGCGAAGGTGCCGATCCTGGGTGGCGTGGAGAACATGGCGTACTTCGCCTGCCCGCACTGCGGCGAGCACACCGCCCTGCACACCCCGGCCCCACCGGACCGTACGGTCTGGGCGCTGGGCGTGTCCAAGCTGGCGGCCGTGCCGTTCCGTACCGACGCCACGGTGACCGCCGCCGACCTGGCACCGGTCGCCGACCTGGTGTGACCGGCTCCGGCCGGCCGTGGGCCGCGAACGCCGTCTCTCCGGAAACATTCTCCGGCTGCAGATCATCAACCTGATCGCACTATCTGATCATCTTCTCTTCTCCTCGTCCTCTTTCCCGCTTTACCATTTCCAGGCAGCCCTGACATTGCATGGCGTCCAGGGGGAGACAACGGCGTCTCGTTCCGACTGTGCCGACTGGTGCGCTGTACGCGTCCCAGCTGACCCTTCTTCCGGGCCGAGCCGCCGCACCGCAGGTTCAGGAGGGGCAATGATTCACACCAAACCACCGGTGATCCGCCGCTTGACAGCGCTGGGGGCGACGTTCCTGCTCGCGCTGTCGATGGGGGTCACGGTGCTCGCGCCGGCCGCCGCAGCGGAGAACGCGACCGGACGCTGGGCGGTCGTGTTCACCGGCACGGCTCTGCCGGGCGACGTCGACCAGCTCGTCGCCGGCGCGGGCGGCACCATCACCGAACGGATCCCGGAGATCGGTGCCCTCCGGGTCCAGTCCAGTGCACCGGACTTCGCCGCGCGAATGGGAGCGGTCACCGGCGTCCGGGCGGTCAGCCCCGACATCGAGGCCGAACTCATCCCGGAGGAGGCCCCGACGGCAGCCCAGCCGCCGCTGGCACCGCCGGAGGAGTCGCCACGGGGCGCCGCGGAGCCCGCCGGTCCCGACCCCCAGCCCGGGTTCGACAACTTCTACAACCAGCAGTGGGACAAGATGCGGATGAACGCGTCCGCGACCGGCTCGTACGCGGTCCAGCGGGGACGCAGGGACGTCGCGGTGGCCGTCCTGGACACCGGCGCCGAGGTGCTGCCCGTCGCGCACCCGGACATCGCGCCCAACCTCGACTTCGCGCGCAGCCGCTCGTTCATCGGCTCCAACGCCCCCGGGGGTGACCCCTCTCCGGCCGCCTGGGACGACCGGCACGGGCACGGGTCCTGGTGCCTGAGCGCGGTCGGCGCCCCGATCAACACCGTCGGCGTCTCCGGAGTCGCGCCCACCGTCACCCTGGTGGCGCTCAAGGTCCTCAGCGACACCGGCAGCGGCAGCTACCTCGACCTGGCCGAGGCGCTGGTCTACGCCGGAGTGAACAAGCTGGACGTCGCCTCGATGAGCCTCGGCGGCTTCCTCAACCACTCCGACTCGCAGGCGCTCTACATCGCGGTCCAGCGAGCCACCGAGTTCGCCCGCAGCAACGGCGTCACGCCGATCGCGGCGCTGGGCAACAACAACTTCGACCTCAGCGACGGAGCCTTTCTCCGGGACTTCGTCGAGGTGCCCGGTGAGGTGCCCGGTGTCATCGGGGTGTCGGCCACCGGCTACTACAACCAGAAGGCCTACTACAGCAATTACGGAGTGGGGAAGGCCGACGTCGCCGCTCCCGGTGGCGACCGCATCTTCCAGCTCCCGCCGCCGAACTACCGCGGTGGCGGCCGCGTCCTCGGGGCATGGGCGCGAGAGAACCTGGGCGGCGTCGCTCCGGTGCTGATCGAGGAGGACTGTGACCTCACCTCCGCGGACTGCGGCGCGTACGCCTGGGTGCAGGGCACGTCCATGGCCACCCCGAACGCCGCGGGTGTGGCGGGGCTGATCGTCTCCCAGTACGGCGACTTCACGCCGGACAACTCCCGGAAGCTCCACCTGCCACCCACCACGGTGGAGTCGATCCTGCAGATCACGGCCAACAACCAGCCGTGCCCGCAGCCCCGACTCGTCACCTACCCGGGCGCGCCGTCCACCCTCCCGTCGAACGCCAGGTGCAACGGCGACGCCGGGTACAACGGGTTCTACGGCAAGGGGATCGTCGACGCGCTCAAGGCCGTGACCGAATACCAGCAGCACTGATCCGCGGACCGGTCGGCGGGCGACAGCGCCCGCCGGCCGGCCCGAACCGGTTCGGAGACCGCGACCCGGGACCACCTGCGGCAGCGACCGGCGGACCGGCCCGGTCAGCGGAGCGGAGCGGAGGATAAGAGATTCGAGTGGGCTGATCTAAGGTGCCGGGCGTGGACGACTTCGCTGCTGCCTGGGGTGCCCTGGACGCGGCGCCGCGGCGGGCGCTCGAACTGGCGCATACGTCTCTGGTCGCGGGTGGGCTGCCGGTCGGCGGGGTGCTCGCCGACGCGGACGGCAGGATCGTGGCCGAGGGCCGGAACCGGGCCTATGACCCGCCGGGCGGCTCGGACGTGTTGCAGGGCACGCCGTTGGCCCATGCGGAGATGAACGTGCTGGCGGCCGTGACGACCGAACGGAACCTGAACTCGGACACGTTGTGGAGCACGCACGAGCCGTGCTCGATGTGCGCGGCCGCGGCGGCATTCACCGGTGTGGGCACGGTCCGGCATGTGGCGCCGGATCCGTGGGCGGTCGCGGCCCGGCCGGTGCCGACGGCCTCCGGATCGGTGCCGCTCGGCTCGCGGCAGTGGGCAGTGGTCGCGGGCGTGCTGTTCCTTCTCGGGGTGGCCGCTCGGACCGGCGTGCGGAGCCCGACCGTCACCGGCAACGTGGAGCGGCAGCCGGAGGTGGCGCGAATCGCGCTGGACCTGCTGCCGGCCCCGACCGGCGGAACTCTGCAAGACCTGATCGCGCCGGTCTGGGCGCGGATTGTCGCGCCATAGCCAACTACCGTCCCAGGGGACACGCGTCGGGTCGCTCGGGTCGGCCGAGGTGACCGCCGCGACTTGGTGAAGGTGCGCAGCCCGCCGCCGGCGGGCCCGGGGTCCGACGGCCGCCTGATGCCCGGCCGCGCGCCCAACGGCGCCTCCTCGATCCACCAGTGCAAGGACGGCAAGTGGCACGGTCGCGTCACGATGGGCACCCGTGACGACGGCCGGCCCGACCGCCGGCACGTGCAGTCCTCCTCCCGCGCCGAGGTGACCCGCAAGGTCCGGGAGCTGGAGAAGCAGCGCGACTCCGGTCGGGTCCAGCGGCCCGGGCGGGCCTGGACGGTCGAGCAGTGGCTCACCCACTGGGTGGAGCACATCGCCGCGCCGTTCGTCTCGGAGAACACCCTGTCCAGCTACCGGGTCGCCGTCCGCGTGCACCTGGTTCCCGGACTCGGCGCCCACCGCCTGGACCGGCTCCAGCCGGAGCACCTGGAGCGGCTGTACGTGCGGATGATGGCCGCGGGCAGCTCGGCCGGCACTGCTCACCAGGTCCACCGCACGGTGCGGACCGCGCTCGGCGAGGCGGTCCGGCGTGGCGACCTGGTCGTCAACCCGGCCGCGCTGGCGAAGGCGCCGCGGCTCAGTGAGACCGAGGTCGAACCGTTCTCGATCAAGGACGTCCAGTACATCCTTACCGCCGCGGGGGAACGGCGGAACGGTGCCCGTTGGGCCGTCGCCCTCGCGCTCGGTCTACGCCAAGGCGAAGCGCTCGGACTCCGCTGGCCGGACGTCGACCTCGACACCGGCACGCTTACCGTCCGGCGGAGCCGGAACCGGCCCCGGTATGAGCACGGGTGCGGCGGGACCTGCGGCAAGGATCGCGCCGGCTACTGCCCGAGCCGGCGCCAGGTCCGGGGCGATGCCGGCGACACGAAGTCGGCGAACGGCCGGCGCGTGATCGGGCTCCCGGCCGAGCTG
>CADCTP010000405.1 GCA_902805565.1 uncultured Mycobacteriales bacterium
CGGGACCGACGCGCTGGGGTCGCCGGCCCCGGACGTCCGGCCGTGGGAGTCCCGCGCGACCGGCTCCCCCGCCACCGAGCCCCGCACCACCGAGCCCCGCACCTCCCAGCCCCGCACCCCGGACGCCGGCACCTCGGGGACCGGCACCTCGGGGACCGGCACCTCGGGGACCGGCACCTCGGGGACCGGCACCTCGGGGACCGGCACCTCGGGGACGGGCACGGCCGAGCACGCCGCCGCCGGCACCGCGAGCGCCGACGGCACCGGCACGGCCGGGTCCTCGGCGGGGTCCCGGACCGACGGGTCCCGCACGCCGGAGGCCGGCGCCCCGCGGGCCGACGCCCCGAAGAACGGCGCCCCGCAGGCCGACGCCCCGAAGAACGGCGGCACCGCCACGGTGACGCCGCCCGCCCCGGCCGCGGCGCCGACCAAGTCGACCGAGCCGACGGGGTCGACCGGGCCGACGGGGTCGACGGGGTCGACCGAGCCGACGGGGTCGACCGAGGACTCCCCCGCCCCGGCCGGCGCCGCCGGGACCACGGGCAGCAGCACCACGGCAGGCACGGCCGACCCCGTGCAGAGCGACACCGCGAAGACCGAGACCACGAAGGCCGACACCGTGAAGACCGACACCGCCCCCGCCAACGGCACCACCCCGGCGACGGCGACCGCGGTCACCGTGACCCGCGGCAGCACCCCGGGGCAGACCCCGGCCGAGGCCACCGCCGTCACCGTCACCCGCGGCTCCGCCCCCGGCGACGCGTCCCCGAAGTCCGTCGGGATGCTGACCGAGGACCAGACCAGCACGTACAAGCGGCGCTGGCGGGACGTGCAGGGCGACTTCGTCGACGACCCGCAGCAGGCCGTGCGGGACGCCGGCGACCTGGCCCGCGAGGTGCTCGAGGCGCTGGCCGGCACGATCGCCGACCCGGGCCGGGTGGCGGCGTGGAAGGCCGGCGACGGCAGCGGCGCGACCGAGGACCTGCGGGTGGCGCTGCGGCAGTACCGGATCCTGGTCGACAAGCTGCTGGAGCTCTAGACCCCGGTCGCGACGACGCGGGCCGGCTCGCTCAGAGCCGGCCCGCGTCGCGCATCAGCAGCAGCGCGTACGCGGCGAGCGTGCTGTCGTCGGTGATCCGGCCGCCCCGGATCATCGCCTCGAACTCGGCCCGGGGGACGAAGCGCTGCCGCATGTCCTGCTCGGTGGCCTCCCGGGCGGCCTCCCCCGGGGTCAGGTCGGTGGCCAGGAAGACGTCGAACCCCTGGCTGCTCATCCCGTACGCGCAGTGCAGGTGGCCGAGCGGCTCCAGCGTGCCGGCCCGCAGCCCGGTCTCCTCGGCCAGCTCGGCCCGGGCCAGGTCCACCGGCGCCAGCACCGTGCCGGCCGGGGCGGTGCCCTGCGGGAACTCCCAGAACCGGCCGCCGACCGGGTAGCGGTACTGCTCGACGAGGTGGAACCCGTCCCGCTCGGCCGGGATGACCAGCGCGAAGTCCGGCTTGTCGACGACGGAGTAGATGCCCGGCGAGCCGTCCGGCAGCCGTACCTCGTCCTCGCGCAGCGACAGCCACCGGTTGCGGTAGACCTCCCGGGTCCCGACCTGCCGGACCACCCCGTCCCCGCCGGCGCCGCCCGCGTCGCGCCCGGTCGCTCCGTCCGCGCCGCTCACAGCAGGCGGTTGGACCACAGCAGCGAGAACCCGGCGGCGGTGAAGGCGAACAGCAGCCCCAGCCCGACGAACCAGGTGGTGATCTCCTGGCGTTCGGTGGTGTAGCCGATCTGGCTGCCGATGTCCTGGTAGACGTTCGACAGCTCCTCGGCCGACGCGGCGGCGTAGTAGCTGCCGCCGGTGCCGTCGGCGATCCCGCGCAGCGCCTCGTGGTCGACCGGCACGACGACCCGCTGGCCCTCCAGCTCGATGTAGCCGGTGTCGGTGCCGAAGGCGATCGTGGACACCGGCACCTCGGACTGCTTGGCGGCCCCGACCGCCTGCTCCGGGCTGCGGCCCCAGGTGTTGGACCCGTCCGACATCAGCACGATCCGGGCCGGGGCGGCGCCCTCGGCCGCCTCGGCGGCGTCGGTGCCCTGCAGCTGGGACTGGAAGGTCTTGATCGCGTCCAGCGAGGAGAACACCGCCTCGCCGATCGCGGTCCGCTCGGCCAGCTCCAGGTTGTCGATCGCGCGCACCACCGAGGCCCGGTCGGTGGTCGGCGCGACCGCCACCGAGGCGGTGCCGGAGAACGTGACCAGCCCCAGGTTGATCCGCGGCGGCAGCAGCGAGACGAACTCCTTCGCCGCCGCCTGCGCCGCCTCCAGCCGGTTGGGCTCGACGTCCTCGGCCCGCATCGACAGCGACACGTCGATCGCCATCAGCACGGTCGCCCGGTCCCGGGGCACCCGGGTGTCCTTGGTCGGCTTGGCCATCCCGACGGTCAGCGAGGCCAGCGCGACCAGCAGCGCGGCGAACGCCACGTGCCGCCGCCAGCCCGGCCGCTTCGGGGCCAGCCTGCCGAGCAGCTCCAGGTTGGCGAAGCGCACCGCGTACGCCCGGCGGCGCAGCTGCACCAGCACGTACAGGGCGAGCAGCGCGGCCACCGCGAGCAGCAGCCACAACCACTCCGGGCTCAGGAACGTACTGGTCACCGTGCTGCCTCCCGTTCGCCTCGTCGCTCGCCCCGTCGCTCGCCCCGTCGCTCGCCCCGCTCCCGCGGCGCCCGCGCGGCGGACCGCGGGCCACCCCGCCCGGGGGCGCCGTGCTGCTGACCCCGGCTCACCGCAGGGCACCTCCGGACGCACCGCGCCGGCGGGCGGCGACGAAGCGCACCATGTCCACCAGCCAGTCCCGGTCGGTCCGCAGTTGCAGGTGGGAGGCGCCGGCCCGGCGCAGCGAGGCCGCGATCTCGGCGCGCTGGCGGACGGCGGCGGCGGCGTACCGGTCGCGCAGCTCCTTCTTGCCCGTCTGCACCTCCAGCAGCCGGCCGCTCTCCGGGTCGACCAGGGTGAGCAGCCCGACCGCGGGCAGCTCCAGCTCCACCGGGTCGAGCACCTCGACGGCCAGCACGTCGTGCCGCACCGACAGCGCCCGCATCGACCGCTCCCAGGCCGGGCGCTCGTCGGCGTCGCCGAGGAAGTCGGAGATCACGACGGCGAACCCGCGCCGGCGCGGCGGGCGGCGCAGCGCCTCCAGGGCGGCGGCCAGGTCACCACGGCGGCCCTTCGTCGAGCGCGGCATCGCGGCCAGCCGGCGCAGCAGCGCGGTGGTGTGCACCCGGCCGGACTGCGCCGGGATCCGGTGCAGCTGGTCGCCGGTGGTGACCAGGGCGCCGAACCGGTTGCCGCCGCGCCCGGTGAGATGGGCCATCGCCGCGACCGCGGCGATGGCCAGGTCCCGCTTCTCGCACTGCGCGGTGCCGAAGTCCAGGCTGGGCGACAGGTCGACCACCGCCCAGGTCTCCAGCTCCCGGTCGGCCACGGTCTGCCGGACGTGCGGCACCGTCGTCCGGGCGGTCACCGCCCAGTCCATCCGGCGCACGTCGTCGCCGGGGTGGTAGTCGCGGGACTCCCCCGGCTCGGAGCCGGGTCCCGGGACCAGCCCGAGGTGGTTGCCCTGCAGCAGGCCGTCCAGCCGGCGCCGCACGGTGAGCTCCAGCCGGCGCAGCACCGCGGCGGCCTCGGCCGGGCCGGCGCCGCGCAGGCTGACCGCGCGGGC
>CADCTP010000406.1 GCA_902805565.1 uncultured Mycobacteriales bacterium
ACGGCGCCGGGCCGGTGCGGCGGTTCACCGCCGACGCCGCCCACGCGCTGGCCGCCCCGCTGGCCTCGATCCGCGGGCACGCCGAGCTGGCCCGGCGGGTGCCGGGACCGCTGCCGCCGGACGTCGCGTACGCGCTGGGGCGGGTGGAGGCGGAGAGCGCCCGGCTGGCCGCCGCCGTCGAGGACCTGCTGCTGCTGGCCCGCCTGGACGGGGGCGACCGCGGCCGGCCCGGGCCGGTGGACCTGGCCCGGCTGGTGGTGGAGGCGGTCGGCGGGGCCCGGGCGGCCGGGCCGGAGCACCGCTGGGTGCTGGAGCTGCCGGACCGGCCGGTCCGGGTGACCGGGGACGCCGACCGGCTGCGCCAGGTCGTCGCGAACCTGCTCGGCAACGCCCGTACGCACACCCCCGCCGGCAGCACGGTCACCGTCACCCTGGCCGGGGCCGGCGGGCCGGGCGACGGGACGGTGCGGCTGACGGTGGCCGACGACGGGCCGGGGATCCCGGCCGACCTGCTGCCGCGGGTGTTCGAGCGGTTCGCCCGGGGCGAGCGGGCCCGCTCCCGGGCGCCCGGCGGCACCGGCCTGGGGCTGGCCATCGTGTCCGCGGTGGTCCGGGCGCACGGCGGCACGGTCCGGGCCGACTCCTCCCCGGCCGGCACCGCGTTCCGGATCCGGCTGCCCGGTACCCCGGTACCGGTCGGGGTCGGTCCAGAGGGGTGACGCGCCGGCCGCGGCGCCTTCGTAGCGTCGGGGCATGGATCTCCTCCGGCGGACCTTCGGGGCGGACAGTTGGCGGCGGGTCGGGTACGCGACGGTGTCGGCCCCGGTCGGGCTGGCCGCGCTGGCCCTCGTCGCCGCCGGCCGGCCCGGCCGGGCCGCGGCCCTGCAACGGGCCGCCGTCGCACGTCTCCTCGGCCTCCCGCCCGCCGACCGGCGTCCCCGCGCGGCCGGCCGGTGGACCGGGCCGGTCGGGACGGTCGGGTACGCGGTGCTCAGCGTCCCGCTGGCGCTGCTCGGCCTCTGGCTTGTCGCGATGCTCGTCCCGAACACCGTCCGCAACCTCGCGTACGGCCTGTTCGTCGACGAGCCCGGCACCGCCTGGGGCGGTCCGTCCCGGGCCGGCGCCTGGGCGGTGCACGCGGCCGGCGCCCTGGCGCTGGTGCCGGTGCTGCTCTGGCTGGTGCGCGGGCTGACCGGGCTGCAGCGCCGGCTGGCCGGGGCCCTGCTCGGCGGCGGCCGGCTGTCCGTGGGCGTCGGGGTGGGCGCCGTGGCCGCGGTGGTGGCCGGGGGCCTGTTCCTGGTGGCCTGGGCCGGTCAGGTCTGATGGCCGCCGTGTCCGCCCCCGGAGCCCCGGTCCACCGGCTCGGCACCGCGCTGCTCGGGCCGCGCGGGGTGGCCGTGCTGGCCGCGGCCGTGGTCGTGCTCGGGTCCGCCGACCTGGTCCAGCACTACCTGGTCGAGCCGCCCGCGGCCCTCGGGCTGAGCCTGCTGCGGGCGGCCCCGCTGGTGCTGCTGCTGCGGTGGCCGATGCTGGCCTGGTGCGGGGTGCTCGCCGCGAGCATGGGGATCCTCGGGCCGACGTACCCGGTCAGCGTGACCGAGCCGTGGCCGTGGCTGGCGTCCAGCCTGCTGGCCGCGCTGCCGGTGCTGGCGGTGGTGGGCGCCGGCCCGCGCCGGCCGCGGGTGCTGGTCGCGGTCTGGCTCTCGGTGCCGCTGGCCGGCGCGCTGGCGCTGCTGCTGGCGGACCCGCGGCGGGGTTCGGCGGCCGGCCTGGCGACACCGACCGTGCTGGCCGCGGTCGCGCTCGGCGCCGGCTGGCTGTACGCCAACCGGACCGACTACCGGGCGCTGCTCGGCGAGCAGGTCCGGGCCACCGACACCGAGCGGGCGGCCCGGGAGGTGCTGCGGGAGCGGGCCCGGATGGCCCGCGAGCTGCACGACGTCATCGCGCACGGCCTGTCGATGGTGACCGTGCGGGCCGACAGCGCCCCGCACCGGCTGACCGGGGTGACCCCGGAGGCCGCGGCCGAGTTCGGGGCGATCGCCGAGGCCGCCCGCGGGGCGCTGGAGGACCTGCGCCGGGTGCTCGGGGTGCTGCGGGACCCGGACGCCGCCGCCGACAGCGACCCGCAGCCGGGGCTGGCCGACCTGCCGGTGCTGGCCCGGGACGCGACGCTCAGCACGGACGTCACCGGGCCGGTGCCACCGGCCGTCCAGCTGATCGCGTACCGGGTGGTGCAGGAGGCGCTGAGCAACGCCCGCCGGCACGCGCCCGGCACCGCGGTGGCGGTCCGGGTGGCCACGGCCGACGGCGCCCTGCGGATCACCGTCGGCAACGGTCCGGGCGGGCGGTCGGCGGGCCGCGGCGCCGGGTACGGTCTGACCGGCATGCGGGAGCGGGTCGAGCCGGCCGGCGGCACCCTGCACGCCGGACCCCGGCCGGACGGCGGCTGGCAGGTCGACGTGACGCTCCCGGTGGAGGGGCCGTGATCCGGGTGGTCGTGGTCGACGACCAGGAGATGGTGCGGGCCGGGATCGCCGCCCTGCTCGGCGCCCAGGACGACATCGAGGTCGTCGGCGAGGCCGCGGACGGCGCGGCGGCGCTGGCCGAGGCGGCCCGGACCGGCCCGGACGTGGTGGTGATGGACATCCGGATGCCCGGCATGGACGGCCTCACCGCGACCCGGCGGCTGGCCGGCGGGCCGAAGGTGCTGGTGCTGACCACGTTCGACGCCGACGAGAACGTCTACCGGGCGCTGCGGGCCGGGGCCAGCGGCTTCCTGCTCAAGGGCGCCCGGCCGGCCGAGCTGGCCGAGGCGGTCCGGGTGGTCGCCGCCGGCGAGGCGCTGCTGGCCCCGTCGGTGACCCGCCGGCTGGTCGAGCACGTCGTGGAGTCCGGGCTGGCCCCGCCCGGCCCGCCGCCGGGCACCCCGCGCCTGACCCCCCGGGAGCGCGAGGTGCTGGTCCTGGTGGCGGCCGGGCTGTCCAACGCGGAGATCGCCGCCCGGCTGGTGCTGGCCGAGCAGACGGTGAAGACCCACGTCAGCCACATGCTGACCAAGCTGGACCTGCGGGACCGGGTGCAGGCGGTCGTGCACGCGTACGAGACCGGGCTGGTCCGGCCGCGCGGTCAGTAGACCGACAGCCCCAGAGCCTGCAGGATCGGGACCACCGGCACGCCGTACGTGGTGCCGCCGGTGCTGCAGTTGCCGGACCCGCCCAGGGTGACGGCGACCGCCGACCGGTCGGCGAAGATCGGCGCGCCGGCCTCCCCGGCCGACGGGCACAGCGTCGTGCGGTCCAGGCCGGTCACGACGCCGCCGGCGGAGTTGACGGTCTGGTTGATCCCGGTGACCGTGCCGCTGCGCAGGCCGGTGACCGGCGACGACTTCTGCACCGCGCGGCCGATCGCGGCCCGGACGGCCCCGGTGATCGGCGCCACCCCGCCCGGGGTGCGCACCCCGGCGAGCTGCCCCACCGCCGGGTTGGTGATGTGCACGATGCCGGCGGTCTGCTGGGCGGTGGTCCAGCTGACCGTGCCGACCGGCACGCCCCCGAGGTACACCGCGGACCCGACGGGGCCGCAGTAGCCGGTGAGGATGTTGCGGCCGCTGAGGTTGAAGGCCGCCGTGCACCGGCCGGAGCCGGCCAGCAGGTCCCCGCCGGCCACGTCGGGCGCCCGGACCGGGGCGGCCGCCGCCGGCAGCGCCGGCAGCAGCGCGGCGGCGAGGGCGGCGAGGACGACGGCGATCCGGAACCGGACCATGGGGTCTCCCGGGGCAGGGACGGGCAGGAACCGCCCATATACCGTACGGGCTGCCCCGACCGGCCGGCAGCCGCCGTTCGGGCGAGGCGGGGCCGCGGTGTGGGCGGTGCGCCGGCGATGGTCCCGCGATGTGCGCGGTGTGCCTGCGGTGTGTGCGGTGTGCCCCAGACCACCTGGCCGGGACGACGGGCCGGATGGAAGGCTGCGGTTCGCAGTGCCCGCTTCGTACGAGTACCCCACCGGAGGATTCATGGCGACCGCGACGCCGATGCCCGCCCGCCTGCCCGTGCTGGCCGACGTGATCCCGGGGGCCCGGGCGCGCGACGCCGCCCTGGTGACCGGGGCCGCGCTGTTCACCGCGCTGCTCGCGCAGGTCTCGATCCCGGTCGCCGGCTCGCCGGTGCCGATCACCGGGCAGACGCTGGCCGTGGTGCTCACCGCCGCCGCGCTGGGGCCGTACCGGGGGCTGGCCGGGCAGGGGCTCTACCTGCTGCTCGGCATGATCGGCCTGCCGTTCTACTCGGACGCGGCCGGCGGTGTCGACGTGGTGTTCGGCGCGACCGGCGGCTACCTGGTCGGCTTCCTGCCGGCGGCGTACCTGATCGGGCTGGCGGCCCGGCAGGGGCAGGACCGGCGGTTCAGCCGGGCGTTGCCGCTGTTCGTCCTGGGCCAGCTGGTGATCTTCGCCGTCGGGGTGCCGTGGCTGGCCGTGTCGGCCGACCTGTCGGCGGCCCAGGCGATCGACGCCGGCTTCACGCCGTTCATCGTCGGCGGCATCGTCAAGGCCGTGCTGGCCGGCGTGCTGCTGCCCGGTGCGTGGCTGGCGGTGCGGAAGCTCGACCGGCCGGAGTGATCCGGGCCTGACCGCGGGGGTGGACCGGGCGTCCGGGCCACCCCCGCCGGCATGTGACGATCATCGGCGTGGACAGCCCGGTCATCGGTCGTGACCCCCTGCTCCAACGGGCCCGGGCGTCCTGGTGGAGCGCGTTCGGCTTCGTCGCCGCGTCCACATTGGCCTGACGTTCTCGACCGGGGTGTTCCGGGGCTGGACATAGGCTCCCGCTCCCGGTCGGCGCCGGGCCGGAGGGACGGTTCGCCGCCCGAGTGTCGATCGGCTCCGGTCTGGGCAGGTCCTCGGCAGGTCCCCGACGCCGAGGAGACGCCGATGTTGCTCACTGCGGACGGCGCGGAGGCGACGGCCAGCAACGGCGTGCTGGTGCTCGCCGCGCTGCTCGGCATCGCCACCGTGGTCGTGCTGATCACCTGGCTGAAGATGCACCCGTTCCTCGCCCTCATCCTCGGCTCGGCCGTGCTCGGGATCGTCGGCGGGCTCGGCCCGACGCCGACCGTGGACAGCTTCACCAAGGGGGTCGGCTCCACGGTCGGCAGCGTGGGGCTGCTGATCGCCCTCGGCGCCATGGTCGGCGGGCTGCTCGCCGACTCCGGCGGCGCGGACCGGATCGTGCAGACGGTCGTGGACCGGGTGCCCGGCGGCGCGTTGCCCTGGGCGATGGCCGGGGCCGCGGCACTGGTCGGCATCCCGCTGTTCTTCGAGGTCGGAGTGGTGCTGCTGGTGCCGATCGTGCTGCTGGTGGCCCGCCGGACCAACCTGCCGCTGATGCTCGTCGGCATCCCGGCGCTGGCCGGCCTGTCGGTGCTGCACGGGTTCGTCCCGCCGCACCCGGGCCCGCTGGTCGCGATCGACGCGCTCGGGGCCGACCTCGGCATCACGCTGGCGCTGGGCCTGCTCGTCGCGATCCCGACCGTGATCGTCGCCGGGCCGGTGTTCGGCTCGTTCATCACCCGGTACGTGCCGATCAGCGCGCCCGCGCTGCTGGACCGGGAGCCCGTCGGGGCCGGCCGCGGCGGCCGCGGGAGCGCCGGGGACGTCACCGAGCCGGACGCCGACGCGACCGGCACCCGGGAGGGCCGGGGCGGCCCGGACACCGACGCGGCCCCGGCCACCCGGCGGCCCGGCTTCGGGGTCACCGTGTTCACCGTGCTGCTGCCGGTGCTGCTCATGCTGGCCCGCGCGGTCGGCGAGGTGTTCCTGACCGAGGACAGCAACCCGCGGCAGTTCCTGGAGGTCATCGGCAACCCGGTGGTGGCGCTGCTGGCCGGCGTGCTGTTCGGGATGGTCACCCTCGGGCTGGGGTCCGGGATGGACCGCGGCCGGGTGTCCGGGTCGGTCGGCGGCGCGCTGCCCGGCATCGCCGGCATCCTGCTCATCGTCGCCGCCGGCGGCGGCTTCAAGCAGACCCTGATCGACGCCGGGGTCGGCAACGTCATCGCCGACTGGGCCGAGGGCGTGAACATCTCGGCGCTGGTGCTCGGCTGGCTGGTCGCCGTGGGCATCCGGCTCGCGACCGGCTCGGCCACCGTCGCCACCATCACCGCGGCCGGCATCGTCGTCCCGCTGGCCGAGGGGATGGACCGGCCCGAGGCCGCGCTGCTGGTGCTGGCCATCGGGGCCGGCTCGCTGTTCTTCTCGCACGTGAACGACGCCGGCTTCTGGCTGGTCAAGGAGTACTTCGGGATGACCGTCGGGCAGACCATCAAGACCTGGTCGGTGATGGAGACGATCATCTCGGTGGTCGGCCTGGTCTGCGTCCTGCTGCTGAACCTGGTCATATGAGCGTCGTCATCGGGGTCGACCTCGGGACCACCAGCACCAAGGCGGTCGCGTACGACACCACCGGGACCGAGCTGGCCGGCGCCTCGCACGGCTACCCGCTGGACGAGCCGCACCCGGGCTGGGCCGAGCAGGACCCGGCGCTGATCCTGGCCGCGGTGCTGCGCTCGGTCCGCGACGTGGTGTCCCAGGTGGACGGACCGGTGGCCGGGCTGTCGTTCAGCTCGGCCATGCACACGCTGATCGGGCTGGACGACCAGGGCACGCCGCTGACCCCCTCGCTGTCCTGGGCCGACTCCCGGTCGGGGGCCCAGGCCGAGCGGCTGCGGGCGGCGGCCGGCGGGCTCGCCCTGCACCGGCGCACCGGGACCCCGGTGCACCCGATGGCGCCGCTGTCGAAGCTGGTCTGGTTCCGCGAGCAGCAGCCGGAGCTGTTCGAGCGGGTGGCGTCCTGGGTCGGCATCAAGGAGTACGTGCTGTCCCGGCTGTGCGGGACCCTGGTGACCGACCACTCGATGGCGTCGGGCTCCGGGCTGCTGGACATCGCCCGGCTGGACTGGGACCCGGAGGCGCTGCGGCTGGCCGGGATCTCCGCCGACCGGCTGCCGGAGCTGGTCCCGACCACCCACGTGCTGCCCGGCCTGGTCCCGTCGGTGGCGGCGGAAATGGGTCTGCCGGCCGGCACGCCGGTGGTCGTCGGCGCCGGCGACGGGCCGCTGGCCAACCTCGGCCTCGGCGCGGTCGACCCGGGCGTCGCCGCGGTGTCCATCGGCACCAGCGGCGCGATGCGGGTGATGGTGGAGAACCCGGCGGTCGACCCGCTCGGCGGGGTGTTCTGCTACGCGCTGGTCCCCGGCCGGTGGGCGGTCGGCGGGGCCATCAACAACGGCGGCATCGTGCTGGACTGGGCCGGCAGCGCGCTGGCCCCGGACGTCGGCGACGACCCCGAGGCGCTGCTGGAGCTGGCGGCCCGGGTGCCGGCGGGCTGCGGCGGGCTGATCATGCTGCCGTACCTGCTCAGCGAGCGGGCGCCGCACTGGAGCTCGCTGCCGCGCGGGGCGTACGTCGGGCTGACCCGGGAGCACCGCCGCGAGCACCTGGTGCGGGCGGCGATCGAGGGCGTCTGCCAGCAGCTGGCGCTGGTGCTGCAGTCGATGCGCGCCGCCGGCAACGAGGTCCGCTCGATCCGGGCCACCGGCGGGTTCGCCCGCAGCGAGCTGTGGCGGCAGATCCTGGCCGACACCCTGGGGATGGACGTGTCGTTCCCGGCCGGGCACGAGGGGTCCGGCTTCGGGGCGGCCCTGCTCGGGATGCAGGCGCTCGGCCTGGTGCCGTCCATCGACGTCGCGGCCGACCTGGTGCGGATCGAGGACACGGTGCGGCCGGACGCCGCCGCCGCCGGCGTGTACGCCGGGCTGCGGCCGGTCTTCGCCGAGCTGTACGACGCGCTGGTGCCGACGTACCGGTCGCTGCGCCGGCTGGCGCCGCAGCTCCCGCTGGACCGGCCGGATCCCGGATAGGCCGATCGGCTGTCAGTGAGGTGTCAGCGGGACGCGCGGTCATCTGCCAGTGGGCTCCTCTAGACATATGCCAGGCGCGCATGGCGCCTGGCCCCGATGGCCGACCGGTCCCCGGGGTGCTACACACCTGGAGGCGTCATGCCGGAGAAGAACCTGCTCTCGCTCGCGGACGAGATCCTGGAGCTGGAGGCCGAGACCTTCGAGATCACCGACTACTCGGACGCCAGCGAGGTCATGCTCGGTGCGTCCTGCTCGTGCAGCTCCTGCAGCACCTGCAGCAGCTGCTGCAGCTGCACCAGCTGCTGCGCCTGACCCACTGTCCCACCGGGTCGACCGGCCGGGTTCCCGCGAGGGGGCCCGGCCGCTCGCATGCCGGGGCATCGGCCGGTCGGCCGACGGGCCGCTGGTCCGTACGGTCAGCCCCGAGGTGGGTGCGGGCGTACGGTCAGGCCCGAGCTGGGTGCGGGCGTGCGGTCAGGCCCCCAGGTGGGTGCGGGCGGCCAGGGTGAGCGCCGCGATGCCGGTGGCGAGGGTCGGCCGGGGCGCGGGGGCGTAGCGCGGCGAGTGGTTCGGCGGCAGGGCCGCGAGCTTCGCCGCCGGGCCGCCGGGGGTCCCCGCCCACTCGCGCGGCCCGACGGTGCCGAGCATCCAGTGCGCCAGCCGGATCCCGGGCACCCCGTGCAGGTGCTCGCCAGCGCCGGCGAGTAGCCCGACGTCCTCGGTCGCCATCGACGGCGGCCAGCCCGTCACCCGGGCCGCGCCGAACGCCGCCACGTGCGCCGCGCGGACCGGTCCCGCCGCCACCGGGTCGGGCACCGTCACCGGTGACCGGGCCAGCACGGTGATCCGCGGCCCTTCCGGGCTCCCGGCGGCGGCGCACTCCGCGGCGGCCAGCCGCCGCACCGCCTCGATCGCCGGCTCCAGCGGGCCGAAGCCGCGCAGGCTGACCTGGAGCGTGGCCTCCTCCGGGACGACGTTGCCGCGCTCGCCGGCGTGCAGCGCGCCGGCCGTCACGGCCACGTCCGGGTCCGTCCCCGGCAGCGCCAGGACGACCCGGGCGGCGATCTCCACCGGGTTGACCGCGAGCCGCGCGGCCCCGGCGTGCCCGCCCCGCCCAGGCAGCACGACCTCCAGCGCGGCGCTGCCGGCCAGCACGGCGCCGGTGCCGTGCGCCACCATGCCGGCCGGCAGCGGTGCGGTGTGCTGCGCGAGCACCACGTCCGGCGGGCCGACCCGCTCGTACAGGCCGTCGGCGAGCATGGCCCGGGCCCCGGACAGCGTCTCCTCGGCGGGCTGGCCCACCACCAGCACGGTGCCGCCGAGGCTCCGGTCGGCGGCCAGCAGCTCCGCGGCGCCGACGAGGCAGGCCAGGTGGACGTCGTGCCCGCAGGCGTGCATGACCGGGACCCGGCGACCGGTTCCCGGGTCGGTCGCCACGGCGGTGCTCGCGTACGCCAGGCCGGTGCGCTCGGCGACCGGCAGCGCGTCCAGCTCGGCGCGCAGCAGCACGGTCGGCCCCGGCCCGGCCTCCAGCACGCCGACGACGCCGTGCCCACCGATCCCGCGCAGCGTCCGGTAGCCGGCCGCCGCCAGCCGGTCCGCCAGCACGGCCGCGGTCCGCTCCTCGGCGCCGGAGAGCTCCGGGTGCCGGTGCAGGTCGAGGTAGAGCTCCAGGGCGGGCCGGAGCACGGCGTCGACGTTCACCGGGCCGCGCCCTGCCCGGTGCCGGCGGGACGCCTCACGGGAACGGGTGCGGGACGCGGTGCAGCTCGGCGTCGGTGAGGTCGGTGTCGCGCCAGCCGGCCCGCCGGAAGGCGGTGCGCAGCCGGGGCATCCCCAACGCCCGCTGCCGGGGCCAGCCGAAGTCGATCGGCAGCAGCCCCGGGACGATCGTGGCCACCGTGTGCAGGCCCATCCGCTCCTGCTCCGGCGAGGTCTGGTCCACCACGATGGCCTCCAGCCCGGCGCCGGTGAACATGTCCAGGACCAGCCGCAGGTCCTGGAGCAGGTCGGTCGACTCCGGCGCCCAGCCGGCGTAGACCTCGGCGAAGGGCCGGACCGCCGCCGGGGACAGGTAGCCGGCGGCGTGCACCGCCATCTCCGGCAGGCCGAAGAGCGCGGAGTGGTCCGGCAGCCGCCGGACCCGGTCGTAGTCGCGGGCCATCGCGGCCAGCTCCTCCGGCCGCTCGCGGACGTGCCCGGCCAGGTGCGGGATGTACGTCAGGATCTCGCAGATCGCCGCGTCCACCGCCTCCGCCGGGTCCAGCGAGCAGGCCGCCGCGAACGACAGCGTGCCCACCCCGCCGTCCCGCCGCACCGCCAGCGCGGTCACCGCGGGGGCGGCCAGGTCGACGCGGTTGTCGTACGCGTGCACGTCGTAGCCGAGCAGCTCGGCCCGCTGCCGCATGGTCCGCACCGCCGGCACCGGCACGGTGTCCAGGTCGATCTCGGTCAGCCGGGCCTTGCCGTACCAGCCGAGCAGGAACGCGTCCCGCTCGATCAGCTCCAGCAGGCCGTGCAGGACCGCCTCCTCGACGCAGCTGCCGGTGGCGCAGCCGCTGGAGCACTCGAAGACGAAGTTGTCCGCGGCGACGCCGGCGCTGTAGTAGACGAGCCGGGCCGGCACCCAGATCGGCCGGCCGTCGTGGAGGGAGTACCCGCGCACCCACGGGATCGGGTGGTCCGGGTCGAACGGGCTGACCGCGTGGTCGGTCGCGTACGTCCGGTCGGAGTAGACGCCGCAGGTGCGCGGGTCCAGCGCCGTCTCGCCGAGCTCCCGGTACGGGGCGAGCAGCGGCGCGGACGGGCGCCGCCGGTGGGTGCCGGCGTGCCGTTCCAGGCCCTCCAGGAACGCCAGCCCCTTCGACCCCGCGTACGAGTTGGCCTGGCCGCTCCAGGTGATGTCGTTCAGCCCGGCGTAGCCGCGCATGAACACCGTGCCGGCGACCGGTGCGGTGGTGGGCGACACCACGTCCTGCCAGGTGCTGCTGCCGAGCACGCCGCACACCGGGTTGGCCAGCGCCGCCAGCGGCATCGGGTAGTCCGACACCCCGCGCAGCCGGTAGCTGCCCGGCTCCTTCGGGCGGGACTCCAGCGTCAGCCGGTCCGGCTCGCCGGCGTCGGCGGGGCCGCACTCCGGGCAGAGCGGCTCGGCGAGCAGGGTCGCGGTCCGCACCTCCAGCGTCTCCAGGTCGACCTGGGTGACGTACGCGAGCCCGTCGCCGGCGGCGCGGCCGCCCGGCAGCTGGGCCAGCACGGTGCCGACCAGGTCGACGGCGAAGTCCGGCAGGACCGGCCCGCCGGCGGCGCCGAAGCGGGCCCGGCCGGTCTCCAGCGCGTCCCGCTGCGACTTCGTCCGCAGCCGCTGCCAGCGGATCGCCAGGCAGCGCCCGCAGGGCGCCGGACCGGCGCCACCCCACGGCCCGACCAGCACGGTCGCGGAGGTGAGGTGCACGGTGGCCGGCGCCCGGTCGAGGACGTCGGCCGGCGAGAGCACGTCGACGTCGCCGAGCGGGACGACCAGCGGCGCGGCCGGCCGGGCGCCGGCCCGCTCGGCCAGCCGCGCCGCCAGCTCCGCGGCCGCCGCCGCCAGCCC
>CADCTP010000407.1 GCA_902805565.1 uncultured Mycobacteriales bacterium
CTCCGCCGCCCGCTCCGCGACCCGGGCCGCCCGGTCGCCGCGCTCCTCGTCGCTCACCGACGCGCCTCCTACCCCCGGCCTGGACCGGCGAAGCGTACGGCGGAGGCCGGCCGGGGTCAGTCGCGGGCGGGCCACTCCTCCAGCGACGCCGACGCGGCGCTCGGGACCCGGTCCAGGATGGACCGGACCGCCGACAGCTGGCTCAGCACGGTGGACCGGACGGTGGCCAGCTCCTGGGCGCGCCTGCGGGCGTCCGCGATGACCTGGTCGGCCTCCGCGGTGGCCCGGTCCAGCTGCTCCTTGGCCGCCGCCGCGGCCGCCGTGCGCTGCTGCGCCAGCTCGGCGGCCAGCGCGGCCCGCCGCTCGTCGTCCGCGGCCGTCTCCTGGGTGCGCCGGGAGCGCAGGGTGATCTCGAAGTCCTCCATGGCCTGCGCCCGCTTGGCCTCGGCCTCGCCGTCGGCCAGCCGGCGGCGCTCGTCGGCCTCGGCGACCATCGTCGCCGCCGTGCTGGCGGCCTCGGACGAGATCCGCTCGGCCTCGGTGGTGAGCTCGGCCGCCCGCCGCTCGGCCTCGGCGACGAGCTGACCCGCCCGGGCCTGCGCGTCGGCGACCAGCGCGGTCGCCCGCCGCTCCGCCTCGCCGAGCACCGTCCCGGCCCGCTGCTCGGCCGCCGCCATCGCCTCGGCGGAGCTGCGGTCGGCGTGGGTGAGCTTCTCCTGGACCTCGGAGTTGAGCCGTTCGAAGCGGTGCTGCAGCTCGGTGGCGTCCTGCTGGGCCCGCCGCCGGATGTCCGCGGCCTCCTGCTGGGCCAGCGACAGCATGCTGCGGATCCGGTCGCTGACGTCGTCCAGCGACGGCTCGGCGGTCACCGTGACCTGGCTCAGCCGCGCGTGCAGCGCGTCGATCTCGTGGTGGGCGGCGGCCAGCTGGCCGGCCAGCTCGGTCAGCCGGGCGGCGACGGTGTCCCGCTCGGCGACGGAGATGCGCAGGTCCGCCTCCAACCGCTCCACGTGCTCGTGGACCTGGTGGCGGTCGTACCCGCGCAGCACGATGTCGAAGGTCGTGGCCCCCTCCAGCAGGGGCAGGAGCTCGGTCTGCTGCTCGCGGCGGTCCATGCGCACCATGGTCCCATCCGGCCCGAGGGGCGGGCACTCCGGCGGCGGGTCAGCCCGGCGGCACCGGCCGGAAGCGCAGCCGGGTCCCCGGGCGGGCCTGCGCCGCGGCCGGCACGTCCGCCGGGTGCACCACCCCGACCACCGGGTAGCCGCCGGTGGTGGGGTGGTCGGCCAGGAACAGCACCGGCCGCCCGTCCGGGGGCAGCTGCACCGAGCCGAGCACGATCGGCTCGCTGGGCAGCTCGTCGGTCCGGGACCGCGGCAGTGCCGGGCCGGCCAGCCGCACCCCGATCCGGTCGCTGTCCGGCGACACCGGGAACGCCTCGGCGGCGAGCATCCGGCGGGCCGCCGGCGCCAGCCGGTCGTCCCGGGGGCCGAACCGCAGCCGCAGCACCGGTTCGGCCGCGACCGGCGGCAGCGGGACGGCGTCGACGGCGGCCGGCGGGCCGGGGTCGCCGAGCGGCAGCGTGTCGCCGTCCCGCAGCGGCGCCGGACCGAGGCCGGAGAGCAGGTCGGTGGACCGGCTGCCCAGGGTGGCCGGCACCGCCAGCCCGCCCCCGACGGCCAGGTACGTCCGCAGGCCGGCCAGCGCGGTGCCGATCTCCAGCGTGCCGCCGGCCGGCACCCGGAACGGGACGCCCATCGGCGCCGGCACCGGGGCGCCGGTCAGCGCGACCCAGCGGCCGGTGCCGAACCGCAGCGCGCAGCCCAGCAGCGTGGTCTCCAGGCCGGCGGCGCCCTCCGGGTTGCCGACCAGCCGGTTCGCCAGCCGCAGCGCCGGCAGGTCGGCGGCGCCGGAGCGCGGCACCCCCAGCTGCGCCAGGCCGGGCCGGCCGAGGTCCTGGACGGTGGTCAGCGGCCCGGCCCGCAGCACGGTGATCACCGGGTGAACCGCACCCGGGTGCCCGGGACCAGCAGCGCCGGGGGCTCCCGCTCGGCGTCCCACAGCACCGCCGCGGTGCGGCCCAGCAGCTGCCAGCCGCCGGGGGAGCGGCGCGGGTAGACCCCGGTGAACTCGCCCGCGACGGCCACCGATCCGGCCGGCACCGCGGTGCGCGGGGTGTCCCGGCGCGGGACGTGCAGCTCGGCCGGGAGCCCGGTCAGGTAGCCGAAGCCGGGGGCGAACCCGGAGAAGGCGACGACGTACTCGGCCGCGGCGTGCCGGCGGACCACCTCGGCCACGGCCAGGCCGGTCAGCCGGGCCACCTCGGCCAGGTCGGGCCCGTCGTAGGTCACCGCGATCTCGACCGTCCGGCCGGGCACGACCGGCCCGGCCCGCACGCCGGCCAGCAGCGCGGGCAGGTCCGGCAGCGGGTCGGCCTCGACCAGCACGGTCCGCGCCGCCGGCACCAGCTCGGTGATCCGGCCGGCGTCCCGCAGCGGCAGCAGGGCCGCGTACACGGCCCGCGCCTCGGCGGCGTCGGCCACCTCGACCAGCGCGGCGCCCCAGCCGACCGGCAGGACCCTCAGCGGGCCGGCTCCACCAGCTCGACCAGGACCCCGCCGGCGTCCTTGGGGTGCACGAAGTTGACCCGCGAGCCGGCGGTGCCGCGGCGGGGCTGCTCGTACAGCAGCCGCAGGCCCTTGGCCCGCAGCGCGTCCGCCGCCGCCTCCACGTCCTCGACCGTGTACGCCACCTGCTGCACGCCGGGCCCGCTGCGGTCCAGGAACTTCGCGATCGCCGAGTCCGGCCGCAGCGGCGCGAGCAGCTGGATCCGGGTGGTGCCGTCGCCGACGGCGAGCATGGCCTCCCGGACGCCCTGCTCCTCGTTGACCTCCTCGTGCACGCTGTGCAGCCCGAAGGTCTCCGCGTACCAGGACATGGCCTCGTCCAGGTCGGCCACCGCGATGCCGACGTGGTCTATCCGCAGGAACACGCCCCGACCGTAGCGTGCCGGGGTGCCCGCGATCACAGCGGTGCGGCCCCGTCCCGGCGGTATCGTCGCTGAAGGACACATCGACGTGCTCGGGAGGCCACGCATGCCCGGATCGGTGATCGTGAGCGGTGCCCGCACCCCGATGGGCAAGCTGCTCGGCGGCCTGAAGGACTTCTCCGGGGCCGAGCTCGGCGGCGTCGCGGTGCGGGCGGCGCTGGAGCGGGCCGGGATCCGCGGCGACCAGGTCGACTACGTCATCCTCGGCCAGGTGCTGCAGGCCGGCTCCGGGCAGATGCCGGCCCGGCAGGCCGCGGTCGCCGCCGGCATCCCGATGGACGTGCCGGCGCTGTCGATCAACAAGGTGTGCCTGTCCGGCCTGGACGCGATCGCGCTGGCCGACCAGCTGATCATGGCCGGCGAGTTCGAGGTCGTGGTGGCCGGCGGCATGGAGTCGATGACCAACGCGCCGCACCTGCTGCCCGGCCTGCGCAAGGGCCACAAGTACGGCGCGGTCGAGATGCTCGACTCGATGGCGCACGACGGGCTGACCGACGCCTTCGAGCACATCCCGATGGGCGAGTCGACCGACCGGCACAACGAGCGGCACGGCATCACCCGGGCCGAGCAGGACGAGTTCGCCGCCCGGTCGCACCAGCGGGCCGCGGCCGCCCAGAAGAACGGCCTGTTCGACGAGGAGATCGTCCCGGTGCTGATCCCGCAGCGGCGGGGCGAGCCGATCGAGTTCCGCGACGACGAGGGCATCCGCGGCGACACCACCGTCGAGGTGCTGTCGAAGCTGCGGCCGGCGTTCGGCAAGGACGGCACGATCACCGCCGGCAGCTCCTCCCCGATCTCCGACGGCGCCTGCGCCGTGGTCGTCATGTCCCGGGCCAAGGCCGAGGAGCTCGGCGTCCCGGTGCTGGCCGAGATCGGCGCGTACGGCACCGTCGCCGGCCCGGACAACTCGCTGCACTCGCAGCCGTCCAACGCCATCCGCAAGGCGCTGGGCAAGGCCGGGCTGGACGTGTCCGCGCTGGACCTCATCGAGATCAACGAGGCGTTCGCCGCGGTCGGCATCCAGTCGATGCGCGACCTCGGCGTCGGCCCGGAGATCGTCAACGTCAACGGCGGCGCGGTCGCGCTCGGCCACCCGATCGGCATGAGCGGCGCCCGGGTCGCCATGCACCTCGCCCTGGAGCTGCGCCGGCGCGGCGGCGGGCTGGGCGCGGCCGCGCTGTGCGGCGGCGGCGGCCAGGGCGACGCCCTGCTGCTCAAGGTCTGAGCTACCGTCCGGCCCATGACCTCGACCAGGCGGGCGGCGGATGTCCCGACCCTGGTGGAGCGGGCCCGCGACGGTGACGCCCGGTCGGTGGCCCGGCTGATCTCGCTGGTCGAGGACGCCTCGCCCCGGCTGCGCGAGGTCGCCGCCGCGCTCGCGCCGTACGCCGGCCGGGCGCGGGTGATCGGGCTGACCGGCTCGCCCGGGGTGGGCAAGTCGACCTCGACGTCGATGCTCGTCCGGGCGCTGCGGGCCCGCGGCGCCCGGGTCGGCGTGCTCGCGGTCGACCCGTCCTCTCCGTTCTCCGGTGGGGCGCTGCTCGGCGACCGGGTGCGGATGCAGGACCACGCCACCGACAGCGGGGTGTTCATCCGCTCGATGGCCTCCCGCGGCCACCTCGGCGGGCTGGCCTGGGCCACCCCGCAGGCGGTCCGGGTGCTCGACGGCGCCGGCTGCGACGTGGTGCTGATCGAGACCGTCGGCGTCGGCCAGGCCGAGGTGCAGGTCGCCTCGACGGCCGACACGACGCTGGTGCTGCTCGCGCCGGGGATGGGCGACGGCATCCAGGCGGCCAAGGCCGGCATCCTCGAGGTGGCCGACGTGCTCGTGGTCAACAAGGCCGACCGGGACGGCGCCGACGCCACCGTCCGGGACCTGCGGTCCATGCAGTCCCTCGGTGGCCGGCACTCCGAGCCCGGCGCCTGGCGGCCGCCGATCGTGCGTACGGTCGCGGCCCGGGGGGAGGGGATCGAGGACCTGCTGGCCGCGCTGGACAAGCACGCCGGCTGGCTGGAGACCTCCGGCGAGGGCGCCCGCCGCCGGCTCGACCGCGCCGCCGCCGAGGTGGAGGCCATCGCCGTGGCCGCGCTGCGCGCCCGCATCGGCGACCTGCGCGGGTCGGCCGCGCTGGACGCGCTGGCCGGCCGGGTCGCCACCGGCACCCTGGACCCCTACGCCGCCGCTGACACCCTGGTGGCCACGCTCACCGCCTGAGGGCGAGCGGCGCTCCCGTCCGCGAGGGCCCGGACCGGCGCGGGTCAGGCGACGGCGGTGCTGGCCGTGCCGGTGGCCGCGCGGACCAGGTCGTCCAGGGGGACGCCGAGAACGCCGGCGATGGCGGCCACGGTGAACAGGGCCGGCGTCGGCACGGCGCCGCGCTCGATCTTGCGCACGGTCTCCTCGGCCAGCCCGGACCGGGCGGCGAGCTCGCGGACCGGCAGGTCGCCGCGGGCGCGGCGCAGGGCCTGGCCCAGCGCCAGCCCGCGGGCCCGTTCCAGGTCGCTCAACGCCTCCCTGACCACGTCTCGAGCCTACCCCGCGATAGCTATCCCGGGATAGTTGTACCGTCGTGCCATGGAACTGCCGATCCGCACCCGTACGGAGCTGGAGACGATGCGCGAGGCCGGCCGGGTGGTGGCCGCGGCGCTGGCCGCGGCGGCCGCCGCCGCGGTGCCCGGCGCCAAGCTGGCGCACCTCGACGACATCGCCCGCACCGTCCTGCACGAGGCCGGCGCCTCGTCGCCGTTCCTCGGCTACCAGCCGTCGTGGGCGCCCAGCCCGTTCAACGGCGTGCTGTGCCTCTCGCCCAACGAGATGGTGGTGCACGGCCGGCCGTCCGGGCGGCGGGTGAAGGAGGGCGACCTGCTCAGCATCGACGCCGGCGCGGCGGTGGACGGCTGGCACGGCGACGCCGCGGTGACCGTGCACGTCGGCGACCCGCGGCCGGCCGACGCCGCGCTGCGGGCGACCGCCGAGGAGGCGCTGGCCGCCGGCATCGCCGCCGCGGTGCTGGGCGCGACGCTGGCCGACGTGGGCGCGGCGATCGACGCCGTCGTCCGCCGGGACGGGTACGCGCACCTGCTCGACCACGGCGGCCACGGGATCGGCCGCAGCATGCACGAGAGCCCCTTCGTGTTCAACGAGCCCACCCCGGACGGCGCCCGGCACCGGCTGGCCGCCGGCAACACGATCGCCATCGAGCCGATGGTGCTGCGCGGCGACGGCCGCTACCGCTACAAGCGGGACGGCTGGGCCGTCTACGCCGCCGACGGCGACCGGGCCGTGCACGTCGAGCACACGGTCGCGGTCACCGACGACGGCCCGCTGATCCTCACCGCCGCCTGAGCCGGGACGGCCGGGAGGGCCCGGGGAGGTCCGCTGCCACGCCTCCCCGGGCCCCGTCCGGACCCCCACCGCGAACCGCCCGGCCCACCAGCCGGGCGGCCCGCGCGTCCCGTTACCGCAGGCCCGCGTCCACCGCGGCGGTCAGCGTGCCGTCGTCGCCGTCGAGCTCCCAGGCCATGACGCCGCCCAGGCCCTTGGTCTTGACGTAGGCCGTCTTCTGCGCGATCACCTGCGGGTCGTCGTAGGACCACCAGTTGGTCCCGTCGTAGAGCCACAGCGCGCCGGCCGCGGTGTCCCGGTAGCGGGTGCCGGGCCGGTTCTTCAGGACCTTGTAGTCCTCGATGCCGGGCTCGAAGGACCCGGTGGCCGCGCGGCCGGGCTGGAAGAGCCCGTTGTTCGCGCCCGGCACGCCGGTCCACCCGCGGCCGTAGAACGGCACCCCGACGACCAGCTCACGGGCGGGCGCGCCGCGCGAGGTGTACGTCGTCACCGCCAGGTCCACGCTGAACTTCGTCGGCGACGGGTCCCCGGCCGCCGCGTACAGGTTGCCCTGGTGGTTGGTGGTCGGCTCCCACGCGCCGTGGAAGTCGTAGCCCTGCACGGTCGCCCAGTCCAGGGCGCCGAAGACCGGCTGCACGTCGATCCCGGCGGTGATCTTGGCCGGGTCGGCGGGCAGGAAGGCCGACAGGTCGTACCGGCGGCCGACCGACGCGCCGTACGCGTCCAGCTGCCGGCGGAACTCCTGCGTCAGCGCGGTGAAGTTCTGCTTGTCCTCCGGCCGGATCACGTTGCCGGTGTTGCCCTCGGACGCCGGCCACTCCCAGTCGAGGTCGATGCCGTCGAACACGCCGAACCCGGCGCCGGGACCGCCGGCCGGCTCGCCGCCGAGCAGCGGCAGGTTGCCCTTGAGGTAGAGGTCGATGCAGGAGGACACGAACGCCTGCCGGGACGCCGGCGTGAGCGCCGCGTTCGAGAAGTACTTCGACCAGGTCCAGCCGCCCAGCGAGATGAGCACCTTGAGGTTCGGGTACTTCGCCTTCAGCTCCTTGAGCTGGTTGAAGTTGCCCTTCAGCGGCTGGTTCCAGGTGTCCGCGACACCGTCCACGCTGGAGGCCGCGTCGAACCCCTTCTGGTAGTCGGCGTACGCGTCGCCCTGGCCGAGCTGGTTCACCATGAAGCACTTGCCGTCGGCGTTCACGTTGCCGAAGGCGTAGTTCACGTGGGTGAGCTTGCCGGCCATGCCCAGCGTGTCGAGCGACTTGACGGTGAACCCGCGGCCGTAGATGCCCCACTGGGCGAAGTAGCCGATCTTCTTGTACGCGCCGGGCGGGTCCGGGTTCGTCCCGCCGGGCTGCGTGGTCACGCTGACCGCCGCGCTGCGGGCCGAGGTGTTGCCGGCGGCGTCCCGGGCCGAGACCGAGAACGAGTACGCCGTGCTCGCCGCCAGCCCGGTCACCGTGACGCTGGTGCCGGTGGTCGTGGCGACCTGGGTGCTGCCGCTGAAGACGGTGTAGCCGGTGACCCCGACGTTGTCGGTGGCCGCGGTCCAGGCCAGCGAGACCGAGGAGGAGGTGCTGCCGGTCGAGCGCAGCCCGGCGGGCGTCGAGGGAGCGGTGGTGTCGCCGCCGCCCCCGCCGCTGCCGTCACAGGCCGCGCCGTTGAGCCGGCAGTTGGCCGGGGCCGCGTACGCCCCGCTGTAGGCGACGCCGAAGCCGAAGCTGGTCGAGCCACCGGCACCGATCGTCCCGTTCCAGGACTGGTTGCGGACGGTGACCCGGGTGCCCGACTGGGTGTACGTGGCGTCCCAGAGCGAGCTGATCCGGTGCCCGGTGGGCAGGTCGAACTCGACGGTCCAGGACGTGAGGGCGGTGGGGCCCGGGTTGGCGATCCGGTAGTTCCCCTCCCATCCGGTGCCCCAGTCGGAGGTCTTGGTGAAGGTGGCGGTCGGGCCCCCGGCCGCCGAGGCGGTGCCGGGTGACAGGCCGAGGCCCGCGAGAACGAGGGCTGCTGCTACTCCCGCGGTCAGGCGCGCGCGACGTCGGAACATGGTGCTCCTCAGGACGACGTGGGCTGAGCTGTGTGGACGCGCGGCAGCGGCAAGGTGGACTAGACCAGGCTAGACCAGTCACTGTCAATACCTGCCCGTGTCGTTCCGCTACCGTCGCCCCGTGGCCAAGCCGCTGGACCTGCCGTTCGACCCGATCGAGCGGGCCGGGGAGACCTGGGAGCGCACCTGGGGCCCGGCGTCGGCGATGCGGGTCGCGACCTCGGTCATGCGGGTGCAGCAGATCCTGCTCGCGCGCTACGACGAGGTGCTCCGGCCGCACGGGCTGACCTTCGCCCGGTACGAGGCACTGGTGCTGCTGCGGTTCAGCCGCAGCGGCGCGTTGCCGCTGAAGGTGATCGGCAGCCGGCTCATGGTCCACCCGACCAGCGTCACCAACGCGATCGCCCGACTGGCCGCCGCCGGCCTGGTGGAGCGGGAGGCCAACCCGGAGGACCGGCGCGGCGTGCTGGCCCGGATCACCGAGCACGGCCGGGCGGTCGTGGAGGCCGCGACCGCGGACCTGATGGCCATCGACTTCGGGCTGGGCGGGCTGGACGAGGAGGCCCGGGCCGGCGCGTTCGCCGCGCTGCGGGCGGTCCGGGCCGAGGCCGGCGACTTCCCGGCCCCGCCCGGCTGAGGCCCGTACGGGTCCGGTGTCCGGTTCGACGCTGGCCGGAATTACTAGGACGTCCTACTATCTTGGTGTGGACGACATCGAGGCCGGACGCCGGCGCTGGCAGGACCGCTTCGACGCCTCCCGCAAGCGGGACGCCGACTTCACCACCCTGTCCGGGATCGAGGTGGCCCCGGTCTACGGCCCCGCCGGGCCGGTCGAGGGCTTCGAGCGGATCGGCTGGCCGGGGGAGTTCCCGTTCACCCGCGGGCTCTACGCCGGCGGCTACCGCGGCCGGCCGTTCACCATCCGGCAGTTCGCCGGCTTCGGCAACGCCCGGCAGACCAACGAGCGCTACAAGCTGATCCTGGCCGAGGGCGGCGGCGGGCTGTCGGTGGCCTTCGACATGCCGACGCTGATGGGCCGCGACTCCGACGACGGCCGGGCGCTCGGCGAGGTCGGGCACTGCGGGGTGGCCATCGACTCCGCCGCCGACATGGACGTGCTCTTCGACGGCATCCCGCTCGGCGACGTCACCACCTCGATGACGATCAGCGGCCCGGCGGTGCCGGTCTTCTGCATGTACCTGGTCGCGGCCGAGCGGCAGGGCGTCGCGATCGGCGGCCTGGACGGGACGCTGCAGACCGACATCTTCAAGGAGTACATCGCCCAGAAGGAGTGGCTGTTCGCCCCGGAGCCGCACCTGCGGCTGATCGGCGACCTGATGGAGTTCTGCGCGGCCGAGATCCCGGCGTACAAGCCGCTGTCGGTCTCCGGCTACCACATCCGGGAGGCCGGCTCGACGGCCGCGCAGGAGCTGGCCTTCACCCTCGCCGACGGCTTCGGGTACGTCGAGCTCGGCCTCGCCCGCGGCCTGGACATCGAGCAGTTCGCCCCCGGGCTGTCGTTCTTCTTCGACGCGCACATCGACTTCTTCGAGGAGATCGCCAAGTTCCGCGCGGCCCGCCGGATCTGGGCCCGCTGGCTGCGCGACGTGTACGGCGCGAAGACCGCCCGGGCCCAGTGGCTCCGGTTCCACACCCAGACCGCCGGGGTGTCGCTGACCGCCCAGCAGCCGGACAACAACATCGTCCGCACCGCCGTGGAGGCGCTGGCCGCCGTGCTCGGCGGCACCAACTCGCTGCACACCAACGCGCTGGACGAGGTGCTGGCGCTGCCGTCGGAGCGGGCGGCGAAGATCGCGCTGCGCACCCAGCAGGTCCTCGCCGAGGAGACCGGCGTGCTCAACGTGGCCGACCCGCTCGGCGGCTCCTGGTACGTCGAGGCGCTCACCGACGAGCTGGAGCGCCAGGCCGAGGAGATCTTCGCCAAGATCCGCGACATGGGCACCGACGGGACGATGACCTCCGGCATCCTGCGCGGGATCGAGGACGGCTGGTTCACCGGCGAGATCGCCGAGGCCGCGTTCACCTACCAGCAGAAGCTGGAGAAGGGCGACAAGAAGGTCGTCGGGGTCAACGTCAACACCAGCTCCGGCGAGCCGGAGCTGGAGATCCTGCGCATCTCCGGCGACGTGGAGCGCGACCAGGTCCGCGAGCTGGCCGGCCGCAAGGCGGCCCGGGACGAGGATGCGGTCCGCGCCGCGCTCGCCGCGATGCTGGAGACCGCCCGCGGCGACGGCAACCTGGTCCCGCCGATGCTGGCCGCCTGCCGGGCCGAGGCGACCCTGGGCGAGATCTGCGGGACCCTGCGCGACGAGTGGGGCGCGTACACCGAGCCGGCCCGCTTCTGAGCCGCGTCCGGGCCGGCCCGACAGCCGGCCGCTCCCGGGCCGGCCCGGCAGCGGGCCGACCCCGGGCCGGGCTCAGACCGGCTCGGGACCCGGCCGCAGCGAGAACGACGCGCGCCAGTGGTCCTCGGTCTGGCCGTCGATCTCCACCACCCAGGTGTAGCGCCGCCCCGGGGCGAGGTCGATCGGCGGGATGTCGATCACCATCGGGGTGTCCAGCGGGACGCCGGGGACGAGCCCGGGCGGCCGGCCGACCTCGAACTGGCCCTGGATGCGGACCTCCTGGGACCCGGCCGGCCCGGGCGCCCGCACGGCCGCGCCGTCCTCGTCGACGAGGTGGATGTTCAGCTCGTGCGGCCGGTTGGCCTGGTCCCACGGCACCTCGAACTTCATCGCCAGCGCGCTCTGGAAGGGACCCGGGCCGGTCACCGACCAGCCGCCGCCGAGGATGTAGAGCTTGCCGTTGACCTCCTGGGCCGCGTCGCACAGCAGGACCGTGACGTTCACCGGGCGACCCCGGCCGACACGGGCATCCGACCCGGAACCCGCGAGCGTCCGCCCACCGGTCACCTCCAGCTGTCTCGTGATCTCGACCCGACGTCATGTCAACTTCGGCTCCGGCCCGGCGGTTCCCGCGAATCCGCGGGCGCGGCCGGGCGGCCGGCGGACCGCGGCCGGCCGGCGGGCGGGGCGGCCGACGCCGGGC
>CADCTP010000408.1 GCA_902805565.1 uncultured Mycobacteriales bacterium
GGCGCGACCCGGTGCCGCCGGGCCAGTACGCTTCCGCGCGTGAACGGTCCCGCGGTCCTCGCCGAAGGCCTGGTCAAGACGTACGGCAAGGATGTGCGGGCGCTGGACGGCGTCTCGCTGGAGGTGCAGCCGGGCACGGTCCTCGGCCTGCTCGGCCCCAACGGCGCCGGCAAGACCACCACCGTGGACATCCTCACCACGCTGCTGCGCCCGGACTCCGGGCGGGCCGAGGTCGCCGGCATCGACGTGCTCGCCGACCCGGCGGCCGTACGCCGGTCGATCGGCCTGGCCGGGCAGTACGCGGCGGTCGACGAGAACCTCACCGGCGCGGAGAACCTCACCCTGGTCGGCCGGCTCAACCACCTGCCGACCGCGGAGGCCCGGTCCCGGGCGACCGCGCTGCTGGCCCGGTTCGGGCTGACCGAGGCCGGCGGCCGGACCGCCAAGACGTACTCGGGGGGCATGCGGCGCCGGCTCGACCTGGCCGCCGCGCTGGTGGCCCGGCCGCCGGTGCTGTTCCTGGACGAGCCGACGACCGGGCTGGACCCGCGCAGCCGGATCGACCTGTGGAGCGTGATCGAGGACCTGGTCCGGGACGGCACGACCGTGCTGCTGACCACGCAGTACCTGGAGGAGGCCGACCGGCTGGCCGACCGCATCTCGGTGGTCGACCGGGGCCGGGTCATCGCCGAGGGGACCTCGGCCGAGCTCAAGGCCCGGCTCGGCGGCGCGCTGGTCGAGGTCCGGCTGTCCGACGCCGCCGAGGCCGGCCAGGTCCTCGGGACGCTGTCCGGGGCCGGCAGCGGGCCGCCGACGGTGGAGGACGAGATCGTCCGGGTGCCGGCGGGCGAGGGCACGGCGACGCTGGCCGAGGTCGTCCGGCGGCTGGACGCCGCGGGGATCACCGCGCGCGGCCTGCAACTGCGGGAGCCCAGCCTGGACGAGGTGTTCCTGGCGCTGACCGGGCACGCCGCCGAGGACACCACGACCGACCGGGACGGCGCGCCGGCCGGCACCCCGGCGAAGGAGGGCGCCCGGTGACCGCGACGACGAGCGGGGTGACCGCGCCGGCCGACGGCGGCGGGCTGGCCTGGGCGCTGCGGGACACGCTCGCGATGGCCGGGCGCAACCTGCGGCGGCTCACCCGCCAGCCCGAGCAGATCGTCTTCAACCTGGTCTCGCCGATCATGTTCGTGCTGCTGTTCCGGTACGTGTTCGGCGGCGCGATCGGCGGCCTGCAGGGCCTGAACTACGTCAACTACCTGGTGCCGGGCATCGCCGTGCAGACGGTGCTGTTCAGCGCCGGGGTCACCGGCTTCGCGCTGGCCGAGGACATGCAGAAGGGCTTCATCAAGCGGCTGCGGTCGCTGCCGATGGCGCGCAGCGCGGTCTTCGGCGGTCGGGTCGTCTCCGACACCGTGAACAACGCGTTCGGCCTGGCGATCCTCATCGTCACCGGCTTCGCGGTCGGCTTCCGGCCGGCCAGCGCGGCCGGGCTGCTGCTGGCCGCGCTGCTGCTCCTGCTGTTCGCGCTGGCGGTGAGCCTGGGCTACGCGCTGATCGGGCTGGTCGTACGCAGCGCCGAGGCGGTCAACGCGGCCACGTTCCCGATCATCTTCCCGCTGACGTTCGCCTCGTCGGCGTTCGTGCCGGTGGAGACGATGCCGAGCTGGCTGCAGGGCTTCGCCACCCACCAGCCGGTCAGCGTCGTGATCAACGCGGCCCGGTCGCTCATCCTCGGCGACAGCGCGACCCCGCAGCAGCGGGAGCTGCTGCTCGGCGGGACCGGCACCGGCACGCTGGTGCTGCAGGCGCTGGCCTGGACGCTGGCGATCGGCCTGCTGTTCGGGGTGCTCTGCACCCGGCGGTACCGCAGGCTCAGCCGCTAGGCCGGCCGCCGCGGTCACCCGCCGACGTCCTCCAGCTCCGCCAGGTCGGCGTCGGTCAGGGCCAGGGCGGCCGCGGCGACGTTCTCCTCGACGTGGGCCGGGTCGGAGCTGCCCGGGATGACGAGCACGGCCGGCGAGCGGTGCAGCAGCCAGGCCAGGCCGACCTGCTGGGCGCTCGCGCCGTGCCGGGCCGCCACCGCGGTCAGCGCGGGATGGGCCAGCGGCCGGCCGCCGCCGCCGAGCGGGAAGAACGGCACGTACGCCACCCCGTCCGCGGCGCACCGGTCCAGCAGCGGGTCGTCGTCGCGGGACGCGAGGTTGTACATGTTCTGCACGCACACCACCGGCGCGATCCGGCGGGCCTCGGCCAGCCGCTCGGCGTTGGCGTTGCTGAGCCCCAGGTGCCGGATCAGGCCCTGCTCGCGCAGCTCGGCCAGCGCGGTGAACTGCTCGGCCAGCGGCTCCCCCGGGGTGGCCAGCCGCAGGTTGACCACGTCCAGCCGGTCGGTCCCCAGCCGGCGCAGGTTGTCGTGCACGGCCGCGCGCAGCTCGTCCGGGGCCAGCGCGGTCAGCCAGCGCCCCCGGTCGTCCCGCCGGCCGCCGACCTTGGTCACCAGCACCAGCCCGGCCGGGTACGGCGCGAGCGTGCGGCGCAGCAGCTCGTTCACCAGGTGCGGGCCGTAGTAGTCGCTGGTGTCGAGGTGGGTGACGCCGAGCTCCAGGGCCCGGCGCAGCGCCCGGACCGCGCGGTCGGGGTCCCGGTGCGGGCCGAAGGCGTTCCGGCCGGCCAGCTGCATGGTGCCGTACCCCATCCGGGGCACGGTCAGGTCCCCGCCCAGCGCCCAGGTCCCCGCCGCGGCCGCCGGTGTCGTGTCGGTCATGGGCGGACCCTCCCGCACTTCGGCGGCCCCGGCACTCCGGCCGGGCGCCACGTCACGCGGCCGCCCCGGGGCCGGCGGCACCGCGCGCGGGATCGGCGCGGCGATGGTAGGACCGCGGCTGCGAGGGTAGGCCGAGCTGAACGGGGGGCCGCGGCGGAGCGCGCCCCCGCTGGGCGGAGGTAGTGATGGATTTCCCGGACCGGGACATGGCGATGGCGTGGGTCGGCAGGACGCTGGTCGACCGCGACGGCGCGGAGATCGGCGCCTGCACGGCGGTGTTCGCCGACGACGCCACCGCGCTGACGGAGTGGATCTGCTCCGAGTTCGGCGGGACGCCGGTCTTCATCCCGGCGGTCGGCGCCGCGGAGTCGGGCGGGCAGGTGCGGGTGGCCGTGCTGCGCGCCGACGTGGCCGTCGCGCCGCCGGTGGGCGGCAGCGAGCACATCACCGCGGACGAGGAGGCGGCCCTGTACGAGCACTACGGGATCGCGCACTCGCGGGACGCGTCGCCGTCCCTGCTGCCGACCGAGGACGCCGAGCTGCCGACGAACGGCGCCGGCTCGGCGGGCGAGGGGACCGGCACCCCGGCGACCACCGCGGCCAGCAACGGCAGCGGCACCCCGACGACCGTGGACTTCGCGGACACCGCGGCGCCGGGCACCGAGGACGCGACCACCCCGGGGCTGGCGCAGTCCGTCACGCCGGCCACCGCGGAGTCGGACACCCCGTCGGTGACGCCGGGGACCGGGTGGTCCCCGTCCGGTGCCGACGAGGGCACGCCCGCCCCGGAGCTGGTCACCGGCTCGGCGGACGGGCGGACGGGCCCGAAGCGGGTGGCCGTGCCGGCCGCCGGCCTCGCGGCGCTCGGCATCGCCCTCGGCCTGGTGCTGCGGGCCCGGCG
>CADCTP010000409.1 GCA_902805565.1 uncultured Mycobacteriales bacterium
GGCCGGCGCCCTGGCTGACCGGGACGGCCGCCGCCACGGTCGCTGCCCTGGCGGCGCACGAGGCGCTGGCCGCGGCGGACCCCGGCGGGGACCCGCGTACCCGCGGCGGCATCCTGGTGGTCGCCCTGGCCGACCTCGACGTGACCGATCACCGGTTCCTGCCCGACCCGGCCTGCCCGGTCTGCGGCGGCCTGCCCGAGGACTCGGCGGCCGGCGCCCGGCTGCGACCGGGCCCCCGGCCGAAGCGGGCGCCCGACGACTACCGGGTCGGCTCGGTCGACCTCGACCGGCTGCGCAGGACGTACGTGGACCAGGAGGTCGGGCTGGTCCGTGCCCTCGGCCACGGGACCGAGGCCGGCCTGGTGGTCGCGCGGGCGCCGCTGTGCATGCCCGGCGGCGGCCACGAGGAGTCCGGCTGGGGGCGGGCCCGGGACAGCCGGACCGCGCGGCAGGTGGCCCTGCTCGAGGCGCTGGAGCGGTACGGCGGCGCCCGCCCCGGCGGTCGCCGCACCGCCGTGCACGCCCCGTACTCGGCGGTCGCGGCGGACGCGGTGGACCCGAGGTCGTTCGGGTTGCACGCGCCGGAGCAGCGCGCCGAGCCCGGCCACCGCTTCGGCCGGTACGACGAGGACGAGCCGCGGCACTGGGTCTGGGCGCACTCCTTCGGGCGGGACCGCCCGGTGCTGGTCCCGGAGAGCCTCGGCTACTACCGCTCCCGGCTGCTGCACCCCGACGACCCGCCGCTGGCGTACGAGGCGTCCAACGGCTGCGCGCTCGGCGGCTGCGTCGAGGAGGCCGCGCTGTACGGCCTGCTGGAGGTGGCCGAGCGCGACGCCTTCCTGCTGACCTGGCACGCCCGGCTGCCCGCGCCCCGGATCGACCTGGCGACCTGGCCCGACCCGCTGGCCGGGCTGCTCGCGGCGGAGATCGACCGGGAGCTCGGCTACGCGGTGCACGTCTTCGACATCACCCCCGAGCACGGCGTCCCGTGCGTGTGGGCGCTCGCGGTCGACCCGGGCGGCGGCTCGGCCGGGCGGCCCGCGACCGCGTCCGCGGCCGGCGCCCACCTCGATCCGCGGCAGGCCGTGCTGTCCGCGCTGGCCGAGCTCGGCCCGATCCTCGCCCACCTGGTCCGCAGCTATCCCGAGCAGGCCGGCCGGGCCGCGGCGATGGCGGCCGACCCGTCCCTGGTGACGGAGATGGAGGACCACGCGCTGCTGCACGGCCACCCCGACACGCTGGAGCGCTTCGACTTCCTGCTCCGGCCGCCGGCCGGCACCGGGCCGCCGCGCCGGCCGGACCCGCCGCGACCGCGGGCCGACCTCCGCGACGACCTGCTCGGCGCGGTCGACCGGTTCGCCGCCGCCGGCCTGGACGTGCTGGTGCTGGACCAGACGACGCCGGAGCACCGGGCCGGCGGGCTCGCCTGCGTGAAGGTCCTGGTGCCCGGGACGCTCCCGATGACCTTCGGGCACGCGCACCGCCGGCTGTCCGGGCTGCCGCGGCTGCGCACGGTCCCCCGGCTGCTGGGCCACCCCGAGCCGGCCGGGATCAGTACGCTGCCGCACCCGTTCCCGTAGCGCGGCCGCGTCAGCGGACCGCGCACGGACCGGGACCGTCGGTCACCATTTCGGCGTTCCTCTTGACCGTACTACTGGGCGACGTACGCTTCGGGCTGCTCATCGGGCGTCTGCGTCCCAGCGGGGGAGCACCGGAGGGCACCGCTCAATCGGCGGCCGCGCATGCTGTCGCCGAGCCGGGGACCCACTTTGTCCCGGGGTGAATCGGTACGCCGCCGGCACGACGCGGCGAACCGTAGGGCGCCTTCCACGCCCGAACCCGTCAGCTAACCCGGTCGGCGGAACTGGAAGACAAGGAGTGCCGCCTCGGTGGCTTTACCGAGACACGCTTCCCGCCTGCTCAGATCAGCCTCCGTCGCCGGTGCGGCGGTCCTGCTGATCGGCGTTCCCGCCCCCGGCGCCCTGGCCGCGCCGGCCGACCCCAGGCCGCCGGCGCCGACCACCGCGGCCCAGGCGCTGCAGCAGCTCAGGGCCCTCTACAAGGAGTTCGCGACCGCCTCGGAGGAGTTCCACGAGGCCGAGACCGTGCTGGTCAAGCGGACAGCCGAGGCCAAGGTGGCCGCCGCGAAGGCGACCGCCGCCGCCCGCGCCGAGGCCGGCTTCCGCTCGAAGATCAAGCGCCTGGTCGACTCGCAGGCCCGGTCCGACCCGTTCGGGACGTTCGGGGCGATGCTGTCCAGCGACTCGCCCGGGGAGTTCGCCGCCCAGGCCAGCCTCATCGACGTCGTCACGGCGCGGCGGGCCGCGGTCCTGACCGCCGCCACCCAGGCCACCGCCACCGCCGCCAAGGCCCGGGGCGACGCCACCAGCGCCCGGGACTCGGCCCGCAAGCTCACCGCCGAGCTGGCCGTCAAGCGCACGGACATCTCCCGCCGGGCCGCCCGGGCCGCGGCGCTGTTCCAGCGGCTGACCGCGGCCGAGCGGGCCGCGCTCACCGCGGCGCAGACCCAGCGGGCCGCCGAGGAGCGGGCCAGCCGGGCGGCCGACCGCGCCAGGTCGACGCCGCAGCCGGAGCCGGAGCCGGAACCCGGCGCGACCTCCTCCACCGGCGGCAGCGCGCCCACCCGGACCGCGCCCATGCCGACCGCACCGCGGCAGAGCACACCGGCCCCGGCCCCGGTGGCCGTACCGGTCAGCGGCCGGGCCGGCGCCGCGGTCGCCGAGGCGCGCCGGCAGGTCGGCAAGCCGTACGTGTGGGGGGCGACCGGGCCGGGCTCGTTCGACTGCTCCGGCCTGACCAGCTGGGCCTGGCGGGCGGCCGGGGTGAGCATCCCGCGGACGTCCCGCCAGCAGTACGCGGCCGGCGCCAAGGTCTCGCGGTCCGCCCTCCGGGCGGGGGACCTGGTCTACTTCGGCAGCCCGATCTACCACGTCGCCATCTACGTCGGCGGGAACACGATGATCTCGGCCCCGCAGCCGGGTGACGTGGTGAAGTTCCAGTCGGTGGACGCGTTCGGCGACTACGCCGGGGCGACCCGCCCGGGCTGAGCCGGACCGACCGGCCCCGGTGCCGCGGGTGGGCATCCCCCCTCCCGCCCGCGGCGCCGGCCCGGGCCCGGCCGGGCTGTCATCCCCCCCCCGGGTCCGGGGTCGGGAGCCGGAGCCGCTCCAGGGCGAGCGCGTTGACCGCGACGATCACGCTGGAGCCGGACATGCTCAGGGCGGCGATCTCCGGCCGGAGCATCAGCCCGAAGGCCGGCTCGAAGACACCGGCCGCGATCGGCAGCGCGACGGCGTTGTAGCCGACCGCCCAGCCGAGGTTCTGCCGCATCTTGCGCAGCGTGCCCCGGCCGATCCGGCGATCGCCAGCAGCCCGGCCACCCGGCCGTCCACCGCGACGGCGACGACGGTCCGGCCGCCGGCGGCCAGCTCCGCCCGCCGGGCCGCCGGCCCGCCCGGGTCGACGCCTTCGCGGTCCAGCAGCCGGGTGTTGCCGACCGCCACCCGGCGGCCCCCGACGGTCGCCGTCGCCCCGTGGCCCGGGACGTTCCGGAACCCGGTCGCGCGGTGCCGGGGGAGACCGCGCCCGTCGGCGTGCCGGACGACCGCCGCGGCCAGCGGGTGCTCGGACTCCCGCTCGACCGCCGCGACCAGGGCCAGCAGCTCGTCCTCGGGCAGGCCGTCCGCGACGACGTCGACCACCTCGGGCTCGCCCCGGGTCAGCGTGCCGGTCTTGTCCAGCACGACGGTGGTGACGCGGGCCGCGCCCTCGATCGCGGCGGCGTTCTTGAACAGCACCCCGCGGCGGGCGCCGAGCCCGGAACCGACCATGATCGCGGTCGGGGTGGCCAGGCCGAGGGCATCGGGGCAGGTGATGACGACGACGGTGATGGCGAACAGCAGGGCCGCGGTCAGCGGCCGGTCCGACAGCAGCGCCCAGGCGGCGAAGGTCAGCCCGCCGCCGGCCAGCGCCACCAGCACCAGCCAGGACGCCGCCCGGTCGGCCAGCCGCTGGCCGGGCGCGCGCGAGCTCTGCGCCTCCCGGACCAGGGCGACGATCTGGGCCAGGGCGGTGTCCGAGCCGACCCGGGCGGCCCGGACGCGGAGCACGCCGTCGCCGTTCACCGTGGCCCCGGTGACCGGGTCGCCGGGCTCCTTGCGCACCGGCAGGCTCTCCCCGGTCACCATCGACTCGTCGACGTCGCCGGTGCCGTCCAGCACGGTGCCGTCGACCGGGATCCGGGCGCCCGGCCGGACCAGCAGCAGGTCCCCGACCACGACCTCCGCCGTCGGGACCTCGACCGGCTCGCCGTCCCGCAGCACCGTCGCCCGCGGCGGGGCGAGGTCCAGCAGGGCCCGGATCGCGTCGTTGGCGCCGCCGCGGGCCCGCATCTCGACCCAGTGCCCCAGCAGCACGAACGCCACCAGCACCGTCGCGGCCTCGTAGAACACCTCGCCGCCGCCGGTGAGCGTCACGGCCACCGAGTAGAGCCAGCCGGCGCCGACCGCCACCGCGACCAGCACCATCATGTCCAGCGTCCGCCCGCGCAGCGCCCGGTACGCGCCGGTGAAGAAGATCCGGGCCGGGTGGAGGATCACCGGCAGGCTCAGGGCCAGGCCGACCACGTCGTCCCGCAGCCCGAACGGGGCCGGCGCGTGGAAGCCCAGCACCTCCCGGCCGATCGGCGACCACAGCAGGATCGGCACGGACAGCACGGCGGCCACCAGGAACCGGTCCCGCAGGTCGCGGGCCATCGCCTCCGTCGACATGCCGCCGTGGTCGTGGCCGGCGCTCCCCACGCCGGCGTGCCGGTGCTGCCGGTGCTGCCGGCTGGCCTCCGCCGGCTGACCCTCCCGGGACGGGTGGCCGGCATCAGTCCCGATCACCGCCGTCGTCCCGGCCTGGTCGTGGTGCTCGCGCATGGTCTCCTCCTCCCTGCGCTGCGACTGCCCCGGATATACCCATGGGGGGTATACAGTCAAGCGCCGGCCGGCGGCGGGCCCGCGGGACTCCGCCCGAAACCGGTCGTCCGGTGGGTACCGTGCGGCAATGAACTTCAGGGTCCAGGTCTGGACCGGCACCGAGAGTCGCGGCCAGGACTACAACGGCCGGTACGAGACGCGCGACAGCGGCGTCCTGCTGGTGATCGACGAGGACAACCGGACGAAGATCACGTACGGCCCGGCGGGCTGGCTGTGGGTGGAGGAGCCGGCCGACGACGAGCAGTAGGCCGGTGCGGTCGGCCGGCTGTCCCCGACCGGACATGACGGCGGAAACAATGGCCGGTAAACAATTCGACGGCGAAATTACTCCGTCGGGTTGATTGCGGACGGACCGCGGTTCGGGTCACAAAGGCCGGGTATCCGCGGGCCCATGTCCAATTACGCAGAAGGCACGCCGACCGTCCGTTCCCGCCGCGCGAACCCCATGGGTGCGTACGTCGCCCTGGCCGGGATCGCGTTGTTCACCATCGGTGTGTTCCTCGACTGGCTCTCCACCGACATCGAGGACGTCGCGCAGGTCGAGGGCCAGTCGGTGACCGGCTACGAGGCCGACAGCCTGATCCCGTTCGTCGCGTACCTCGGGATCGGCCTGGCCGCGGCCCTGCTGTACGCGATGAGCCGCGCCCACCGCCGCCAGCACCGCGGCCTGACCCTGACCTCGATGGCCGTCGGGATCGCCGCGACGCTGCTGGCCCTGTCGTACCTGATCGACGCCCCCGGCATCTCCGAGAGCGGCCGCGACCTGTCCCCGGAGATCGGGGTCTGGCTCGGGCTGCTCGGCGGGCTGCTGTGGGCGGCCGGCTCGGGGCTGTTCGCCAAGGAGATCGAGGGCGACGACCGCGACGACGCCACCTACGGGCGCGGTCCCGTCGCCTGACCCGTCCCCCCCGTCCGCCCGACCCGCGAGGGCCGGATCCGCTCCGGATCCGGCCCTCGTCGGCGTGCGCGGTCGGAGCTGTCGGCGTGTGCGGTCAGGACGTCTGCGGGCGCGGTCAGAACAGGACGGTGAGGATCAGGATCAGCAGGACGGTGACGACCGCGGACACCAGCAGCGAGCCGAAGCAGCCCAGCCGGTTGGAGTAGAAGGCGAACATGTCTGGGACCTACCCGTCTGGCCTGTCGGGACACGTCCCGCGGTTCCGCCGGCCCCCGGCGGCGGGCGGACCGGCCCCCGAAGGCGGCTACTGCCCTTCACCGGCCGGCCCCAGCGCCGGCCGGTCAGCGTCGGCTGATCGGTCGCGTCGGCTGGCCGGTCGCCCGGCCGCGGGGCACGCGTCATCACGGACCGGCGAGCGCGTGCTCCCGGCCGCCGGTTGGGCCCACGCGGGCCGGACACCCTCTCCCGGACCGGCAACCGGCCGGCCGACGGAGACCCGCCCGCGGGGTGGCGAGAGGACGACGTGATGAGTGGAACGACGACCGGGCGGAACACCGGGGCGACGACCCCCGACGAGCGGCTGGGCCGGCCCAAGACCTCGGCCGCCGCGGTGTTCGCGCTGGTGTTCGGGTTGTCCGCGCTGTTCTGCGCGCTGACCGCGATCCTGTCGCCGGTCGCGGTGCTGTTCGGCCTGATCGCGATCGTGCTCGGCGTCGTCGGGCTGAAGAAGGCCGGGCAGCCGCACGTCACCGGGCGGGGCGTGGCCATCGGCGGCCTCGTGCTCGGCCTGCTCGGGCTGCTGCTCGGCGGTGCGCTGATCGCCGGCCTGACCACCGTGCTGAACGACCAGAAGCAGGTCGACCGCATCGAGCGCCGGCTCGACGACCTGAAGGAGAACCTGCCGACTGAGGTGCCCACGCCGAGCTCCCTCGGCCCGGCCGGCTGAGGTCGGCGGGGCGGGCGGTCGGCGCGGACCCTGGGTTTCCGCGCTGGGGCCGACCGCCACGCCGGCGGCGGGCGGTCGCCGAGGAGGTCGTGCCGCGGCGTGGGCCGCCGGCCGCCGGCTCAGTCCCGCCCGATCCAGGTGGCCAGGTCGACCTCGTTGCCCTCGGGGTCGGCCAGGGTCCACCACATGGGGGCGGACCTGTCGTTGACCAGCGTGCCGCCGGCGGCCAGCGCGGCGGCGACCCGGGCCTCGGCCTGGTCGTGCGGGACGCCGACGTCGATGTGGATCCGGTTCCGGCCGGTGCGTGGCGGGTCCATCCGCTGGACGAAGACCGGCGGGTAGAGGCCGTCCGGATCGGCTATGTCGGAGTCGCCGACCGGCTCGTAGCCGAGCACCGCGGACCAGAACGCCCGGACCGCGTCGACGTCCACGGCGTCGATCGCGAACTCCCAGGTCCGGGTGTGGTCCGGGTCGGCGCTGATCCCGAGCCGCTGGGCGGCCACGGAGATCTGCCGGGCCAGCTCCAGGTCGGCGTCGGTCAGCGACCACCGCTCCTTGGTGACCAGGCGGACCTCGACCACCCCGAAGCGCAGGTTGACGTCCGGGTGGTGGCCCGCCGCCTCGGCGAGCCGACCGATCTCCGCGACCAGCGTCAGGCCGGTGGCGAAGTCGCCCGTCCGGTAGAGGGCGAACGCCACCGACCACAGGACACGCCAGTCGCCGACACCGTCCGCATCGTGGAACTCCCTCGGAGTGATCCGCTCGGTCATGGCCGCCACGCTAGCCGCGCCCACCGACAGTTCCGGCCCGCCCGCGGTCGTCCGGGGAGCCGGGTCATCCGGGGAGACGGTCGTCCGGGGGAGACGGTCCTTCGGGAGACCGGCGCCCCGCGGACGTCAGCGGTGGCGCCCGGACGCCCGCCGTACGACCCGCAGCAGCCGCCCGGCCCGGGCGGCCGCGCGGCGGCGCCGGCCGGGGTCCGGCCGCCCGACGGGGGCCTCGCTGCGGGGGCGGCGCAGCGGCCGGCGGGGGAGCACCCGCCGCCGTCCCGCCCGGATCCGCCGGACCCGGTTCAGCGACCGCCGGCCGTGCAGCCGGGGGTGCCGGACGGTGGCCGCGGCGGCGACGACGGAGGGGAAGCGCACGGTGCCGACCATCAGCGCCGCGAGCAGCACCCCGCCGGCCACGGCGAGCACGGCCGGCGCCCAGAGCGCGAGGATCAGCAGCGGCGCGCCGGCCGCCGGCGTCGGCAGCCCGACGAAGTGGCCCTGCTGCTTGACCAGCGGGAAGCGCGCCAGCCGCCACGCACCGGCGACCAGGAACCCGGCGCCGGCCACCGCGGCCGGCACCCGCGCCCCGGCGTCGACGGTCACCACCAGCGCGTACGCCGGCACGACGCAGAAGCAGAGCAGGTCGGCGAGGGAGTCGAGCTGGGCGCCGAAGGCGGTGCCGCCCGTACGGCGGGCGACGGCCCCGTCGGCCACGTCCAGCACCGCGGCCAGCAGGATCAGCCCGATCGCGAGCAGCCGGTGGTCGGGCAGGGCGAGCAGCGCGCCCAGGCCGGCCGCGAGGTTGAGGCTGGTGATGAAGTTGGCCACGCGGAGGTGTTCTCGCACGCCTACCCACGCTCCCGCAGCCGCGCCAGGGGCGTGACCCCCGCGGTGACCCGGGTGCCCCGGGACACCAGGATCTCCGCACTGCCCCGCGGCAGCAGCACGTCGGTGCGCGAGCCGAAGTGGATGATCCCGAGCCGCTCACCGGCCGCGACCTTGTCGCCGACCCGTACCCAGCTGGTGATGGTGCGGGCCAGCGCGCCCGCCACCTGCACGACCACCACCGGGCCGGCCGGGCCGTCCAGCGAGATCCGGTTGCGGCGGTTGTCCTGCGCGCCGCGGAACAGGGCCGGCGCGAAGCCGTCGCCGAGCTCCTCCTGGCGGGTGACCTGCCCCTCGACCGGGCTGCGGTTGACGTGCACGTCGGTGAGGGACAGGAAGACCGTGACCCGGGCGGCCCGGCCGCCGGGCAGCCAGGGCTCCTCGACGTCCTCGTCCACCCCGGTGACGAAGCCGTCCGAGGCCGCGTACACCAGCGACGGGTCGTGCGGCCCCGGCCGCTCGGGGTCGCGGAAGAACGCCGCGACGGCCGCGCCGAGGCCGAGGAACGCCCAGCCGGCGCGCCGCCCGGCGAGGACCAGCGGCGCCCCGACGAGGAGCGGCCCGGCGGCGTACCGGCGGGCCAGCGGCCACGTCCGGCGGCTCATCGCGCACCGCCGGCGGTGTGCAGCTCCCGCGGGTCCCGGCAGGCGTACAGGAACGCCGGGGGCACGTTGCGCGGGCTGACCCGGCGGGACACCGTGCCGAACAGCCGGGACAGCTCGCGCGCGATGAGCGGGGAGTACTGCAGGACCAGCAGCGTCCCGCCGGGCGCCAGCACCGTCGCCGTACGTTCCAGGATGGTGCGGCCCACGCCGGAGGGCAGGGAGGTGAACGGCAGCGCGGAGACCACGACCTCCGGCCGCTGCCCGTCGAGCACCTCGACCACGTCCTCGGCCGAGCCGGTGACCACCGTCAGGCGGGGGTCGGGCAGCTTGGCCCGCACCGCCGCCGCCAGGGCGGGGTCGATCTCGAAGGCCACCATCCGCGCCTGCGGCCCGAGCCGGCGCAGGACGCGGCCCGTGTGCGAGCCGGTGCCCGCTCCCAGCTCGACGACCAGCCCGGCCCGCGTCACGTCCGCCATGTCGAGCATGTCGTCGACCGCGCGTGCGGAGGTCGGGAGCACCGCTCCCACCCGCCGCGGGTGGGCCACGAAGGCGCGCAGGAAGAGCAACCTCTCGGACAGGGTCGACCGCACATGGAGTCCTCTCGCCGGCGAGCGTCTTGCGGGAAGGTTAAGCGCCGGAGCCGGGAAGGGCTCACGGCCGTGCCGATTCCGCCGCCCACCGTCACCGAACGTGCAGAGCCGAGGACATTGCGGCTGTGACGTCGCTGACACCAGGGTGTTTCCGGTGCCCTCCGGGCCGGGGACGGGTCGCCGGGCCCGCCGCCCCACGCGGGCGGGCCCGGCGGCCGCTCACCCGGCGGGCCGGTCGGGGCCGCGGTCCCGGGCCGGCCGCGGCTGCTCGGCGAGCAGCGACTGCAGCAGGTCCCGGTTCCGGACGAGGAGCACCGCGACCACGACGGGCGGCACGGCCAGCAGGACCGGGAGCACGTCGCCGGCCAGCGCCGACACCACGGCGAGGGCGGCGACGAGGACGCCGGCCGCGAACAGCAGGAGGGCCGCCCCGGAGGTGCCGCGGCGGGCCGGGAACGACCGGGTCAGGTCCGGGTGGTCCTGCGCCAGCCGCCGTTCGATCTCCGCGAGCTGGGCCTTCTCGGCCTCGGTGAGTGCCATCCTTTCCTCCTTCACACGGCGGGACGCCTCCATGATGTGGCCGTACGCGACGGGCGCGCCCGTCCCCGGGGCAGTCGCAAGGCGACCGTCAGGTGCGGGCCGGTCCCCGGTACGCCGGCGCCGCTCAGGGCTCCCGCGGCGCGCTGCCGAACAGGTCGAGCAGCTCGCCGACGCGGTGGTCGGCCTCCAGCGGGTGCCGGAAGCGCAGGTCGGGGTCGAGCCGGTAGACGTTGCGCCGGCCGGTCCTGGTCTTGGTGAGGTAGCCGGCCGCCTCCAGCTCGGTCACGATCTTCTGGGCGGAGCGCTCCGTGATGCCGACCTGGTCGGCGACGTCCCGCAGCCGCAGCCCGGGGTCCCGGGCCAGCAGCAGCAGGACATGCCCGTGGTTGGTGAGGAACGTCCAGCTGTCCGAACCGGCCACCGGGTCACCGTACCGGTCGCGTGTCTCCGGTGTCCGCGTTCCGGAAAGCCCTAGTTCTCCCCCTGGGCGCGGGAGTAGGCCGGCGTGCCGTCCAGCTCCGCGAGCTTCTCCACGTGCATCCAGCGGAACCGGCTGCCCACCCGGCGCAGCAGGTCGTACACCATGCCGTCGGCGAGCAGGGCCGCGTCGTCCCGCAGCACGAACCGGCAGCGGAAGTGGTCGACGCAGTACGTCCCGGCGCCGGCCGCCGCGGGCCACACCTGGGTGCCCCGGTTGGAGATCATCTTCAGCGCCAGCGGGGTGCCGGCCACCAGCCCCTCCAGGATCGGGCCCAGCTCGGCGGGCGCCAGCCGGGACTCGATGAAGACGTCGACGCCGCCGTCGCTGCGGTAGACCGAGCGGTCGGCCGGCCGCAGCGTGTCCGCCGCCGGCAGCCGCAGCGGCCGGTGCGGCCGGGACTCCCACGTCGCCGACCGCTGGCCGAGGCGGGCGATGACGGCGTCGGTGTACTCCCGGGTGCCGACCCCGCCGGGGCCGTCGACGTCTGGGGTGGTCACCCCGGCCTCCAGGGTGGCCGCGATCGCCTGCTCGATGTCGGTCGCGGCGTCGGCGTGCCCGAGATGGCGCAGCAGCAGCACGGCGGTGAGCATCATCGCGGTCGGGTTGGCCGTGCCCTGGCCGGCGATGGCCGGCGCCGAGCCGTGCACCGCCTCGAAGATCGCCACGTCGTCGCCGAGGTTGGCCGACGGGGCGAACCCCAGCCCGCCGACCAGCCCGGAGGCCAGGTCGGACAGGATGTCCCCGTTCATGTTGGTGGTCACCAGCACGTCGAACTGCTCGGGCCGCCGGACCAGCTGGTGGGCGCAGTCGTCGACGATGAGGTGCCGCGCCCGGATCTCGGGGTAGTCGGCCGAGACCTCCTCGACGACCCGCTTGAGCATGCCCTCGGTGAGCTTCATGATGTTGGCCTTGGTCGCGCAGGTGACCGTGCCGCGGCCCTCGGCCCGGGCGTACTCGAACGCGGTCCGCGCGATCCGCTCGCACCCCGGCCGGCTGATCAGCTTGAGGCACTGCGCGACGTCCGCGGTCTGCATGTGCTCGATCCCCGCGTACAGGTCCTCGACGTTCTCCCGGATGACGACGAGGTCGATCCCGCGGCCGGAGAACGGGGTGGGGACCCCGGGCAGCTCCCGTACGGGCCGGATGTTGGCGTAGGTCTCGAACAGCTTGCGCAGGGTGACGTTGGCGCTCTTGCCGCCGTGGCCGACCGGCGTCTCCAGGGGGCCCTTGAGCGCCACCCGGGTGCGGGCGATGGAGTCGATGGTCTCCTGCGGGACCCCGGAGGTGATCCCGGCGCGGAACATCGAGGCGCCGGCCGCCGCCTCCTCCCAGACGACCGGTGCGCCCGTCGCCTCGACCAGCCGCACCGCCGCGTCCACGACCTCGGGACCGATCCCGTCGCCCCGGATCACCGTGACCGTCGTCTTCTCCACCGCTGCCTCCTCCACCGCCGTCCGCAACACCGGAAGTAAAACACATGTATTCGAGTTCCGGATAGGTCAGCGGGTGGTGAGCACGATCCGGTCCCAGTCGGCGAGCGCGCCGTCCTCGACGAGCGCGATCCACCCGCCGCGGTGCAGCACGGTCTCGATGACCTCGTCCACCGCGTCGTCGAGGACCTCCGGGTGGTCGACGTCGGAGGCCGGAGTGAGCAGGTCCCCGTCGGCGCTGAGCCGGGCCGGGTAGAACAGCCCCTCCTCGACGGCGAGCATCTCCGGGCGCTCGGCCCGGGCGGCCAGCCAGACCGCGGGCATGCCGGCCACGCTCCGGCCGGCGCGGGCCCGCCGGTCCAGGAGGGCGAGCGCCTCGGTCTGCCGGGACCGCAGGTAGTCCTCCAGCACCGGCCGGACCAGCCCGGCCAGCGTCGGCAGCGGGGTCCGGGTGTGGCTGCCGGGCACCACGCCGGCCAGCCGACCGGTGTTGCGGGACAGCGCGGTGAAGCGGGCCGCCGTCCGCCGGGCCCCGACGACGACCAGCGGTGCCGGCCGCAGCCGCAGGTACGCACCCAGCGCGCGGTCGACCGTGCGCAGGAACGCGTCCCGGCCCGCGTCCTCGGCGTCCTCGACGTGCGCCGCCCGCCCGCCGCGCCGCGACCCGCGCTGGACGCGGCCCGCCCGGGCCAGCGGGAAGGCGGCCCCGGCCGCGGGCAGCAGCCGCTCGCCGGCCCCGTCGAACAGCCGCGCCTCGCGGTCGGTGAGCACGAGGACGACATGCCGCGGGGTGCGGTGCAGGGACCGGACGAGGTCCCGGGTGGCGAAGGTCGGGTCGACGACCGCGCGGTCCGGCACCGGCACCGGCAGCGACCAGGACGAGGACGTCGTGCGGGTGGCGTACAGGGCCACCGCGGACCGGGTCCGGCGCCCGGCCGCGTCGCCGGCGAGGGCCAGCAGCCGGTCCCGCAGCTCCTTCGACGGACCGGCCCCGAGCTCGGCGGTGAGCCGGTCGGCGGCACCCGAGACCAGCGCGGCCAGCCTCCGCGCGTCGCCGCGGGTCATCCGCGCGGACGGCTCGGTGCTGCAGAGCACCGAGACCGCGGGGTACTCCCGCACGCCCTGCAGTGCGACCACGTCGGCCGGCGACGGCAGCGGCAGGGCGGCGAGCGGCTCCGGGGTGACCGTCCCGGTCGCCCACTCCCCGTCGCTCCCGGCGGCGACCGGGCCGGTGGTGACGGGGCCGGTGGTGACCGGGCCGGTGCCGGCCGCCCGGGGCCTGGCGTCGGTCGTGATCGGCTCGGGAGCGGGGGCGATGGTCATCGGGTCCTCCTCGGGACGGGTACGGGCAGCGGGCGTCACCGGACGGCCTCGTCCGGAACGGGAGCGGGGGCGGGGGTCGGGTCGGGGCGGCCGCGGGTCGCCCAGAGGCTGGCGGCGATGCTCACGGCGAGGGTCGCGGCGATGACCCCGAGGGTCACCGGGATCGGCAGCTTGCCGACCGGGGTCTCGGACAGGATCAGCTTGATCCCGGCGAAGGCCAGCAGGAACGACAGGCCGTAGTGCAGCAGCGTGAACCGGGCCAGCAGCCCGTCGAGGCAGAAGTACAGCGCCCGGAGCCCGAGGACCGCGAAGGCGTTCGCGGTCCACACCAGGAACGTGTTGGTGGTGATGGCCAGCACCGCGGCCACCGAGTCGACCGCGAAGACGATGTCGGTCGCCTCGACGGCGATCAGGGCGACGAACAGCAGCGTCGCGGTCCGGCGGCCGTCGAGCCGGACGAAGAACCGGTTGCCGTGGTACTCCGGGGTCGTCGGCACGACCCGGCGGACCAGCCGGACGACCAGGTTGTGCTCGGGGTCCGGCTGGTCGCCGTGCCGGAAGGCCATCTTCCAGGCCGTCCACAGCAGCAGGCCACCGAGCAGGAACGCCGTCCAGGACAGCGCCTCCAGCAGTCCCGCCCCGGCGAAGATGAACACCAGCCGGAAGCCGAGCGCACCCAGCACGCCCCAGAACAGCACCTTGTGCTGGTACACCCGGGGGACGTTGAAGGCGGCGAAGACCATCGCGAACACGAAGACGTTGTCGACCGACAGCGCCTTCTCGATCAGGTAGCCGGAGTAGTACAGCCCGGCGACGTCAGCGCCCTGCCACGTCCAGAGCACGACGCCGAAGCCCAGCCCGACCCCGATCCAGATCGCGCTCCAGGTGGCGGCCTCGCGGAAGGCGATCTCGTGGCCGTCCCGGTGCAGGAACAGGTCGACGGCCAGCATGAGCGCGATGCCGGCGGTGAGCGCGAGCCACACCCAGAGGGGTACGGCGAAGGACACGTCGTCCACAGGGACCTCCGACCGAGTCGAAGGTCTCTCCCACCCCGCGTGCGGGGCCGGTCGCGCCGGGCCTGGGACCAGGCCGTACTGACGACGCGCCGTCGGGGGATACTCCCCTTACAGGAAGCAGTATTGAGGAAACAAACTGCGCCTGTCAACCGGTGGGTGGCGACCGTGGCCCGTCACCACCACCGGTCCCGGCCGGGACCCACCTCCCGGTCGGCATCGCCCCGGGGTGCCGTCCTCCGCCCTCGGCCCGTACGGATGGGGCGGCCCGCGGAGTCGCGACGGCCGCGGGGCAACCGTCGGGCGGCCGGGCCGACCTCCGCCGGAAGGTGGTCGATGTTCTGCGAAACATTGTGATGGCCGCATTTCCCAGGGCTTTCCGCACCCGGCGGCAGCGGAAATGGTGAACGGCACCGGACGACCGCGCACAGTCCCCCCAAATCGCGACGACCGGCACCGACCGTGCATTTCATCTGACGCGGTCAATGAATTGTGTCATGTCGTGGACAGAGCATGATCACGGTGCAACACTCGACGAACTTCCAGGTACGGCCCCTTACATACCAGCGAGTATGAATGGAGTGCCCCATGCGCGACCAGGAGAAGGAAGAGATTGTCGCCGAGATCCACCGTGGGCTCCCCAACGCCCGGGCGGAGTTCGACGAGGTCCTGAACATCACGCTCGGGGACGACCGGGCGCTGACGGAGAACCCGGAGGACCCCCCGAGGGAGAGCCTGCGGATCTCACTGGACTCGCTGAACGTGAACATTCACAATCAGAGCTTCGGGATGATATCGGCGTCGACGGGCTGCATCTCGAATCCGAGCGGACCGAGCTGCTGACGCCGGCGTGCGGATCCGTCCGGGGCGGGCTGCGGCCGGATGTCCACGTCGATGAGGCCGGATCAGGAGCAACGCGCCGACGGGGGCCGGGGGCCGCTCCGGCCTTCCCCGGCCCTGGCCCTGATGCTCGGGCCCGAGCAGGGCGCCCGCTTCTTCAGGCAGTACTGGGAGAGCGCTCCGCTGGTGGTCCGCGGGGGACTTCCGAGCGAGCTGACGTCGCGGCTCGCGCGGGCGGCCGTCGCACACCTCGCGGCCCCGGGTTCGGCGGAGTCCTCCAGCGTCGTGCGGCAGGGGGTGGCCCGGCCGGTGGGCCGGGGTGACGGAGCTGATGCCCGCTTCCGCGCGTACGCCGAGGGGTGCACGCTGCTCGCCATCGGGCTGGAGCGGTTCTCCGCGCTGGTGGCCGAGATCTGCCGGGACCTCGACCTCGAGGTGCTCTCGCTCGGCGTGCCGCTGGCGGCGGCGGTCAGCGCCAACGCCTATCTCACGCCGGCGGGGACGCAGGCCTTCGACCTCCACTACGACGACCACTGTGCCTTCGTGCTGCAACTGCGGGGCACCAAGGACTGGCAGGTGTTCGCACCGGTGACGGAGCTGCCCCTGGACCGGTGCGAGCAGCCGGTCCGCCGGGACCGGGTGTCCGCCCCCGCGGTGGACACCGCCCTGCGGACCGGCGACGTGCTCTACCTCCCCAGGGGGTGGCCACACGCCGCCCGGTCACCGGATGCGGGCTCGCTGCACCTGACCCTGAGCCTCCGCACCGTGACCTGGGCGGAGGCCATCGGCGACCTGTGCCGGCGCCGGCCCGCGCTCCGCCGCTCGATCCCGCCGGTCGAGGCGGGCGACGGCGCCGCCGACGAGCCGGCGGCGCGGATCGTCGCCGCCCAGATCGAGCATCTGCACCTGGGGGACTTCCGCCAGCGGCGGGTCGCCGACGGCCTGTCCCGCCTCGGCCCGTTGCCGACCGACCGCTTCGCGGCCATCGACGCGGCCGCCGGCGCCGACCTCGGCACGACGCTGCGGCGCGCGCCGCGGATGACCTGCCTGTCCACGACCGATGGGGACGAGGCGGTGCTGTCCTTCCCCGGGTCGAGGGTCCGCCTGCCCGCGGTGATGCGGGAGGTGTGCGACTTCCTCGCCGGCACGCCGTGCTTCCGGGCCGGCGACCTCCCGGCCGTCGGCGCCGACTACGACCGGATCGGGCTCGTCCGCGACCTGGTCGCACGAGGGTTGCTCGTGCCGTCGACCGGTGCCGGTCCCGAGCCACGGGCACCGGCGCCGGGGCCGCCCGCCTCTCCGCCGGCCGGTCCCGCTCCGCCGGGGCCCGCCGGCACGGCACCGGTCGCGTCCCCGCGCACCGTGCCCGACCTCACGCTGGTCCGTCCGGGCGGACCGGTCGCGGGCCGCCACCTCGACTGGCTGGTCGCCCGCAGGACGCTCACCGGCACCGAGTGCGACGCCGTGATCGCCGCCTGCGGCGCGTTCCCGGAGGGCGCACCGACCATCGTGGATCAGGATCGGTATCCCGACCGCCGGCGGGTCCTGACCCGCCAGATCGGCCTCACCGGCTCGACCCGGTGGTTCCTGGAGCTGATCCGCGACCTGGCGGCGGAGGCCTCGAGGTCTCACTACGGCCTGAGCCTGACCGGGATCACCCGCCCACCGCAGTACCTGGAGTACCGGCCAGGGCAAGGGCACTTCCACCGCCACAACGACTACAGCCACGACCAGGCCGACTCCCCGCGGAAGCTCACCGTGATCTTCCAGCTGTCGGCTCCGGCCGACTACGAGGGGGGCCGCCTGACGGTGCACGGGCTGGAGCCCGACGAGCTACCCACGGCACGCGGCTCCGTCGTCGTCTTCCCGTCCTTCCTCTACCACTCGGTGTCCCCGGTCACCCGAGGCGTCCGGCGCGCGCTCGTCGCCTGGGTGGCGGGGCCCCGCCTGCGCTGACGCGCGTTCCGTGCACCCTTCCGCCGCCCGAACAGGAGACGACATGGCGAGCCAGCCCACCCCCCTGACCCTGCAGGCGTGGCGGGGCGGCCCCGTGCTGGTCGGGGACGGCCCACCGCTGCCGAGCTTCGGCAGCCCTCAGGTCGCCGCCTTCGGCGCGGTCGGCCTGGACGACGGCGGAACCTCCCCCGAGCCAGTACGGACGCCGGTGCCGGCCGACGTCGAGCTCCCCGAGGCGACGTACGACATCGCGATGGACGAGGTGCTGCCCCTGATCGGGCACGTGGCGCACCACCTGGTCGACGGAGCCCACCTGTGGATCGGGGTCGAGGAGGGCACCCTCGTCGTCGCCGAGAGCGAGCCGGCCCACGCCCTCATGACGGCGTTCGTCGCGGGCTGCTCCCCGGCCGACGCGTCGCGCCGGCTGCGCACCGACCTCGGGCTGGACCCGGACGCCGCCCGCCGCGCCACGGCCACCTTCGTGACCCGGCTCGTGGCGGCCGGCTTCGTCCGCGGCATGCGGGGCTACCACTCGGTGAAGCAGATCCGCCCGCACGCGTTCGCGCGGTTCCACCTCACCCAGCGCTGCCAGCTGTCCTGCACCCACTGCTACACGAGCTCGGGCCCGCTGCTGCCGAAGGACGGCGAGCTGCCGACCGAGCGCTGGATCCGGCTGGTCGACGAGTTCGCGGCGAACGGCGGCGAGAAGATCCTCTTCACCGGCGGGGAGGCGCTGGTCCACGACGGCTGCGTGGAGATCATGCGCCGGGCCCACGACGCCGGCCTCGAGGTGACGCTCTTCTCCAACGGCATGGCGATACCCCGGCACCTGGACGACCTCGTCGGGGTCGCCGACGTGGTGCAGATCAGCGTGGACGGGCCGACCGCCGAGATCCACGACGCCATCCGTGGTCGGCACTCGTTCCGGCGGGCCCTGCGCGCCATCCGCCTGCTGCTCGACGCCGGCATCGAGACGCGGGTCAGCACGACGGTGATGCTGGACAACTGGCCGGCCATCCGGGCGGGGCTGCCGGACTTCATCGCGGAGTTCGAGGAGACCGACCTGTCCTTCCGGATCAGCTACGGCGCGATGGCCCACGGGCGCGGGACCGGTCTCGACCACTCCCTCGACACCGACCAGGTCCGCGCGTTCGTCGACGACCTGCTGACCCGGGTCAGGACGACGGAGAACCGGGCCGGCGGCCCCAACGCGGTCAAGAAGATCAGCAACTGCGGCTACGCCGAGCAGTTGGTCGTCGCGCCGGACGGGCTCGTCTACCCGTGCCACCTGCTGTCCGGCGCCCTGGGCCACGTCGACCAGATGCCGGTGAAGGACATCACGAAGTACCTGGCGCGCACCGCGGCGGCCTTCAGCGTCAACTCGCGGACCGGCTGCAGCACCTGCGACCTGCGCAACCTCTGCGGCGGGTCCTGCCGGGTCGAGGACGAGAAGCACACCGGGAGCCGGCTGGTCACGACCTGCACGCCCGAGGAGAAGCTCCGGAAGAAGCGGTTCCTCGTCCGCCAGTACGGCCCCCGCGGCGTCCGACCGGTCCCGTCCGAGGGATGACCGCTCCGAGCTCGTCCGGCGCGGGGCCCGTGCGGACCTCGCTCGCGGACGCCTGGCCGCCGCCGGTGGACGCCCCTCCCATCGGTGGCGGACCGGGTACGGCCCCCGGGAGCGGCTCCGCGCCGGCGGTCCCCGGCCTTCGGCTCGCCGACCTCATCCGGCCGGTGCCGCTGCCGGCCTTCCTCGGCGAGGACTGGCAGCGGGCGGCCCGCCACTACCCCTCCGGCCTCGGCGGGCGGGGCGCGGAGCTGCTCGACCTCGCCTCCTTCGAGCTGCTCCTCAGCACCCTGAACCGGGCCCACGAGGGCTGGCTGCACCTGGTCCGGGAGGGGTCCCGGCCCGTGCCGGACCGGATGGTCGACGCCGAGGGGATGCTCCGGCTCGCCCCGGTCAGGGCGGCCTTCCGGGACGGGCACACGCTCTACCTCACGAAGGCCCACCGGGTGGCCGCCCCGTTGATGCGGCTCGGCCGCGCCGTCGAGGAGGACCTGCGCGGTCAGGGCGTCCGGCTGCGGAGCCCGGTCAGCGCGCACGTGTTCCTGACCCCGCCGCGGTCCCGGGGTTTCCCGCCCCACCGCGACGAGCACGCCAGCCTCGTCCTCCAGCTCGAGGGCACGAAGGACTGGGAGGTTTACCCGGACGTCCGGCGGCCGGACGAGCCGCGCCGTCCCGGGCTCGTCGGCCCGGGGGAGCTCGGGGGGCCGCCGACCACCGTGCGGCTGTCGGCCGGGGACGCGCTGTACGTCCCGGAGTGGTGGGTGCACGCCGCCCGGACCGGGGAGGCCCACTCCCTGCACGTCACCCTGCGGCTGTTTCCGCTGCGCTGGCTCGACGTGCTGCGGGCGGTGCTGCCCGACCTCGCGGCGCTGGACCGGCCCGTGCCCCGCGCGGCCGGCGGCCCGGAGGCCGTCGTCCGCGGCCTGTGCCGGCTCCTCGACGGGGACGCGGTCCGGGCGCGGCTGCCCGATGCCGTACGGGTGCTGCTGGAGCGGATGGACGTCCCGGAGACGGTGCTGCCGGACGACGGGCTCGGCGGCATCCTGGCGGCGCCGCGGATCGACGCGGCCACGTCCCTGGTCCGGGCGGCCGGGATGGTCTGCACGGTGCGCCGGGACGGCGAGGAGGTCCGGATCGGGTATCCCGGCGGCAGCATGTCCGGCCCGGCGGCGTTGGAGCCGGTGTTCCGGTACGTCGCGACCGTCGGGCGGCTGCGTCCGGCGGACCTGCCGGCGGCGTCCGGCGAGTACGACCGCGTCGGCCTCGCCCGGGAGCTGGTGCTGGCCGGCATCCTCCGGCCGGAGGCGCGGTGAGCGCGCCCGCGGCCCGCCCCGTCGTGTTCCTCGGCCCGTCGCTGCCGCGCGCCGCCGCCCGGACGATCCTCGATGCCGACTACCGGCCGCCGGTGCGCCGGGGCGACCTCGCCGACCTGCCGGCGGGCACGGTGGTGGCCCTCGTGGACGGGGTCTTCGACCAGGAGCTCGCCGTCAGCCCGCGAGAGGTGCGGCAGGCCGTGGAAGACGGGCTCGTGGTCTTCGGCGGGGCCAGCATGGGTGCGCTGCGGGCGGCTGAGGTGCCCGGCGTGGTGGGGGTGGGTCGGGTCCACGCCTGGTACCGCGACGGGGTCATCAGCCGGGACGACGAGGTGGCCCTGCTGTTCGACCCCGAGACGTTCGACGCGCTGACCGTGCCCACCGTCAACGTCCGGTTCGCCGTCGAGCGGCTGGCCCGGCCCGGCACCATCGACCGGGACGTGGCCGACCGGCTGCTGCGGGCGGCGGTGGAGCTGCCGTACCGCGCCCGGACGTACCGGGCCGTCCTCCGGCGGGCGGGTCTGGACCACCGCCGGGACCGCGACGACCTCGTCCGGATGCTCGCGGCGACCGACCTCAAGCGGGCGGACGCCCAGGCCGTGCTCGAGGCGGTGGACCGCCACCGGAGGGGCCGGCCGCCGGTCGACCCGGCCGGCCGGGTGCCCGTCCCCGACCGGGCGGGGGACCGGCCGGCCGCACCGCCCTCCGGCCGGGCCCGGGACGAGGTGCTCATCTGGGAGAGCGGTGACCGGGTCGGCCACGACGACCTCCTCGCCTTCCTGTGCTTCACCGGCCGGCTGGAGCGGTACGCCGGCCGCGCGCTGCTCCGTGCCGGGCAGCCGCCGGCTCCGGCGGTCCAGGACGTCCCGCCGCACGCCGCCCAGGCCGTGCTGGCGGAGGCGGCGCGGCGTTGGGGCTGGGTCTCCCCCGAGGAGGCCGTGGTGACGGTGCACGACCTGGGCCTGGACCTGGCGAGCCTGGACCGGCAATGCGTGGGCGCGGCCCGGGTCGACGCCGGGCTGGCCGCCGCGCTCCGTGCGCGCCCGCCGGCGGTGCGCCGGGCCGTGCTGGCGGAGCTGTTCCTCGACGACCTGGCGTTGAAGCGGGAGGCGATGCGGCTGGGGAGCCTGCGCTGGCTCGCCGACCGCGGGACCGGCACCCCGGCCGAGGAGCACCGCGCGGCCGTGGCCGTCCTGTGCCGGGCCAACCGGGTGCTCGACCTCGCCTCCGCCCGTGCCCGGTGGGCCGAGCTCGGGTGGGCCCGCGTATCGGAGCAGGATGCGTTCCTCGAGCTCGTGGCACGGGCACGGGCGGCGGCCCGGCACCTGTCGGCCGGGTGGGCGGCCGGTGCGGCGCGGGCGGCGGCACCGCTGCCGGCCCGGCTGGTGCCGCACTCGCCCAAGCCGCCCGGCGAGCCCCGGTTCGCCACGACGACGGCACTCGCCGCCGAGCACGCCGGCCGGCTCGGCGAGCTGATCGGAGTGACCCGGGTGGGCCTGATCGGGGAGCTGGCGGATCTCGGCGGCATCCAGGTCGCTCAGGCCGCCCGTCCGGCGGGGGAGTGGTCGAGCAGCTACGGCAGTGGCAAGTCGACGTCCGCGGCCGGGGCGATCGCCGGCAGTGTGCTGGAGGAGCTGGAGAAGTGGGCGCAGGAGCGGTTCGACCCGCCCGAACGCGAGCTGGTCAGCGCCGCCTACGCCGAGGTCGCCACCGACGGCCGGTTCGTGGCGCCCGACAGCCTGGACCTGCCGTACGACTCGCCGTACGAGGCCGGCCGGCCGCTGTCGTGGTGCCCGTGCGTCGACCTGCTCTCCGGCGGGGCCGCGTACCTCCCGGTGGACGTCGTGCGGATGCGCCGCGGCGTGCACGACATCTGCTACTCGTCCCGCGGCAGCCGCAAGCAGCTCGCCACCAACGGCCTCGGCGCGGGCTTCAGCATGGCCGAGGCGGCGCTCCACGCGACCTGCGAGTACATCGAGCGGCACGCCCAGCGGATGGCGGAGCTCCGGCTGGTCAACCCGGGCGGGCTCGGGCCCGCGCCGGGCCGGTTCGTCGACGTCGACGCGGCCTCCCCCCGGCTGCGCCGGATCGCGCGGCAACTGTGCGGCGGCCAGGATGGGACCGTCCGGGTGTTGGACATCACCGGCGAGTTGGCGGTGCCGACCTTCCTCGCGGTCCTGGTGCGGGACCGGCGACGCGCCGACGGGTACGGCACCCATCCCGATCCCCGGGTCGCCGTGGAGATGGCGCTGCTGGAGGCGGCGCAGACCGTCGCGAGCGCGGTCGCCGGAGGTCGGGAGGACCTCACGGTCCGGGCGCGCAGCCTGGGGCGGCACGAGCGGCCCCGGCCGACCAGCCCGCAGGACGCCTGGTTCTGGACCGATCCCGACGTCGACCTGCGGCCGCTGGCGGAGAGGGCCGGCCACCGTGGCGCGGACGTACGGGACGACCTGACTTGGGTGCTCGCCCGGCTGCGCGACGCCGGGGTGCCCCGCGTGCTCCTGGTCGACCTGACCGCCCCGGGGATGGCACCGGCGCACGTCGTCCGGGTCGTCGTGCCCGGCCTGGAGACGAACAACCCGTTCCACACCGGGCCCCGGGCCCGGCTGGCCCTGCTCCCTGACCTGCTGCCCCGGGTGACCGCCGTCGACCGGGGAGCCGACCGGTGATCCCGGTGATCACGGAGCTGGCGCGGCAGGTGGACCGGCGGTGGGCGGCGACCGGCTACGACCGGGACGCCTTCGCCTCGCTGGCCGCCGAGGCACTGGAGGACAACCCGCCGCCCGACTTCCCGACCGTCGCCCGCGAGCTCGCCGGCGGGCTGCGGCTTCCCCCGCAGCGCCGGCTGGACCAGTCCTTCGGCCAGCCGGCGCTCACGCTCCACCGGGACGACCGCTTCGTGGTCGAGGCGCTGTGCTGGCACACCGGGTCGCCCGGGATCCACCAGCACTCCTTCAGTGGGGCCTTCCGGGTCACGACCGGCCGCAGCGTCCACAGCCGCTACCGGTTCTCCGAGCGGGAACGGCTCACCCCGACGGTCGCGCTCGGCACCCTCGCCATGGTGGGGGTCGAGGTCCTCGACGGCACCTCGGTCACTCCGATCCACCGCGGCACGGCACTGGTCCACTCCGCGTTCCACCTGGACAACCCGAGTATGACCGTCGTCGTCCGTACCCACGACGAGGACGAGCCGGAGTACACCTATCTGCCGCCGGGGGTCGCGTACGACCCGGCGGTGCGCGACGAGTCGCTGCACAAGCGGCTGCAGCTGCTGGACACCCTGCACGCCGCGGCCCACCCGTCGTACCTGGGGTGCGTCACCCTCGCCCTGGAGAGCTCCGACCTGTACGGAGGGATGGAGGTGCTCATGCGCGTGCACGGTCACGGGCTCGGGGCCCCGGTGCTCGCCGAGCTGGCGGCCGGGTACGAGCGCCGGCACGGTCCCGCCGTCGCCCCGGTGCTGGAGGCGGTCCGCGAGCAGCGGCGGCGCTCGCACCTGCTGGCGTTGCGCGCCACGATCCGGGACGGCGACCTCCGGTACGTCCTGGCATGCCTGCTCAGCTCCTTCGACCGCGACTCGTTCCGCCGGCAGCTGGCGCGGGCGGCGCCCGGAGCACGGGACGCCTTCGCGGTGTGCCTGCGGCACGTGCTGGAGCTGTCCCCGGGGGCCGACCACGCCCTGGGCGTCACCGGCACGGCCCTGCTGGCCGGCGTGGTGCCGGGCGGGTTCCCCGCCTGGCTGGCCCGGCACACCGACGAGCCGCTCGACGACGGGCAGGTCCGGCTTCTCACGACGTTCTACCGGCAGCTCGCCGAGCACCCCCTGCTGACCCCGCTGCGCACCGGATGAGCAGCCCGGGGCTGTGGGTGCTGGGGCTGAGCGCCTCCCACAACGGCGGCGCCTGCCTGGTCCACGACGGCCGGATCGTCGTCGCCGTCCAGGAGGAGCGGCTCTCGGGCGTCAAGCGCGACCGGACGTACGGGGCCCGGCCCGGCCTGGCGGTGCGCTACTGCCTGGACAGCGCGGGGATCGGTGCGGACCGTCTGGACCTGGTCGTGCTGTGCGCGCAGGGCTCCGCGGCGAGCGCCGAGCACGACCTCAGCCTCGACCCGGAGTTGCGGGTCGTCGCGAACCGGGTGCCGTGGCTGTCGATCCCGCACCACCTCGGTCACGCGGTCAGCGCGTACGCGACCTCCGGGTCCCGCGCGGCGGCCGTGCTCGTCGTCGACGGTCTCGGCTCCCCCTACGAGGACCTGTCCGCGGCCGAGCGCGCAGCCTGCGGGCCCGGCGCGGAGGCCGGGTGGGAGACCCTGTCCGTATACGAGGCGCGCGGTCGGCGGCTCGCCCCGGTGGTCAAGCGGTGGGTCGACGGCGGGCGCTGGCTCGACCGGCGGCACGGCGGGATGCCGCGGTTCGGCAGCCTCGGGGGGATGTACTCAGCCGTCGCCGAGCAGATCTTCGGCGACCCGATGGAGGCGGGCAAGGTCATGGGACTGGCCGCCCTTGGGCGTCCGGTGTTCGGCCCGGAGGAGTTCTTCGGCGGTCGCGGCTCCGCGCTGCGCTTCCGGACCGGCGTGCCGGAGCGGTTCCGCCACGACGACCGGTGGCCGGCCAGGCAGGCGACGTACGCGGACCTCGCCGCGTCCGTGCAGGCCGCTCTGGAGGTGGCGCTGCTCGGCGTGGTCGCCGAGGTCCGGGCCGGGTCCTCCGCGTCGGTGCTCTGCTACGCCGGCGGCGTCGCGCTGAACTGCGTCGCCAACGAGCGGCTCTGGCGCGGCTCGGGCTTCGACGAGGTGTTCGTGCCGCCGCCCGCCGAGGACAGCGGTCCGGCGATCGGTGCGGCCTTCCACGGTTTGTGGCAGCTGTCGCGGCGGCACAGCGTGGTGACGCTGCGCCGCGACGGGCTCGGCCGCCCGTACTCCGCGGGGGAGGTCGGTGCCGCGATCGCCCGGGTGCCGGGGGTCCGGGTCGTCACCGACCGCGCGGACCGGGTCGTCGAGGCGGCCGCGACCCGGCTCGCCGCCGGCGAGGTCGGCGGGTGGTTCGAGGGCGGCAGCGAGCTGGGCCCCCGGGCCCTGGGCGCCCGCAGCATCGTCGCCGACCCGAGGTCGCACGCCATGAAGGAGCGCGTCAACGGTCACGTGAAGCGGCGTGAGGGGTTCCGCCCACTGGCGCCGGCGATCCTGGCCGAGCATGCTGACGCGTGGTTCGACACCGGTGCGGGGTCCAGCCCGTTCATGCTGCGGTCCTGGCGGTTCCGCGCGGGGTGCGCCGGGCGGGTGCCGGCGGTCGTGCACCACGACGGGACGGGTCGCGTGCAGACGGTGGAGCCGGACCAGCTGGCGCGCTTCCACCGGTTGATCGCCGCCTTCCACGCCCGTACCGGCGTGCCGCTGATCCTCAACACCTCGCTGAACGGCCCGGGTGAACCCATCGCGGAGACGCCGCACGACGCGCTGTGGTGCATGCTCGACCTCGGCCTGGACTTCGTGGCCTTCGAGGACCGCATCGTCGTGCCGGCGCCGGACGCTCCGGCACCCCTGGACCTGGTGCCGGTCGTGGCGTGCTCGTCCTACACGGTTCGGGCGCCGGCCACCGCGGGGGCCGGCCCGGACGGGCCGCGGCTCTCGGTGACCGTGCGCACGGCGTGGGGCGACCGCGAGCTGGGGCTCGCCGGCACCCTCTCCACCGTGCTGGCGCTGGTCGACGGCTCCTCGACCGTGCGGGAGCTGGCGCGGACCCTCGGCGCGGGAGCGGCCGGGGACCGGGTGGCCCTGGACGCCGTACGGCTCCTGCGCCGTCAGGGGGTCGTCGACCTCAGGATGCCGGGCGGGGGCCGGGTCCCGGCCGACCCGCCGGCGGCGTGGGGCCGCCCCGGCTGATCCGCGGCGCACTGGCCGGGCCCGGCGCCGGCCGGCCGCGCGACCCGACCCGGATCCGGTCGCCGAGGGCCCGCGCCCGGGTCACGCCACCGTCCGGGCGTTGCCGGGACCGCCGCGGGATCCCGCCGGTCACCGGGCCAGCGCGGCCAGCGCGGCGTTGACGATGGCGCCGGTCTGCAGGTCGTTGAGCTCGTACAGGTCGGCGACGGTGCCGGACTGGCCGAAGGAGTCGACGCCCAGCGGAACGCCGGGCACGCCGAGCGCGGTGCCCAGCCAGGCCAGCGCGTGCGACGACGCATCGTGCACGGTGACCACCGGCGCGGCCGCGGCCGGGCCGGGGAACGCCGTCCGCAGCACCTCGGGCACCGACGGCCGCCGGGCGGTCCGCACGCCGGTCCGGTGCGCCTGCTGCCAGGCGTGGTAGAGCCGGCCGGCGGCGGTCACGTCGACCACGTGCGCGGCGACGCCCTCGCCGGCCAGCTCCTCGGCCGCGGCCAGGGTCTCCGGCAGCACCGCACCGGTGGCGACGAGGTTGACGGCCGGCGCGCCGGTGGCCGCCAGCTCGCCGGCGTCGAGGAGCTGGTACGCGCCGGCCAGCACCCGGCCGCGGAGCACGGCGTCGCCGACCCGGCGGCGGACCGCCTCGAACGGCGCCTGGTCCAGCGGCCGGGTGGTGAGCCGGAGGTAGTGCGAGGTGCCGCGGCTCCGGTCCGGCTCGGGTGCCGCGCCGCTGCCCACGTCGGCCAGGGCGTCGCACAGCAGCCAGTCCAGCGCGGTCGCGTACGCCGGCTCGGCGAAGCTCACCCCGGGCAGCTCGATGCCGACCGAGGCGGTCCCGATCGACTGGTGGGCGCCGCCCTCCGGGGCCAGCGTGACGCCGGACGGCGTACCGACCACGACGAACCGGGATCCGGAGTAGACGGAGTACACGAAGGCGTCCAGCCCGCGCAGCACGAACGGGTCGTACACGGTGCCGATCGGCAGCAGCCGGTGGCCGGACATCCGGTCGGCCAGCCCGAGCTGGCCGAGCAGCGAGAACAGGTTCATCTCGCTGATGCCGAGCTCCAGGTGCTGCCCGGCGGGGCTCTCGGTCCACCGCAGCACCGCGTCCTCGTGCCAGGCCTTGCGGTCCGCGGGCGCGAAGACGCCGACCCGGTTGATGTAGCCGGCGAGGTTGGTCGACGTGGCGACGTCCGGCGCCGTGGTCACCAGGTGCGGCGCGACCGCCGGGTCCCGGGACAGGTCGGTGAGGATCCGGCCGAACGCCTCCTGCGTCGAGATCGGGCGGGTCGTCCGCACCCCGGTCGCGGCCGGCACCGGGACCGGGTCCGGGTCCGGGGCCGGGGTCCGGGCCAGGTGCGCGGCCCGGTCGGCGACCAGCCGGCCGGCGTCCGTGCCGGGGTCGATCCGGTCCCACTCCGTCGCCGCGGTGAGACCCAGCGACGCCCGCAGCGCCTCCACCTGCTCCACCGACAACAGCGCCGAGTGGTTGCGCGGGTTGCCGGCCATCGGCAGCCCCCAGCCCTTGACCGTGTACGGGAACAGCACGCTCGGCCGGTCGTCGACGCGGTCGCACTCCGCGAACGCGTCGATCAGGCCGAGCAGGTCGTGGCCGCCGAGGTCGGTGACGAGCGCGGCCAGCTGGGCGTCGTCGAAGTCCGCGCAGAACCGGGTCACCCCGGCCGGCGCGCCGTCCAGGAACCGCTTGCGGAGCTCGTCGTCGGCCAGCCCGAACAGCGACTGGTACTGCTCGTTGGCCATGTCGTCGATCCAGCGGCGCAGCGACTCGCCGCCGTCCAGGGCGAACGCCGCCCGCAGCCGCCGGCCGTACTTCAGCTCCATCGCGTGCCAGCCCATCGCGGTGAAGTACGCCGACCACTGCGAGATCCGGACGCCGGGCACGATCCGGTCCAGGGACTGCCGGTTGAAGTCGACGACCCACAGCACGTTGCCGAGGTCGGCCGCGACCGGGTCGGCGATGGCCTCCCAGATGTTCCCCTCGTCCAGCTCGGCGTCGCCGATCAGCGAGACGAACCGGCTGCGGGGCCGCGGGCCGAAGTGGGCGTCGACGTACCGGCGGACCGCCGCGGCGAACAGCGGCGCGGTCGCCCCCAGCCCGACCGAGCCGGTGGAGAAGTCGACCTGGTCGGGATCCTTCGTCCGGCTCGGGTACGACTGCAGACCGCCGCGGGCGCGCAGGGTGGTCAGGTAGCCCCGGTCCAGCGTGCCGAGCAGGTAGTTGATCGCGTGCAGCACCGGCGAGGCGTGCGGCTTGACGCTGACCCGGTCCTCGGCGTCCAGGTGACCGAACCAGAGGGCGGTCATGATCGAGACCATGCTGGCGCTGGACGCCTGGTGGCCGCCCACCTTCACGCCGTCGCCGGTGTCGCGGTCGTGGTTGGCCGCGTCGACGATCCGGGTGGCGAGCCAGAGCACCCGCCGCTGGATGGTCTCCAGGGCCGGCTCGATCGGGCTCGCCGGATCGATGGTGGACAGCACGTCGTCGGGCACGCCCCAACCCCTTCCGGTCGTCCGCAGCCTAGGAACATGGCGCCCGTACGACAACGTCCGTTTCCGGCCGCCCGGAATGTCCGGTCGGCGGCTGCCCGGGCGCGGCGTCGCCCGGCTCCTGCGGGTGCGGCCCGGTCGGGCGCCCGCCGGCCCTGGGTAGGGTCTGCGACATGGCGGACCCCTCCTTCGACCCGCACGCGCTGCTCGCGGAGAGCCGGGTCGGCGTGCTCGCGACGCTCAAGGCCGACGGCCGCCCGCAGCTGTCCCCGGTCTGGCCGGCGTACGACCGGGACGCCGGGGTCATCCTGGTGTCCTCGGGCGCGACGACCGCCAAGGTGGCCAACCTCCGGCGGGACCCGCGGGCGGCGCTGGAGGTCACCAGCGCCGACACCTGGCAGTGGGCGACCGCCGAGTGCACGGCCACGGTGATCGGGCCCGGCACCGACCCGCACGGGCCCGAGGTGCAGGCGCTGGTCGACTACTACCGCGTCGCCGCCGGCGAGCACCCGGACTGGGCGGAGTACCGGTCGGTCATGGTGGCGGAGCGGCGCGTCCTGATCAGGATGGCCGTCGACCGGGTGTACGGCGCCAAGGTCGACTGAGCCGCGGGCCGCCGCGCGGGCGGTGCGCCGGGCCGCCTAGATCGGAAGA
>CADCTP010000410.1 GCA_902805565.1 uncultured Mycobacteriales bacterium
CCGGCCACCGGACCGGGGCCGGCGGGATCGGAGGCGGCCGCCGTCCTCGCCGTGGCGGCGGAGGCGGCCGGCGTGCGGGCCGCCGCGGAGGAGGCCGCGGACCGGGAGCTGGCCCGGTGGCGGGCGGCGGTGCCGGCCCTCGACACGCCGTGGGCCGGGCTGGCGGCGACGTACCGGCAGTCGGTCGAGGACCTGGCCGCGCTCCGGATGCCCGGCCCCGGCGGCGCGGTGCTGCCGGCCGCCGGGCTGCCCTGGTTCGTGGCCGTCTTCGGCCGGGACACGATCCTCACCTGCCTGCTCACGCTGGCACTCGGCCAGGACCCGGCCCGCGCCGCGCTCCGCGCCCTGGCCGGCCTGCAGTCCACTTCGGACGACCCGGCCCGGGACGCGGAGCCGGGCAAGATCCCGCACGAGGTGCGCGTCGGCAAGCTGGCCGCGCTCGGTGACGGCCTGCCCTACTACGGGTCGGTCGACTCGACCCCGCTGTTCGTGCTGCTCGCCGCCGAGACCTGGCGGTGGACCGGCGACGACGACCTCGCCCGCGAGCTGGAGCCCGCCCTGCGGGCCGCGCTGGCGTGGATCGACGGGCCGGCCGACCTGACCGGCCGCGGGTACGTCGAGTTCCGCCGCCGGTCCGCCCACGGGCTGGAGGTGCAGTCCTGGAAGGACTCGCCGGGCTCGATGCTGTTCGCCGACGGCACCCGCGCGGAGGCGCCGCTCGCGGTCTGCGAGGTGCAGGGCTACGCGTACGCCGCCCGCCTCGGCCTGGCCGCCATCGCCCGCACGGTCTGGGGCGACGGCGCGTACGCCGACCGGCTGGAGGAGGCGGCGGCGGACCTGCGGGCGCGGTTCGACCGGGACTTCTGGGTGGGGACGGCCGCGGGCGGGCACTACGCGCTCGCCCTGGACGCCGCCGGCCGCCAGGTCGACTCGCTGACCTCCGACATCGGCCACCTGCTGCTGACCGGCATCGCGGCCGGCGAGCGCGCCGACCGGACCGCGGACGCGCTGCTCGGGCCGGAGCTGTTCTCCGGCTGGGGCGTCCGGACGATGGCCACCGGCGACCTCGGGTACGACCCGGTCGCCTACCACGACGGCACGGTCTGGCCGCACGACACCGCGCTGGCCTGCGTCGGGCTGGCCGCGCACGGGCGGCGGGACGGCGCGGCGGTGCTGCTGCGCGGGCTGGTGGACGCGGCCGGGCACCTCGGCAGGCGGCTGCCCGAGGTGCTCACCGGGCACCCGCGGGCGGAGACCGGCTTCCCGGTGACCTACCCGACCAGCTGCTCGCCGCAGGCGTGGGCGTCCGCGGCCCCGGTCGGCGCCCTCGCCGCCGTCCTCGGCCTCCGCCCGGACCGCGCGGCCGGTCGCCTCACCGCGGCGGCGTCCGTCCCGGCCGACCTCGACGTCACGCTCGCCGGGGTGCCCGCCCTCGGCCGCCGCTGGGACGTGACCGCCCGCGGCGGCACGACCACCGTCACCCCGGCCTGACCGTCCGCCCCGGACGGTCAGCCGGTCGCGGTGAGGACGATGCCGACCAGGGCGGCGGCGACGCCCAGCGCGGCGAGTGGCCTGACCCGTTCCCGCAGGACCACGGTGGCGAGCAGGACCGCGACGACGGGATCGAGCGAGGCCAGCGGCCCGACGACGGCCAGCGGGCCGCGGTCGACGGCGACGGTGACGAGCAGGTCCGCGGTGACGTCCAGGAGCCCGACGGCCGCGGCGGACAGGGCCAGGGACCGGACCGGACGCAGGCACGCGCGACTGTGCCGGGTCGCCGCGACCAGCGTGACGGCGAGCGCCCCGACCTGGACGGCGAGGGCGATCGGGAGCGCGGCGTCGAAGCCGTCCTGGTCGCTCCCGGCGGGGGCGGCCCGCTCGGTCGCCCGCTCCAGGACGACGAAGAACAGCCCGAACGCGACCGCCGCCGCCCCGGCGAGCCAGATCGACGAGCGCGCCGACCCTGCTCCCCGCGGGGGGACGCACCCGTCGTACGCCGGCACCGGCTGGGTGCGGCCGGGCACGGGGCGCACGACGCCGGTGCGCGGCCGGTCGGGGTCGGGGTCGTCGTCCGACCCGGGAGCGGCGGCGACGAGGAGGACGCCGAGGACCGCCGCGGCCACCCCGATGCCGGACTGCCAGCTCAGGGCGTCCCCGCCGAGCACTCCGGCGAGGACCGGCAGGACGACCCCGGCGCCGGCGACCGGGGCGACCAGGGACGTGCGGCCCCGCTGGAGGGCGGTGTAGAACGCGAGGACGCCGACCGCCCCGACGGCCCCGGCGGACACCCCCCAGGCGAGCCCGGGCACGGACAGCTCCGGGCGGCGGACGGCCGTGCCGACGCCCAGCACGAGCAGGCCCACGACCTGCGCCCACAGGGCCAGCGCCGCGGTCGAGTGGCGACGGACCACGGTGCCGCTGAGGCTGTCGCTGAACCCGTACGCGATGCTCGCGAGGATCGCCAGCGCCACCCCGAGACCGATCACGAGGCGCCTGGACCGGACAGGTCCGCGGGCTGCGCGCCGTGGCGGGTCGCCCCGGTGTCCGCGTCGGGCTGGTGGGGCATCGCGCTCTCCTCCGCCGTGGCCCACGACCCGGCGGGCTGCGCAACCACCGCAAGCTTTACAGCGGTTACTCGTGTCGTCAACCGGTGACCCGCGTACGGTGGTTGCATGCGAGAGCCGGCACTGGCGGACGAGGAGCTTCTCGTCGCCCTGGCCAACGCGGGGCACGAGGGTGCCGACCCGTTGGCGGACCCGGCCGCCCTCGCCGCCTGGTGGGCCGGCCACGACACCGCCCGCGACACCGCCCGCGACACCCGCCAGGACACCCGCCACGACACCGCGCCGGATGCCGCCCGGCTTCCGGGCGGGCCTGGACCGGTGCCGCCGGACGACGCCCTCGCCCCCCTGCGCGCGCTGCGCCACGTCGTGCGGGCGGCGGCCGGACGGCACAACGGAGTGGACCCGGGCGGCCCGGGGGAGGACGAGGCGTGGGCGACCCTCGGCGCCCTCGCGCTCCGACCGGCGGTGCTGAGCGACGGCCGGGTGTCCCTGGCACCCCCACGGGCCGGCGGGCTCGCGCCGTGGCTGGCGGCCGCCGGGACCGCCGCCCTGCTCCGCGCGACCGCCCGGCCGGGATGGCGACGCCTCAAGGCCTGCCCCGGCGCGGACTGCGGCTGGGTGTTCCTCGACGCCTCCCGGAACACCTCCCGCCGGTGGTGCGACATGGCCGGGTGCGGCAACCGGGCCAAGACCGCGACCTTCCGGGCCCGGCGGCGGCCCTGAACCGCCGCACCGCCCGGGACCGGCGGGCCGCCGCTGCGGCTCAGCCCGGGAGCAGCGTGCGCAGCATCGGCCCGAGCGGGGCGGCGCCCATCACGGCCAGGTCCTCGCGCGGGCTGGTCGCGCCGTCCAGGAAGCGCAGGACCCGGGCCGTCGGCTGCCGGTCGAACAGCCGCATGAAGAACGCGGCGCCGTCGATCTCGCCGGCGTCCAGGCCGCGCAGCAGGACCTGGTCCATCCACAGGTGCCGGCGCCCGTACGCGGCCGGCGGCGCCGGGTCCCGGCCCGCGGCCAGCGCGGTGGCGATGTGCTCGACCTGCCGCTGCACGGCGGCGAACGTGTAGCCGGTGGAGGGCCGGGTGGCGCCGCCGGCGGTGCCGATGCGGAACACCCGGCGGCCGACCCGGCGCGGGAACGGCGCGTCGGTGAGCGGGATGGCGCCCTCCTCGACGTCGGTGACCGTGAAGTCGGGCAGCCCGAGCACGTCACCGGTGTACTGCCGCAGCGCCGCGGAGTACCCGCTGTCGGACAGCACGTCCCGGGTGAACTCGGTGTACTCGACCAGCGCCCGGGTCGCCGACGTCGGCAGCAGGTAGCCGAAGCTGACCCCGCCGGCCGGCTGCGGCGTGCGGAAGTCCATGAACGTCGCCACCCCGGGCTCGAACGCCGGCCGCGCCGTCTCCACGAACCAGCCGCGGAAGTGCTGGAGCAGGTGCACCCGGCCGGCGGCCGCCGGCGGCACCGGGCGGGAGTCGTACACCCACCGCGCGGTCAGCACCACCTCCCGGCCGGCCGCGTCCCGGCCGCGGACCGTCGCGTGCTCCGGCCCGTCGGAGACCGTGTCGACCTCGGCGGCGACCCGCCGGACGCCGCCGGCCGCGATCCGGTCGAGCGCGTGCCGCTCGTGGTCGGGCGAGCGGACCATCTTGTACGTGTACGGCGCCAGCGGCAGCAGCAGCTCCGCACCGTCCGGCCCGTGCACTCGGGCCAGGTCCCAGCGGGCCCCGACGACCGGGTCCCAGCGGCCGTCGCCCGGCTCCCAGTAGCACCAGGTCTTCGGCGCGGCCGGGGTGTCCGGGCTGACCAGGACGACGTCCAGCGGGCCACCGGCCAGCCGGGACGCCAGCGACAGCCCGGCCGCGCCGGCACCGACCACCACCACGTCCGCCGACCCGTCCACCGCGTCATCGTCCCAAGCCGGCCGCCGGGCCGCCCGCCGGCCTCCGGACCCGGTCGGCCGTGGCCCGGATCCGGGCGCCGGGCGTCATGCGGGGCGGGCGGGCCACTCACAGGAGTGGGACGGAGCCGGTGTCCGGCCGGCCCGACCGACGGATCCAGCAACGGGTCCACCGGCGGGAGGTAGGCGCGATGGAGGCACAGGGACGGGACAGGCACGTCGAGGTCGTCCAGGACGGCCGCGTGGTGGGGGCGGCGGACGTGCACCTCGTGGGGCGCGCCGTCGTCCGGGCGGAGCTGCGGGTGGAGGCCGGGCACCACGCCACCGGGGTCGGCGCCGAGCTGGTCGACGCGGTGCTCGACCTGGACGAGGCGAAGGCCGGCTCGCTGCTGGAGGCGACGCTGCCCGCCGGCGAGGTCGAGTCCCTGGACCGGCTGCGGGTGCGCTGCGACGACGTGGCGACCCGGCCGGCCGGCTCCACCTGCCTGGTCGACGCCACCCTGCCGGCCGAGGGGCCGGACGCGGGGCCGGACGCCGGGCGGTGAGTCAGGCGTCGTCCGGGGTGGCGCGCGAGTTCTCCAGGAACCCGCGGTGCGCCATCTCGGCCGACGCCAGCACCTCCACCAGGAAGGACGCGGCGGCCTCGGCGAGGGTCAGCCGCTCGTCGGCGTCGCCGGCCGCGCGGACCAGGTCGAGGGTCACGCCGTTGTGCAGCTGGACCAGGTCCAGCAGGCCGATGCCGGACCGGATCGCCGTCCGCCCGATCTCGTACGCGGCGGTCAGCTGGGCCTCGCCGCGCCGGGACACGTAGCCGACGAACGCCGACCGGTAGTCCAGTCGCAGCCGGGCCGGCTCGCCGCTCACCGCGGGACCGTGCCGGCGGCGGCGGCGCCGCCGACGACGCCGGCGCCGGTGGCCGCGGCGAGGTGGGCGAGGCCCTCCTCCAGGTCCAGCGCGGTGGGCAGGTCCAGGTCCAGGCCGAGCCGGACCATGCTCAGGGCCAGGTCGGGGGCGATGCCGACGATGACGGTCACCGCGCCGCGCAGGCGGCCCGCCCGCGCGATGTCCCGCAGGGTGCGGGAGCCGAACGAGTCGAGCACGTCCAGCGCGGCCACGTCGATGACGACGCCGCGGGCGCGGTCCCGGCCGATCCGGTCGATGAGGTCGCGCTGGAAGCGGGTCAGCTGGCTGTCGTTCAGGGCGGTGTGGATGGACGCGATCAGGTAGGAGCCCTGGCTGAGGATCGAGACCCGCAGGGGCTCCTGCGGCGGGTCCGGCTCAGCGAAGGTCATCGGTCGGCCTGGTGACCTTGAAGCCGAGCAGCCGCTCGGCCTCCTCGATGCCGCCCTGCAGGTCGCCGACCGTGTTCATCTTCGTCAGGTCGACGCCGATCCGGACGAGGGTCTGGGCGATCTCCGAGGACAGACCGGTGATGATGACGCCGGCCCCCATCAGCCGGGACGCGTCGACGGTCTGCACGAGGTGGTTGGCGACGGCCGCGTCGACCTCCGGCACCCCGGTGACGTCCACGACGACGACCTTGGCCCGGTGCCGGCGGATCCCGCCGAGCAGCTGCTCGGTGAGCTGCTGGGCCCGCTGGCCGTCCAGGACGCCGATGATGGGCAGGATCAGCAGCCGCTCCCGGACCTGCAGCACCGGCGTGGACAGCTCCCGGATGGCCTCCTGCTGCTGCCGGATGACGCGCTCGCGCTCCTGGACGAAGCTCACCGCCACCGTGTTCGCGATGCGGTTCGCCGCCGGCTCGTACGCGTCGAGCACGCGGTTGAGCAGGCCGAAGTCCTGGTGGTACTTCTCGAACAGGGAGCGGGCCAGCACGTCGCGCAGCAGCAGCACGATGCCGACCACCTCCTCCGTCTCCACGCCGCGCGGGATGATCCGCTCGGACAGGTCCCGGGCGTAGTCCTGCAGCGCCTCGACGCTGCCGGTCTCCAGCACGCCGACGTAGTTGTCGTACACCGAGGTCGCCTCGGAGAAGACCTCCTGCGGGGTCATCGACGTCAGCAGGTCGGCGTCGGTGATGCGGTTGGCCCACTCCCGGCGCAGCGCCGTCCGGTTCTCCCGCAGGTGGGCGACGAGCTCGGGCAGCAGCAGCTGGCCGTCGTCGGCCTCGCCGGTGGCGCTCCGGCCGTCCGATGTGGTGGACGTCGTCATCACAGGTCCCTTCCTCGTGCCGCCGGTCGGTCGCGCAGCCACTTGGTCGTCGTCACGGTCGTCCCCTTGCCCACCTCGGAGACGATGTCGAACTCGTCCATCAGCCGGCGGGTGCCCGGCAGGCCGAGGCCGAGGCCGCCCCGGTACGTGCTGTAGCCGTCGGTCAGCGCGCCGGCCAGGTCCCGGATCCCCGGACCCACGTCCCGCGCCACGATCATCACGCCCCGCCGACCGGGTTCCTCGACCGGACACACCAGGATCTCCCCCCGCTCGGCGAACTGCACGATGTTGCGGGCCAGCTCCGAGATGACGGTCGCGACCAGGGTCGTGTCGGTCCGGGAGAAGCCCACGCCCGCCGCGACCTCCCGTCCCTTCTGCCGGGCCGCGACGACGTCCGCATCCCTGGTGACGCGCACGCGCTGCTCAGGATTCGCGGACCCGCCGGACCGGCGGTCCAGCAGCGCCGGGGCCAGCGCCGCGCAGAAGTCGCATTCGAGCAGGTGTCCGGCACAGTCCAGCCGTTGCTGACGCCGCCGGTCGCCGCTGGACAGGGCGATGAGCACCGGCCGGCACCGGTCCGTCGGCGGCCGGTCGGTCCGCTCGGCGAGCAGCACCTCGACCCGGAGCTTGGCGCGGCTGCGGCTGAGCTGGGCCGCGATCGCCCCGGCGGTGGACCCGCGCTCGGCCGCCAGGGACGCCGTGCCCGCGCCCTGGACCTCGTGCGCGACCAGCAGCTCCCGCTCCTCGGCCGGCAGCCGCCGCAGTGCCTCGGCGACCAGCTGCCGGCGCTCGGTGCCGAGCACCCCGTCCTCCGGCCCGGGCTCGGAGCCGGGGTCGGCGACCAGGTGGGCCTTGCGCCGGTCCCGGTCCTGCCGCTGCACGTGCGAGGCGACGAGGTTCTTGGCGGTGACGATCGCGTACGGCACCAGCGTCTCGTCCCCGATGCGCGCCCGGGCGGCCATCATCCGGGCGAGCGTCTCCTGAACCAGGTCGTCCACCAGGTGCGGGTCCCGGATCCGCGCTCCCACCACCCGGCGGACGATCGGTACGAGGTCGAGGATCGGCTGGTCGCCGCCGCCCACCCAGCCTCCCCTCCCGCCGGTCCCCGGACGTGCCCGGACGGGGGAGGCGTCAGGTCACCCGGGCCTCCCGCTTACAGGGAGCGGGCGCCCACCCGCTCATGACGGGGAACCGGGGCGCCCCGGGCCGCCCGGTCGCACCGGTGCGTACGGCCGGGGGGACGGTCAGGGGCGGTGGCGCTGGGAGAGCCGGTAGGACTGCCGGCGCAGCTCCTGCAGCGCGCCGACCGGGGCGATCCCGCCGCCGGTGTGCTCGTTGACGTTGAACCGCAGCTCCTCCGCGACCTCCGCCGGCAGCCGCTCGCCCACCGTGATCGTGCCCACCGGCCGCCACCGCCCGCCGGGCCGGGCCACCTCCAGCCGGAACCGCAGCGCCCCGGCCGCGGCGGCCCGGTCCAGCTCCGCGAACGTGCGCAGGTCGCCCGGCCCGACCGGGCGGGCACCGAACAGGACCCGGGCCGCGCCGACCCGGTACGGCAGGACCGAGGAGTAGCGGCCGGTCCCGAAGCCCCGGGCCGGCAGGAACACCTGGCGGACCAGCGGGCCGCGCCCGGCCGTGTTGACCAGCAGGTCCTGGTGGCGGCCGGGGCCGTGCGCGTCGGTGAGCCGCAGCGCGAGACCGAGGACGTCGGGCAGGCCGTCCGGGAGCCCGGTCCCGCGGCTGAGCCGGACCAGGCCGGTCAGGGTGGCCGGGCGGTCCAGCAGCGGGGCGCCCCACGGCCCGGTCCCGTCCGGCTCGACGTCGACGGTCACCGCGTACGCGACGCCGACCGGGTGGAAGACCCGGGCGTGCCGCAGCGCGCTGCCGGCGGCGAGGACGGTGGACAGCGCCGTCCCGGCGAGCCGGTACGGGACCCGGATGGGGGCGGGGAGGTCGGACACCCCTGCCGGATACCCGCCCGGGCCGCGATCGCCCCTCCGGGCCTGGCCCGGTGGTGTGACCCGCTGCACGCCACCCGGCCCGGCCCGCGGGGCACGGGTCGGGGCGGCGCTCGGTCAGCCGGCCGGCCAGGTCTGGCGGGCGGCCCAGGCGCGGAGCGTCGTGGTGCCGGTCCGGACCAGGGCCGGGTCCGGGGCCGGCGGCGGTCCGTCCGCGGGGGCGTAGAAGGCGGCGATCCCCCGCCCGGCCTCCTCGCCGAGGTGCGGCACGAGGTCGTCGCCGTACTCCTGAGGGGACACCGTCCGCCACCGGACCGGCCGGCCCAGCGCCGCCGCGACCGCCGCGGCGGCCCGGTCGCCGGACAGCGCCTCCGGCCCCGCGACGACCCGGACCGGCGCCGGCTCGGCCGCGGTGAGCAGGTCGGCCACCTCCGCCGCGAGGTCGTCCAGGGCCAGCCACGGGACCGGCGCCGGCTCGGGCAGCGGGTACCGCAGCTCGCCGGCGGCGACCACCGGCGCCGACCAGGGCGCGGACAGGTTTTCCATGTAGGGCCCGGCCGGCCCGACCACGGCGACCCGCTCGACCACCTCGCGCAGCCGGGCGGTGAGCAGGACCCGGGCGTCGAGGTAGGGGATCCCGACCGGCGCGGGCACGATCGGCCCGCCGGTGTTGAACACGACCCGCGGCGGCCGGGCCTTCTCCAGGCCGGCCAGCACGGCCCGGGCCTGGTCGAGCGCGGCCGGGCCGAAGACCAGCGGGAGCTGGACGACGACCGCGTCGACGTCCGCGTACGCCGCGGCCAGGGCGGCGGGGTCGGCGAGGTCGCCGGTCACCGGCTCGGCGCCGGCCGGCAGCGGGACGGGCCGGCGCACCAGGGCGCGGACGGTGTGGCCGTCGGCGAGCAGCCGGCGTACGACGGGGGCGCCCTGGGTGCCGGTGGCGCCGTGGACGAGGAGGGTCAGTGGCATGGCCCCATCGTGGTGCGGACCCGGAAGTAGTACCTAGGAAGTGGCATAGTGTCCGCATGGAAACCAGGGTGCGCGACCCGCTCGCGACGGCGCCGGTGACCGGCTGCGGCGTCGAATACTGCCTGCAGGTGCTGGACGGCAAGTGGACGACGCTGATCGTCCGGGAACTGCTGGCCGGGCCGCGCCGGTTCGGGGAGCTCCGGGCGGCGCTGGGCGGGCCGAGCGCCAAGACGGTGACCGAACGGCTGCGCACCCTGGAGCACCAGGGCATCCTCACCCGCACGGTGCACGCCGAGGTCCCGCCCCGGGTGGTCTACGCGCTCACCGAGCGCGGCGAGAGCCTGCACGGCGTGCTGCTCGCCATGCTGGCCTGGGGGGAGACCCACCGCTGAGGGACCCGCCGCTGAGGGACCCGCGGCCGGGGGCCGGCGGGGGCGCCGGGACGGCGAGGACCGCGGCGCCCAGCCGGATCCGCCAGCGGCCGCAGTGGCAGCTCTCGTACCGCAGCAGGCCCTCGCTGACCCGGTGCTCGGAGACGGGGGTCCAGACGTGTCCGGTGCGCATCGGCCCACCGTGCTGTAATGCCATTGTGCACCGCAACCATTACGACAGCGGCAGCGCGGTGCTGCTCGCGGTCGACCTGGCCAACGACCCGCCCCGGTCGCCCGCGGACCTGACCGCCCGGTGCGAGGCGGCCGGCCTGGCCCTGGACGCCCCGGCCGGGCCGGACGACCTGCGGGCGGTGCGCGCGCTGCTGCCGCGCTGGACGGAGGTCGTCGACGCCCCCGGGGCCGCGGCCCGGGCCGAGCTGCTCAACCGGCTGATGGCCGAGGCGAGCGCGTACCCGCGGCTGACCGACCACCGCGGCGACGGCTGGCACCTGCACCACCGGGACGACGGCATCAGCGCCGGGGACGTGCTGCGGGCCTGGCTCCCGGTCGGCACCGCGCTGCACCTGGCCGCCCGGGGGATGGACCGGCTCGGCCGGTGCGGGCTGGCCGAGTGCGACCGGGTGTACGCCGACGTGTCCCGGGCCGGCCGGCAGCGCTACTGCTCGCCGCGCTGCGCGAACCGCGACGCCGTACGGCGGCACCGGGCCCGGTCCTCCTGATCAGCGGCCCGGCCGGGCGGCGGCGACGGTGGCCTGGGCGACGGCCACGGCGGCCAGCAGGAGCAGGGCCGGGGTCCAGGAGCCGGTGCTGTCCCGCAGCCAGCCGACGGCGACCGGGCCGGCCGCGGCCAGCAGGTAGCCGAGGGACTGCGCCATCCCGGACAGCCGGGTGGCCTCGGCCGAGCTGCCGGCGGCCAGGCTGATCCGGGTCAGCGCGTAGACCAGCGAGCTGCCCGAGCTGACGCCGGCCAGCACCACCCACACCGGCAGCGCGGCCGGGACGGCGATCAGGCCGAGCACGCCGACCAGCAGCGGCACGCAGACCAGCACGCCGGTCACCGCGGTGCCGGTCCGGGCCAGCACCGCCGGGAGACCGAGGCCGGCCAGGATGCCGACGATCTGGTACGCGAACAGGTACCAGCCGCCGAGGGCGGTGGAGGCGCCGCGGCTGGTGGCGATCGAGGGGAGCCAGGCGACGAGGACGTAGAAGGCGGTCGACTGCAGGCCCATGACCGCGGTCAGCCGCCACGCCGCCGCCGACCGCCACACCGGCCGCGCCGGGTCGGCACCGCCACCCGACGGGCGCGGGTCCGGGCCGGCCGACAGGACTGGGTCCGGGCCACCCGACGGGACCGGGTCCGAGCCGGCCGACGGGACCGGGTCCGAGCCGGCCGACGGGACCGGGTCCGAGCCGGCCGACGGGACCGGGTCCGAGCCGGCCGACGGGACCGGGTCCGGGCCACCCGACGGGACCGGGTCCGAGCCGGCCGACGG
>CADCTP010000411.1 GCA_902805565.1 uncultured Mycobacteriales bacterium
CCGGCGGCCGCGTTCGCCGCGCACACCGCCGGTGGCTGGGCCGCCGCCCGCCGCCCCGGCGGCACGCTGGCCGCCGGCGCCCCCGCCTTCCTCGCCGTCTGGGACACCGCGGGCTTCCCCGCGGACCTGACCGGCGAGCTGCCCCGCTGCGTACGGACTGTCGTCAACGGACGGACGATCTGGGAGGTGTCATGACCGGGAAACTCGCCCTGGACCCCAGGGTGGTCGCCGAGGCCAGGCGGCTGGCCGCGGTGGCCGCCGAGCCGGTGATCGAGCTGGCCCGCACCCACACCACCGTGTCGGTGGAGCGGGCCACGCTGCGGCTGGCCGGGCTGACCGGCGCCGACCCGGCGAGCTTCGCCGAGGGCGACGCCGCCGGCGGCACCCAGCCGTGGGTGAACACCGTCGTCGACGCCGTCCGGGCCCAGGTCGGGCTGGAGCACGGGGTCGCGCTGCCGGTGTGGCACGCCCTGGCCTCCGGCGAGTACGCCGACCTGCACGAGCTGGCCGCGAAGACCGCCGCCGGCTCGGTCCGGTACACCCTGCCCACCGGCCCGGACGCCGACCGCGCCGGGACGGCCGCCCGCGCCGCGGTCCGGGCCGGGCTGGGCCGCATCGACGCCCGGCGCCGGGAGCGGGAGCGGCTGGTGCGCGAGCTCGGCGACCCGCCGCAGCCGTGGATCTACCTCATCGTCGCCACCGGCGACATCCACGAGGACATCCCGCAGGCCCAGGCCGCGGCCCGGGAGGGCGCGGATGTCGTGGCGGTGATCCGCTCGACCGGGCAGTCGCTGCTGGACTACGTCCCCGAGGGCGCCACCCGCACCGGCTACGCCGGCACGTACGCCACCCAGGAGAACTTCCGGCTCATGCGGGCCGCCCTGGACGACGTGTCGAAGGAGGTCGGCCGGTACGTCCGGCTCACCAACTACGCCTCCGGGCTGTGCATGCCGGAGATCGCGGCGCTGGCCGGCCTGGAGCGGCTGGACATGATGCTCAACGACTGCATGTACGGGATCATCTTCCGCGACATCAACCCGCGGCGGACGTTCGTGGACCAGCGGTTCTCCCGGATGGTGCACGCCCGGGCCGGCATCGTGATCAACACCGGCGAGGACAACTACCTCACCACCGCCGACGCCGTGGACGCCGCGCACACCGTGGTCGTCTCGCAGCTGCTCAACGAGCGGTTCGCGCACGAGGCGGGGCTGGCCGACGGGCAGCTCGGGCTGGGCCACGCCTTCGAGATCAACCCGGCGCTGCCGGACTCGCTGCGGATGGAGCTGGCGCACGCCCAGCTGGTGCGGGAGCTGTTCCCGGCCGCGCCGCTGAAGTACATGCCTCCGACGAAGCACATGACCGGCAACGTGTTCGGCGGCTACCTGCTGGACGGCTTCTTCAACCTGGTCGGCACGATGACCGGGCAGAGCATCCTGCTGGTCGGGATGATGACCGAGGGCATCGTCACCCCGTTCCTGTCCGACCGGGACCTCGCCCTGGAGAACGTCCGGTACGTCCTCGGCGCGGCCGGCAACCTGGCCGAGGACTTCCACCCCCGGCCGGAGGGCTTCATCGCCACCCGCGGCCGGCAGGTGCTCTCCGAGGCCGTGGAGCTGCTGGGCCGGATCGCCGACGACGGCCTGCTGCCGGCGATCGCCGACGGCACCTTCGGCATCACCCGCCGCCCCACCGAGGGCGGCAAGGGCCTGGACGGCGTGGTCGAGCACGCCGACGGCTACTGGAACCCCGCCGTGGAGGCGCTGGAGGAGGGGATGTCGGCATGACCGCGGTGGAGGAGCGGCCGGCGCAGCAGGCCGGCCCGAGCATCGTCCGCCCGTACGGGGACACCACCGGCGACGGGATGGTGCAGCTGTCGTTCACCCTGCCGATCCCGCACGACGCCCGGGCCGAGGGCGCCGCCCTGCAGCTGGCGGCCAAGATGGGCCTGGACCCGGCGATGGTCGTGCACGCCAAGGGGATGGGCCCGGCCTTCACCTTCTTCGTCGTCTACGGCCGGGTGAACCACCTGGTGGACCTGTCCGCGGTCCGGGTGGTCGAGCGGGAGTACCCGCTGCTGTCGGCGAAGGAGGTCAACCTGGCCGTCCGGGAGACCCTGCGGCGCAAGCTGGTCGTCCTCGGCGCCTGCATCGGCACCGACGCGCACACCGTCGGCATCGACGCGATCCTCAACGTCAAGGGCTTCGCCGGGGAGAAGGGCCTGGAGTACTACCGCGAGGTCAAGGTGGTCAACCTGGGCGCGCAGGTGCTGGTGCCCGAGCTGGTGGCGCGGGCCCGGGCCGAGAAGGCCGACGCGATCCTGGTCTCCCAGGTGGTGACGCAGAAGGACGCGCACCTGCACAACACCCGGGAGCTGGCCGCCGCGGTGCGGGCGGCGTCCTGGGACGCCCCGGGCCGGCCGCTGGTGATCGTCGGCGGGCCGCGGTTCGACGTGTCGGCCGCGGCGGCCCTCGGGGTGGACCGGGTCTTCGGCAAGGGCACCACCCCCGGCGATGTCGCCTCCTACCTCGCGCACATGATCCGGACGGGCTGGGACCGGTGAGTCTCGAGGTCGGGTTCAGCGTCACCCACCGGCGGTACGTGCCGTACTCGCACGCCCACTACGGCGGCGCGCTGGTCGACGGGGCGTACGTGCTGGGGATGTTCGGGGACGTGGCGACCGAGCTGTGCGTGCGGACCGACGGGGACGAGGGCCTGTTCGCCGGCTACGCCGAGGTGTCCTTCACCGCCCCCGTCCGGGCCGGGGACGTGCTGGAGGCCACGGCGGTCGTGGTCCGGGTCGGCCGGCGCAGCCGGGAGCTGGAGTTCACCGCCCGGGTGCTGTGCCGGGCCGCCCCGCACCGCTCGGCCTCGGCCGCCGACGTGCTGGCCGAGCCGCTGGTCGCGGTCCGGGCCCGGGGCACCGTCGTGGTCCCCTGAACCGGTCGCTGTCCGCAACCGGATGTATCCCTCGACCGGGTGAACGAGATCGCCCGGCGTGTCGTTTCCTGACACGCCGCCGTCCAGGTTTTGGCACCTCCAGTGACGTCGCCACGACCTGCGAACTCTTGGGAAACAGCAGGTCAGCGGGGCATTGACAGCGGCCGAACGACGGCCGCTATCGTTTTGTGTCACACGTTGGTAGAGCAACCGGGCCCCGCGGCCGGCGTCGGTGCTCGCCACCGCGATGGGCCATCCGGGTCCGGGCGCGGCGGCGAACGCGAGGGCGCGGCGGACCGGTTGCGGTGGCCCGGCGGTGCAGCCCACCGCCGAGGAGCAGGGGAGGAGCACGGGGGACCAGTAGACAACGGTGCAGGTTGCTCGCATCCCGCGGCGCACCGGCCGGTCCGAAGGCCTTCCCCGCTGTTCGTCCCGCTCCGGCCGCCACCCCGGCGTCGTGTGGGCGTGAGGGCACGGGAACCCGCCGGGCGGCGGGTTCCCGGCCCTCGCAGACGCCCCACCCTCTCCTCCGCGCCCCGCCGCCCCCGGCCGATGCCCGGGTGCCGCCCCGGGCGGCGTGCGAGCATGGACGGATGCACACGGCGCCGCGTCCCGACACGGCGGTGGTGCCCCCGGACCCCGCCGCCCGCCCGCCGCGCGGCCGCCGGCTCCCGCCCGGCCGCCGGTCGCCGTGGGTCCGACTGGTG
>CADCTP010000412.1 GCA_902805565.1 uncultured Mycobacteriales bacterium
GGGTTTCAGTGCCGGCCGGTTCCGGTCAGCGCAGGCGGGTCAGCTGGACGGCGACGCCCAGGGACTCGGCGGCGGGGCCCGAGTAGATGCCGGCCAGCGGCCGTACGTCGGAGTAGTCCCGGCCCCGGGCGACCAGCACGTGCCGCTCGGCGACCTCGGCCAGGCTGGAGGGGTCCAGCGGCACCCAGTCGCCGGCCCAGAACTCCACCCAGGCGTGGCTCTCCGCGGACACCGGCTCGTCGAGGTGGGCGTCCCGGCTCGGGTGCAGGTAGCCGGAGACGTACCGGGCCGGCAGCCCGGCCGAGCGCAGCAGCGCCAGCGCCAGGTGCGTGAAGTCCTGGCAGACGCCCTTGCCCAGCGCGCGGGCCTCGGCCGAGGTGGTGCCGACCGAGGTCGCGCCGCGGACGTAGTCGAGGTTCTCGTGCACCCAGCGCACCGCGGCCCGCCCGGTCTCCAGCGGCGAGCCGGCCGAGCGCAGCTCGACGGCGACCGCGTCGACCTCGTCCTCGGCCACCACGTACCGGGACGGGGCGAGCAGCTCGCTGAACTCGTCGGTGACCCGCGGGTCGGCCAGCGCCGCCCAGCCCGGGTCCGGCGGGTCCGGCCGCGGCCCGGCCGTCTCCACCACCGAGGTCGCGGTGACCATCAGCTCGGTGTGCGGGACGTGCACGTCGAACGCGTGCACCTGGGTGCCCCAGTAGTCGACGTACCGCAGGGTGCGGGCCTCCGGGCGGATCTCCAGCCGGCTGGTCAGCAGGTGCTGCCCGGAGGAGGTCGCGGGGGTCATCCGCACCTCGTTGTACGACGCGCGCGCCGGCGAGCCGTACTGGTAGCCGGTCCGGTGCCGGACCGCGATCCGCCAGCTCACGGTGCCGCCCCTCGTTCGCCTCGTCGGTCGTTCCGCTCCTCGGGCGACCGCGGGGCGAGCCGTCGTGCGGGGGCCCTGCGGTGCTCGCTCCCTCGTCGGCTCACGGTGCCGCCCCCCGTCCGCCGGGGGAGCCGGCGGTGCTCCACTCGGCCTCCTCCCGGCTCCAGCCGACCATCTCCGAGCTGCCGAAGTAGCGCCGGGCCACCGACTCGCTGACGTCCGACACCCCGCGCTGGATCGACTGCAGCCGCTCCGGCAGCCCCTCCAGCAACTGCTCGGAGGACAGGAACTCCAGGTCGGTCCGGACCCGGCCGATCAGCCGGCGGGCGTCGTCGCCGTGCCCGAGCCGGCCCGAGTTCGGCTCCAGCCGGGACAGCGCCTCCTCCGCGACGCTCAGCGCGTGCAGCACCGAGCGCGGGAACAGCCGGTCCAGCATGAGGAACTCCAGCACCAGCCGGGTCTCCAGCGCCCGCTGGTACGTCCGCAGGTACGCCTCGTGGGCCGAGCAGGCCCGCAGCGTGGTGACCCAGTGGTCGCCGCCCCGGGTCGGGGTGCCGATCGCGGCCGCCAGCAGCCGGGCGGTCATGTCGGCGCGCTCCAGCGACCGGCCGAGGGCGAGGAAGTCGTAGCCGGCGTCCCGGCTGATCGTCGAGGCGACGTAGCCGGACAGCGTGGCCGAGCGCTGCCGGACGTAGGAGAAGAACGGCGCCGGGCCGAACTGGCGGGCCGCCGACACCCGCCGCGGCAGCTCCAGGTGGGTGGCGTTGAGGCACTCCCAGATCTCGCCGGAGACCGCCTCCCGCACTCCCCGGGCGTTCTCCCGGGCCGCGGACAGCGACCCGGCGATCGAGCTGGGGTTGTCCCCGTCGTACGCGAGCAGGTCCAGCACCTCGCGCATCGTCGCCGGCCCCTGCCGCAGCCCCATCACGGTGCCGACCACCCGGCAGGTGTCGCCCTCGTCGACCGCCGGGTCGACGATGATCTGGTGGAAGTGCACGTCGAGCAGTCGCGCGGTGTCCTCGGCCCGCTCGGCGTACCGGCCGATCCAGAACAGCGCCTCCGCGGTCCGGCTCAGCACCGCGCGCCCCGGGACTGCTGTTGCTGCTGGGCCTGCTCGGTGCCCGGACCCGGGTCCGGCGCGTCGGCCTGCAGGGCGCTGGGCAGCAGCTCGACCGGCGGGTCGGCGGTCAGCGGCCGGGGCCGCGAGGTCAGCACCCAGGTGTCCTTGGAACCGCCGCCCTGGGAGGAGTTCACCACCAGGCTGCCCTCCCGCAGCGCGACCCGGGTCAGCCCGCCGGGCAGCACCCGCACCCGCTCGCCGTCGTTGGTCGCGAACGGCCGCAGGTCCACGTGCCGCGGGGCGAGGACCTCGCCGTCCTGGGACGGCACGGTGGACAGCAGCACCAGCTCCTGGGCCACGTACGCGCGGGGCAGCGCCCGCACCTTGGCCGCGATGTCGGCCAGCTCCGCGTCGGTGGCCTGCGGGCCGATCACGATGCCGTGCCCGCCGGACCCGTCCACCGGCTTGAACACCAGCTGGTCGGCCCGGTCCAGGCAGTGGGCCAGCACGTCCGGGTCGTCCAGCCGGAAGGTCGGCACGTTGGGCAGCAGCGGCGTCTCGCCGAGGTAGTACTCGATGAGCTCCGGCACGTAGGTGTAGACGAGCTTGTCGTCGGCGACGCCGTTGCCGATCGCGTTGGCCAGCGTGACGTTGCCGGCGCGGGCGGCGTTGACCAGGCCGGGGCAGCCGATCATCGAGTCGCCGCGGAAGTGCACCGGGTCCAGGTAGTCGTCGTCGATACGCCGGTAGACCACGTCCACCCGGCGCTGCCCGCTGGTGGTCCGCATGTAGAGCACGTTGTCCCGGCAGACCAGGTCCCGGCCCTCGACCAGCTCGATGCCCATCTTGCGGGCCAGGAACGCGTGCTCGAAGTACGCCGAGTTGTGCACGCCCGGGGTCAGCAGGACCACGGTCGGGTCGGTCACCCCGCCCGGCGCCGACGCCCGCAGCGAGTCCAGCATCGTCGCGACGTAGTTGGCCACCGGCTGGACCTGCTGCTCCAGGAACAGCCCCGGGAAGACCCGGGTCAACGCCTCCCGGTTCTCCACCACGTACGAGATCCCGGACGGCACCCGCAGGTTGTCCTCCAGCACCCGCATCATGCCGTCGGAGCCGCGGACCAGGTCGATGCCGGCCAGGTGGACGCGCACCCCGTTCGGCGGGCTGATGCCGGCGGCGGCCCGGGCGTAGTGCTGGCTGGTCATCACCAGGGAGTGCGGGACGACGCGATCGGCGAGCACCTGGCGGGTGCCGTACAGGTCGGCCAGGAACGCCTCCAGCGCCCGCACCCGCTGGGCCACCCCGGCCTCGATGTGCTCCCACTCCTGCTCCGGGATGAGGCGTGGGATCAGGTCCAGCGGGAAGACCCACTCCCGCCCGGAGGAGGAGAAGGTGATGCCCTGTTCGAGGAAGCTGCGGGCCCGGGCCGCGCCGCGCTCGGTCAGGTCCGCCGCGGACAGTAGCTGGAGTGCCTCGTAGAGCGACTTGGTGTGCGCGTGCGGCACCCCGTCCGCGTCGACCATCTCGTCGAACGCGGAGCTGCGATATCCCGCGAGCAGTCCCTCCACGGGGGTCTTCCTACCCCGATCCTGTTACGGGGACTTTGCGTAACGTTCCAGTAATCCGCCTGCGGCACGCTGGAGGGCTATGGAACCCCGTCGTCAGGTCCGCGTGGGCTGCGAATTCCGCTACACCGCGGCGATCGACACCCCGGCCGTCTTCCAGGTGCAGCCGTACGACGCCGGGCCCGCCGTGGTGCGCACCCAGACGTGGTCGGGGGAGCCCGAGGTGCTCCGGCACGGCTACTCCGACCTCTACGGCAACCCCTGCCAGCGGCTCACCCTGCCCGCCGGGTCCGCCACGCTGCGCTTCGACGCCCTGGTCACCGTCCCGGACGCCACCGAGGAGGTGAACCCGGACGCCCGCGAGTCGCCGGTCGCCGACCTGCCGGACGAGGTGCTGCTCTACACGCTGCCCAGCCGGTACGTGCTGTCCGACGAGCTCGGCGACCACGCCTGGGACACCTTCGGCTCGACCCCGCCCGGGTACGGCCGGGTGCAGGCGGTCCTGGACCACGTCCACGACTCGCTGACCTTCCGCTACGGCGCCAGCTCCGCGACCACCACCGCGGTCGACGTCTGGACCGCCAAGGAGGGGGTCTGCCGCGACTTCGCCCACGTCTCGCTGAGCTTCCTGCGCGCGCTCAACATCCCGGCCCGGTACGTCTTCGGCTACCTGCCGGACCTGGACGTGCCGCCGGCGGGCGAGCCGATGGACTTCGCCGCCTGGATCGAGGTCTGGCTGGACGGCACCTGGTACACCTTCGACCCCCGCAACAACACGCCCCGCAAGGGCCGGGTGCTCATCGGCCGCGGCCGGGACGCCTTGGACGTGGCCATGGTGACCACGTACGGCGGGCCGGTGCTGGAGTCCATGGTGGTCTGGGCCGAGGAGACCGGGACGGACCCCACGCCGCTGCCACCGGCCCGGGGCGAGCTGGTCGCCGATCCCGGGGCGGCGCCGTGACGGGCTGGCTCGACCGGCCCCTGCTCGACCTGGACGCCGTCGACCTGGACGGCGCGGAGTCGGTCACGTACCTGCTCCACCAGGTCTTCCGCTACGACTACGACGGACCGGCGTACGACGTGCGGCAGCGGCTGGTCGCCCTGCCGCGCCCCCGGCACGGCAACTTCCACCGCCGGGCCCAGCACGTGCAGGTCGCCGACCCCGGCGGGGTGCTCGGTCGCCCGCACGCGGCGACCGACCCGGTCGGCAACGCGGTGGTCGAGGTGGAGCTGCCGACCGTGCCGGTGTCGGTCGAGTTCACCCTGGCCGCGCTGGTCGAGCGGGTCGGCCCGCCGGCGGACGCGGTGCTGCCGGCGGCGGCGCTGACCGACCCGCGGCACCTGGTGCCGACCCGGCTGACCAGCCCCGACCACCGGCTCTGGGACCTGGCCGAGGAGCTGCGCCGGGCGTACCCGCAGGCCCCGGCGCTGGCCGAGGCGCTGTGCCGGCGGCTGCGGGCGGAGTTCACCTTCGAGCTCGACTCGACCTCGGTGTCCACCACCGCGGCGGAGGCGTACGGGCTGCGGCACGGGGTCTGCCAGGACTTCGCGCACGTGATGCTCACCGTCTGCCGCGCCGCCGGCATCCCGGCCCGGTACGTCTCCGGGCACCTGCTGGGGGAGCACGGCGGCAGCCACGCCTGGGTGGAGGTGCTGGTGCCCGACCCGGCGGGGGCCCGCGCGCTGGCCTTCGACCCGACGAACGGCTCCCGGGCCGGCGCCCGGCACCTGCCGGTCGCCGTCGGCCGCGACTACGCCGACGTGGCCCCCACCAGCGGCGTCTACTCCGGCCCGGCGCGGGGCGCGCTGACCTGGACCAAGCGGGCCGGCGTCACCGCGGTCACCCGCGACCTGGTGCTAGAGCGCTGAGACCGCGGCGTCCCGGGCGGCGATGGCGGCGCCGCGGGCGCCGGCCATGTCCCGGTCCGGGACCAGCTCCAGGGTGGCCACGGCCCGCTGCTCGGCCCGCAGCCCGGTGTGCGCCCGGACCCGCTCCAGGAACCACTCGCGGAAGGCCGGCGCCGCCTCCACCACCCCGCCGCCCAGGAAGTACGCGTGCGGGTCGGTGAAGTTCGCCGCGATCGTGAACAGCCGGCCCAGCGCGGCCGCCTGCTGCTCGAAGACCGCCAGCGCCAGCTCGTCGCCGGCCTCGCCCAGCCCGCGCACCTTCCGCGCGGCCTCGCCGATCGGCAGGACGGCCAGCGGGTGCCCGGGATAGCGGGTCAGCCAGTACGGCAGCAGGCTCTTCACGATGCCGGTCAGCGAGGCCACGCTCTCCGCGTCGCCGACGAAGCCGCAGTTGCAGACGGGCAGCGGCTGGTCCTCGGCCAGCAGCCCGTGCATCGGGATCTGCACGTGCCCCAGCTCGCCGGCCATCCCGGCCGCCCCCTGCACCACCCGGCCGCTCTCCACCACGCCGCCGCCGAGGCCGGTGCCGACGATGGCGGCCACCGAGGAGCGCCGGTCGGCGTCCGCGCCGAAGTGGGCGTGGTGCGCGTACAGCGCGGCCGCGTTGGCGTCGTTGGTGTAGACCACCGGCAGCCGGAGCCGCTCGGCCAGCGCCGTGCGGATGTCGAAGCCGCGCCATTCCGGCTGGCTGAAGTTCGTCGCGCCGCGGGAGGCGATGACACCGTCCGCGCTGGCCGGGCCGGGGGTGTCCAGGCCGACCGCGACGACCGCGGTCCGCGGCACGGCGGTGCGGGCCAGCACCCCGTCCAGGGCGGTCTCCAGCGCGCTCAGCGTGGCCGCCGGCCCCTCCAGCACCCGGCTGGGGATCTCGACCAGCTCGTCGACCAGGAACGTGCCGGAGCCGTCCAGGACGGTCGCGTTGGTGGACGTGCCGCCGATGTCGAGCCCGACGACCACACCGGGACTGACTGACGCTGGGGACATGACACCTCGCTGCGGTGCGGTCGGGCGGTCGCCGACGGGACGACCTGCCGGCAGTGTCGCAGGACACCCGTGCCGGACCCATCCGGGTCGCCAGGAAGCAGACCGCCCGCCCGATCCACCGGTGTCCCGGCGGATCGGACGGGCGTCGACCGTGTCGGCCCTCCGGTCGTCTTGCGGTACGCCGTTCGGCTCTCTACGGTTGTGTCGAGCCGCGGGCGGCGTCAGTTCTTGCCGATCACCCACCAGCAACCGCCGCAGATGGCGGTGTCCTGCTGGGCAGAGGCAGGCGTCGCGGTCGCGACCTGGACGGCGGCGGCGGCACCGAGGGCGACGGCGGCGGCGAGAAGGGCACGGACGAACTTCACGGCATCTCCTGTATCGGCGAGGGTTTGGGGTTTGCGAGGTCGGACATAGCATGCCATGAGTTGTCCGCTTCCGGTCACTTGTCAGTTTTGGCGATATCCGCCGTCCGCGACCGGTCGTGATCGAGACCCCCCGCTTTCGGGCACTCCGTGGCCGGTTCCGGACACCGCTCTGTCCGAGGACTGCCCACTCGTCCGGTTGCGGGTGGCCGGCCCGGCCGGGAACGGTCAGCCGGGGCCGGGGCTCTTGCCCTGATCACGGCCCGTGTCGCACGGTCATCGGGTCCGGGGTTCCCGCCCGTCGCCGCCCCCGTCCCGGTCGGGGCGCGGAGTCGGGCGCCCGGACCGCCGACCGACCCGCTCGCGGGAAACCGGTCGACGTCCGCGGCCGGGCCCGGCCGGGCGTGTCCCCGCCCGGCCGGCCCGGACCCGGGCGTCGCCGGGATGCACCCTTGCGATGCGGGTCATCCCGCGTTGTCCGCATCGAGCTGCCCGGTTAGGGTCGGTGCCGTACCCGAGCGGGGGAGCGGCAATCGGTGACGTTGGAGATCCTCGGCCTGGACGGGCTGTCCGAGTCCGTCTACCGGGCGATGCTCGCCGATCCGGACGCGGACCTGGACGCGCTGGCCGCCCGACTCGGGGTGCCCGGCTCGGAGGTCCGTGAGGCCCTGCGCCGGCTCGTCGACCTGTCCCTGGTGACCGAGCGCTCGCCCGGGCGGATCTACGTCCCGGTCAACCCGGACGTCGCCCTGGACGCGCTGCTGTCGCTGGAGCAGGCCGAGCTGACCCGGCGCGAGCGCCAGCTGCTGGAGGCCCGGGCCGAGCTGGCCCGGCTGGTCCGCAACACCGGGGAGAAGATCACCCCGGTCCGCGAGGTCCGCCGGATCGACGACCTGGACCGGGTGGTGGAGGTGCTGCGGGAGCTGCTGGCCCGCTGCTACCAGGAGATGCTCAACGTCGTCCCGGGTGCGCCGATCCCGCCGGACCTGCTGGCCGACACCGCCCCGCACGACATCGCCCTGCTCAAGCGCGGGGTCCGGTTCCGCACCCTGTACACCCGGACCCAGCTCGCCGACGAGCCGATGCTCGAGTACATGCGGATGATGCGGCGGCACGGCGCCGAGATCCGGATCGCCGACACGCTGCCGCACCGGCTGGCGATCTTCGACCGGACGGTGTCGTTCCTGCCGGTCGACCCGCGCCGGCCGCGCAACGGCGCCCTGGTGGTGCGGGAGCCGGCGATCACGGCCAACCTGGTGATGCTGTTCGAGTCGCTGTGGGCCGGTGCCCAGGACCTCGACGAGGCGCTGGAGGCCGGGGCCCCGGCCGCCTCCGACCTGGACCGCTCGGTGCTGATGCTGATGAGCAGCGGGGTCAAGGACGAGGCCGCCGCCCGGCAGCTCGGCATCTCCGACCGGACGTACCGGCGGCACGTGGCCGACATCATGGTCCGGCTCGGGGCGTCCAGCCGGTTCCAGGCCGGCGTCGAGGCGGTCCGCCGCGGCTGGCTGTAGCCGCGGCGGACCGCCCCGCGGCGATCAGGCCGCGGCGCCCAGCAGGAGCGGCAGGTAGCCGAGGGAGTAGCCGTTGCGGTTGGGGTGGTACGAGTCCCCGACCGGGAAGGTCGTCCCGTTCAGGTACGGCGACCACGAGCAGATCCCGTGCCCGGCGTACGTGCTGCGGGCGTCGAGGTAGGTGCCGCCGGCCGCCGCCACCCGCTGCGCGGTGACCGAGGACAGCAGGTCCGCCGTGGCGTTGATCCGGCTCCGCTTGGCGTTGCCGACCTCGAACAGGCAGTTGATCCCGTTGACCTGGAACAGCTGCGGGTAGCCGAGCACCACCAGCCGGGCGTTCGGCGCCCGCGCCTTGATATCGGCGTAGATGGCGTCCAGCCGGCCCGGCAGCGTCCCGGTGACGAAGGCGTTGACCGAGTCCAGCTTGCTGAAGCAGGTCGCGTCCGAGCCGAGCTTGCAGGTCAGCACGGTGCCGACGAAGTCGGCGTCGTTGCCGCCCACGGTGATCGTGACCAGGTCGGTGCCGGCGTTCAGGGCGCCGAGCTGGCCGCTGCGGACCGAGGACGTGGTGGCCCCGGCGCAGGCGGCGAAGGTGAAGCTGGCGGTGCCCCGCTGGGCCGCCCAGAGCGCCGGGTACGCCCGGGACGAGCGCTGGCAGGAGATGTCGAGGTCGTAGGAGTTGGTGCCGGTTCCGGAGGAGTACGAGTCGCCGAGCGCGACGTAGTCCGTGGTCGGGCCGGCGAAGGCGGCCGAGGGTGAGACGGCGGCGGGCACCGCGACCAGGCCGGCGCTGAGGGCGACGGTGGCGAGCGCGCGCAGGAGGGATCGCATCGGTGGGGACCTCCCGGTGGGGACGGGTCGGACCCTGAGGCCGAGGTGGCGACCCTCCGCGGTGGGGAAGTCTCCTCGTCAGGTGGCCGAACCGTAGCTGTGCCGCTTGCCCGGTAGGAATCCACCGAACGGGGGTAAGTGTGGTGGACATCTCCTGACCGTCCGGTATCAGGCCGCGCAGCCGCGGGGTTAGACCGCGTCGTGGGGACCGGATCTCGACGTGCCTGGGCCATGTGGGGCCTCGGGGTCCTCGCCTACGTGGTCGCGGTCTTCGACCGCGCGTCGCTCGGCGTGGCCGGGCTGGACGCCCAGCAGCGGTTCGGCACCACGGCCGCGGTCCTTTCCCTCTTCGGCGTCGTGCAGCTCGGCGTCTACGCGGCGCTGCAGGTCCCGGTCGGCGTCCTGCTGGACCGCATCGGCTCCCGGCGGATGATCGCGGCCGGCGCGCTGCTCATGGCCGGCGGCCAGCTCCTGCTGGCCAACGCGGACGGCGTGCCGACCGGGCTGCTGGCCCGGGTGCTGGTCGGCGCGGGCGACGCGATGACGTTCATCAGCGTGCTGCGGCTGGTGCCGGCCTGGTTCCCGGCCCGGCGGGTGCCGGTGGTCAGCCAGCTGACCGGGCTGCTCGGCCAGGCCGGGCAGGTCGTGGCCGCGTACCCGCTGGTCGCCGGGCTGCACGGACCGGGCTGGACGCCGACGTTCAGCACCGCGGCCGCGGTCGGCGTGGTGGTGTCGGTGCTGGTCCTGCTGGGGCTGCGCAACGCCCCGGCCGGGGTGGCCCCGCTCGCCGCCCCGGACGGCCGGCGCGCCGCGCTGCGGGCGTCCTGGCGGGAGGCCGGCACCCGGCTCGGGCTGTGGACCCACTTCGTCACCCAGTTCTCCGGCAACACCTTCGCGCTGTTCTGGGGCTACCCGTACCTGGTGGAGGCGCAGGGGCTCAGCCCGGCCGCCGCAAGCGGGCTGCTCACCCTGCTGGTCGTGACGGGCATGGGCCTCGGGCCGCTGCTCGGCGCGCTGGCCGGGCGGTGGCCGGCCCGCCGCTCCACGATGGTGCTGGGCATCGTGCTCGGCAGCGCCGCGACCTGGACGCTGGTGCTGGCCTGGCCGGGGCGGGCCCCGCTGCCGGTGCTGGTCCTGCTGGCCCTGGCGCTGGCCTCCAACGGGCCGGGCTCGATGGTCGGGTTCGACTTCGCCCGCACCGAGAACCCGCCGGCCCGGCTGGGCAGCGCCAGCGGCATCGTGAACGTGGGCGGCTTCCTCGCCACCCTGCTGACCATCCTGGCCGTCGGCCTGCTGCTGGACGCCTCCGGCTCCTACCGGGTCGCGCTCTGCGTGCAATATCTATTCTGGGCCGTCGGCCTGCTCGGAGTGCTCCGGCACCGCCGCACGGTGCGCCGCCGCCGGGGCTACGTGGTGGACGCGCTGCCGAAGGCGGTGGCCCGGAAGCTGGCGGCCACCCGGTCCTAGCTGATTAGGTCGGTGCCACAGCTGTCGAACACTCAGCGAGGAGTGCGCATGACCGCGTTCGCCGATGCCCACCGGGAGACCCTCGACCGGGCGCTGGCCGCGCTCGCCGACCGCGGCTACTGGTCGGCCTACCCCGAGTCCCCGAGCCCCCGCGTGTACGGCGAGACCGCCGCCGCCGAGGGCCTGGCCGCCTACGAGGCCCACCTGGGGAAGCGGTTCGAGCTCGACCAGCCCGGCACCGTCGGCTGGGTCGGCGCCGAGCGCTCGCCGTACGGGCCGGAGCTCGGGGTGACCTATCCCCGGGCCGACCTGGATGTGCTGCTGGCCGCGGCCCGGGACGCCATGCCGGCCTGGCGGGACGCCGGACCGGCCGTCCGGGCCGGCGTCTGCGTCGAGATCGTCAACCGGATCAACCGGCGCTCGTTCGAGATGGCCAACGCGGTGATGCACACCAGCGGGCAGGCCTTCGTGATGGCCTTCCAGGCCGGTGGGCCGCACGCCCAGGACCGCGCCCTGGAGGCCATCGCCGTCGCGTACGCGGAGCAGACCCGGGTGCCGGCGACGGCCCGCTGGGAGAAGCCGCAGGGCAAGCGGCCCCCGGTGGTGATGGAGAAGACATACACGGTCGTCCCGCGCGGGATCGGGCTGGTGATCGGGTGCACCACGTTCCCGACCTGGAACTCGTACCCGGGCCTGTTCGCTTCCCTGGCCTGCGGCAACCCGGTCGTGGTGAAGCCGCACCCCGGCGGGATCCTGCCGCTGGCGATCACGGTGTCCATCGCCCGGGAGGTGCTGGCCGAGGCCGGCTTCGGCCGCGACCTGGTGACCCTGGTCGCCGAGGACCCCGGCGGCACGGTCGCCTCCGACCTGGCGGTGCGGCCCGAGGTCAAGGTCGTCGACTTCACCGGCTCCACCGCGTACGGCGAGTGGCTGGAGGAGCACGCCCGGCAGGCCTCGGTCTACACCGAGAAGGCCGGCGTCAACATGATCGTGCTCGACTCGACCGACGACTACGCCGGGATGCTGTCGAACCTGGCGTTCTCGCTGTGCCTCTACAGCGGCCAGATGTGCACCACCCCGCAGAACCTGCTGATCCCGGCGGACGGGATCCGGACCCCGGACGGCGTGCGCGGCGTGGACCAGTTCGCCGCCGACCTCGGCGCGGCGATCGACGCGCTGCTCGGTGAGGACAAGCAGGCCGTGGAGCTGCTCGGGGCCGTCGTCAACGACGCCGTGCTGGGCCGGGTCGAGGGGGCCGGGACGCTCGGCGACGTCGTCGTGCCGTCCCGCACGGTCACCCACCCCGCCTACCCGGACGCCCGCGTCCGCACCCCGGTCGTGGTGCGGGTGGCGGCCGACCGGCCGGACGTGTGGGGCGCGGAGTGCTTCGGCCCGGTCGCCTTCCTGGTGACCACCGAGTCCACCGACTTCGGCCTGGAGCTGCTGCGCCGGACCGTCACCGCCCGGGGTGCGCTCACCGCCGCGGTGTACTCGACCGACGAGAAGGTCGTGGCCGGCGCCCGGGAGGCCGCGCTGGACGCCGGGGTGGCGCTGTCGGAGAACCTCACCGGCGGCGTGTACGTCAACCAGAGCGCGGCGTTCTCCGACTTCCACGCCACGGGCGCGAACCCGGCGGCGAACGCGGCGTACACGGACGCGTACTTCGTGTCCGGGCGGTTCCGCGTGGTGCAGTCCCGGCGGCACACCGCGTAGGCGGCGCTGTCGGTGCCGGTCGGCGGGCCGAGCGTGGGCCCCGCCGGCCGGCGGGCCCACGCGGCGTTGCCAGGAGCTGCCCGGCCGGGCGCGGCGGTGCTTGGACCCGCCTGGTCCTGCCTGGTTCTGGTCCGGCCTGGTTCTGGTCGGGCCTGGCTCTGGTCGGGCCTGGCTCTGGTCGGGCCTGGCTCTGGTCCGGCCTGGCTCGGCTCTGTCCGGCCCGGCCCTGCCTGGCGCAGTGCGGCCGGCGCGGTGGGTGAGCCGGCGCGGCCGGCCCGGTGCGGCGCGCCGGTGCGGCCGGACGCGCCCGGTGCGGACGCGGTCCGGCCGTCTGACCCGGCCCGAACGGATGTGGTCGGGCCGGGTCAGCCGAGTGCGCCGCGCGCGAGGACGTCGCCCGGCGTCGTCGGCGTCGAGCCGGCCGGCTCCTGGCTCACCGCGAGCACCGGGTAGTCGCCGATCGCGCGGGTGAGCTGGACCGGGTAGGAGTGCAGCCCGTCCTGGGTCACCTCGAACGTCCCGAGCACCTGCGGGACCCCGGCGTCGCCGGCAGGCACCCCCCAGACGTAGTACGCCGTCGTGCCCGTGGTCGTCGGCAGCCCGTCGGTGACCACGTCGACCCGACCGTCCCGGACGACCACCGTGGCCAACGCCCGGTTACCGTCCGTGCTGGTCAGCGCGGCCACCCGGTCGGCGGACGCGATCGGCGCCGACACCGGGGCCGGCCGCGTCACCTGCCAGGTGGTCACCGCCGACAGCCCGACGAGGGCCGCCGCGGCGAACACCGAGACCAGCCGACGCCGGGACCGCCGAGCGCCGGGAACCGTCCCCGCCCGGGGTCCGTGCCGGCCGCCCCGGTCGATGAGGTGCCCCTCGCCGGTCCCCGCCGGCCGGCCGCCCGGGCCGGCGACCGGCCCGCGGTCGACATCGGCCCGCGTGTCGCCGGCCCCGAACTGCGTGCCGCCGTCGTCCCCGGCGTCGGCTGTCCGGCCGCGCGGCGCCGCCGCGTGCCGGCCGTAGCCGGCGGCCGGGTCGTCGTCCCCGCTCCCGTCATCCGCGGGCGTCCCGTCGCCCGGCCGGTCCAGCGGGCGACTCGGCCGGACCACGCGATCGGTCGGCCGGTTCAGGGGGTGACTCGGCCGGTGAACGCGATCGGTCGGCCGGTCCAGACCGTCGCTCGGCCGGTCCGCGCCGTCACTGGGCCGGTCCGTGCGGTCGGTGCGCCGGTCCGCACCGTCGGCCGGCCGGTCCGCGTTCCACCCCGCGGGGTGGCGGAGGCTCTCCGACGACCCTCCCGGGGCCGGTGACTCAGGGATCGCGGCCGAGAGCACGCGCAGCCGGAGCGAGGGCGGTGGGGCGATGTCCGGTACGCCGTAGGCGAGCTCCACCGCGACCTCGAGCGCGTCCCGTACCGTTCGCTCGCAGTCGTCGCAGCCCGCCTGGTGCGCCTCGAAGCGCTCCTGGTCCGCGGGCTCCAGGGCATCGATAGCCCAGGCCACGGCCAGCGCCGCGAACTCCTCGTGCCCCTTCGGCAGAACCGGAGCGCTCATCGCGAACCCCCCTCGATCTCGTCCGCGATCGCCAGACCGTTGAGGTCCGACAGATCGTCCAGTGCTGCCCGTAAGTTGTGCATCGCCCGGTGCATCCGGGTCTTGACCGTCCCGAGCGGTGTACTCGTCAACGACGCGATCTCGCGCTGCGTGTAGCCGCCGTAGTAGGCCAGCGTCAGTGCCTCACGCTGGGACTCGGGCAGGTCCTTCAACGCCCGGCGGACCCGCTCACCGCGCAACCGTTCCTCGACCGCGTCCTCCGGCCGGTTGGCCGGCGGATCGGAGGCGTCCAGGCCCTCCACCGCCTGCAGGGCCATCACGCGCCGGCGGACCGCCTCCTCCCGGCGTACCGCGTCGACCGCCTTGTGGTGCACCGCGGCGAGCAGCCAACTGGCGAAGCCACCGCGATGCGCCTGGAACCGTTCCGGACTGCGCCAGACTGCGAGGAAGACCTCCTGCACGGCCTCCTCGGCGAAGGTCGGGTCCCCGGTGACCCGGCGGGCCAGGGAGTAGGCGGGCCGGGCGTACCGGTCGTAGAGGTGCTCCAGTGCGCGGCTGTCGCCGCCGGCCACCCGCTCGACGAGCGCGGCGCACCAGGCGTCCTCGTCAGATCGGGAGGGCGGCGTCGGACTATCGGCGACCACTCTCACGCACCGCATTCGCCCTGGACACCCTGAACGGTTCCGTCCCCCCGTCCCAGCGCCCTCCGTGACCGCGCCGGAACGCCCATGGCTCCGTATGCCGCCCGACCCCCCGCACGACCGACGGACCTCGACCGCCCCGATCCACGCCATCGCGCGCGCCGCCCCGACGCAGTGTCGGGAGGTGCTGCCTGGACCCGTGCTGCCTGGACCCGTGCCCCGCCGCGCCATGTCCCGCCGCGGGCCCGGGGCGCCAGGGCGGCTCAGTGCCGGGTGGCGGCGCTGACCGCTCCCACGTCCGCGGCGTCCAGCAGCCCCAGCCCGGCGGCGTGCCGGGCGATGTCCACGCTGTCCTCGACTGCCACCATCGGGACGCCGGCCGCGGCTGCCCGCCGGGCCAGTGCGTCGACCTCGACAGCCCGGGCCGGGGAGATCGACGGCGTGCGCCGCACGTACACCGCTCGCACCCGGTCCGGCGACTCCACCGCGACCGTCGCGTAGATCTCCGGGTCGAGTTGCCCGGTGTCCCCGATGAGCACGACCTGCAGTGCCGGGTGCTCGGACAGCAGCGTCCGGATCATCGTGAGCTTGTGTTCCTCGGCGGTGACCCGGAACCAGTTGGTCCGGCTCGGGCCCCAGTCGGTGAGCATGAGCGGCCCGGTCGGGAACCCGCGGAGCACCATGAACCGCGCCAGCAGCTCGTACAGGTTCCACGGGCTGGTCGAGAGGTAGAACACCGGGCAACCGGCCGTGCCGGCGCGTGGCGCGGTCAGTGCCCGGTAGAGCTCGGCCGCCCCCGGCAGCGGGGTCCGGTCGGTCACGCTGGTGAGCAGGGTCAGCCGCAGGAACTCCAGCCCGCGGGTCAGACCGGTCTCGATCACCGTGTCGTCCAGGTCACTCACCAGGGCCAGCGTCGCCTCCGGGTCGACGATGAGCACCGGCACCGCCATCTCGGTGGAGTGCCCGCGCCGGGACGCGGCCACGGTCAGCTCCTGCCAACCCGGCGTCAGCCCGGCGCCGTCCACGGCCACGTCCAGGTAGCCCTGCCGGTCGCAACGCACCACCGTCGCCCCGGCCGGGGCCCGGACGGTCACCCGGATCCGCGGCAGCTCCACCGTGAAGAACGGTGTCAGCGACTCGCGCAACGTCCGCCAGGTCCCCAGCCGGGCCGACGCCGACCGCCGCTCCGCCCGCCGCCCCCCTCTGCCGCCGGCCACCGCGGTCCTTGCTGACCGCCCCCCGCCACCACCGCCTGCCCCTCCGTCGCCGGCCGTGCCCGCGGCACCCCGCGGGCCTGCAGTGCCGGCCGGGCCCGCGGCGCCGGCCGTGCTCCCCGGGTTTGCCGTGCTCGCCGCTTCGCCGGTGCTTCCAGCCCCGGTCATGCCGGCTGTGCCAGCAGCGCCCGGCGTATCCGCTGAACCGGCATCGTCGAGCGTGCCACCGGGCCGCGCCGCGCGACCGTCACCTGCCCCTACGTCAGCACCTGGCCTGACATCGTCGCCTGGGCCTGCGCCGGTGCCGTCACCTGTCCCGGGCTCGGGAGCCGTCGTCGCGTCGGCACCGTCGCCGGCCGGCGCAGGCTCGTCGGAGACGACGACCGTGGTCGCCGCGTCGCGGGCGGCCTTGCTGCCCAGCACCACCCGGGCCCGGACGTGCACCAACTCGGGGGAACCGTGTCCGATGAAGGGCAGCACGGTCACCTGGCGACGGCCCCGGAAGCCGGCGACCTCGACCAAGGTGATCTGCACGATGTCCTCTACGGCGAGCACGACCCGCAGCGCGAGCCGGCCCAGCCGTGCCGTGTCGATGTTCAGCTGCGTGCCCGTTCGAACGTCACCAGCAGGCCGTCCACGCCCCCGGGCCCGATCCGGCCCTTCACCTCGACGGCGGTGATGGCCTTCAACTGCCAGCCGCCCTTGGCGTTGTCGTTGAGCAGGCGCTGCAGCTTGTCGCCGGACATCTTTCCGCCGACCAGCCCTTCCCGGACTTCGACCACGCGGTACTCGTACTCGGCCATCCCGTGACGCTACCGGCCCGGCCGCACGGGACTGAAGGGTGTGTCGCCCACGGGCTACGGACCCGCCCGGCCGGTGCCGTCGGCCGCCAGGGTCTCGTCCAGCCGGATCACGTGCATCACCGCGTTGATCAGCGCCAGGTGGGTGAAGGCCTGCGGGAAGTTGCCCAGGTGACGCCCGGTGCGGGGGTCCAGTTCCTCCGCGTACAGCAGGAGCGGGCTCGCGTACCCGAGGAGCTTCTCGCACAGTGCCCGGGCCCGTGCCTGCTCCCCGATCTCGCACAACGCCGAGACGAGCCAGAAGGAGCAGATGGTGAAGGTGCCCTCCTCACCGGCGAATCCGTCGTCGGTCTCCTTGGTTCGGTACCGCAGGACGAGGCCCTCGTCGGTGAGCTCGTCGGCGATCGCCAGCACCGTCGCCCGCACCCGCGGGTCGTCCGCCGGCAGGAAGCGCAGGAGCGGCACCAGCAGCATCGACGCGTCCAGCGCGGTGGTGTCGTAGTGCTGGGTCAGCACACCGCGCTCGTCGACCGCGTTGGCCAGCACGTCGGCGCGGATCTCGTCGGCGGTGGCCTGCCAGCTCGCGGCCAGCTCCCACTCCTCGCGCAGCCGGGCCAGCCGGCTGCCGCGGTCGACCGCCACCCAGCACATCACCTTGGACGAGGTGAAGTGCTTCGGCTCCCCGCGGACCTCCCAGATCCCCCGGTCCGGCTCCTTCCAGTGCCGGATGGCGTTCTCGACCTGCCTGCGCAGCATCGGCCACACCCGGTCGTCGAGCCGGTCCCTTGAGCGGGTGTGCAGGTAGACCGAGTCCAGGACGGCGCCCCACACGTCGTTCTGCTGCTGCCGGTAGGCCTCGTTGCCGACCCGGACCGGCCGCGCCCCCTCGTACCCCTGCAGATGCGGAAGCTCGGTCTCGGTCAGGTCCCGCCGGCCGTCAATGCCGTAGACGATCTGCAGGTCCCCATCGCGCTCGGCCACGTCGGTGATGAAGTGATAGAAGTCCGTGGCTTCCCAGTCGAAGTTCAGCGTGTAGAGGCCCCACAGGGCGAACGTCGAGTCCCGGATCCAGCTGTACCGGTAGTCGTAGTTGCGCTCGCCGCCCGGCGTCTCCGGCAGCGACGTGGTCGCCGCCGCGGCAATGGCCCCGGTCGGCGCGTAGCTCAACCCCTTGAGCGTCAGCGCGCTGCGCGCCAGGTACGCCTTCCACGGATGGTCCGGGATCCGCCCGCCGGCCAGCCAGTGCTGCCAGTGGTGCGCGGTCCAGGTCAGCCGCTTGTACGCCTGCTTGTAGGTCTTGGGTGGCTTGGCGTCCCCCCAGGACAGCGTGCAGAACCGGGTCTCGCCCTCCTTGAGCAGGGTGCGCGCGACCGCCCGCGGCCCCTCGAATCCCAGCCGGAGGTCGGTGGTGAGGGTGAGCGGCAGGTCGCCGTCCTCCTCGGACATCGCCACGGCCTGGTGGTAACCGCCCGCGGTGTGCTCCCAGGTCGCGCGGCGCAGCCCGTACCCGAACGCGGGCTCGCACTCCATCAGCAACTGCACCTCGCCGTTCACGCACCGCACGGTGCGGACGAGCATGTGCGCGGCGGCGTAGTCCGTCGGCGGCCGGTGGTACGTCGAGCGCTGCGGGTCCTTCACCCGCCACGGGCCCACGACCAGCGCGTCCCGCACGATGATCCAGCCCTCGCCGACGTTCCAGCTGGTCTCCATCACGAGCGTCCCGGGCAGGTAGCGCCGGTCGTGGGGCACGGAGGCCTCGGCCGCGCCGAGCCGGAAGTACCCGGCGCCGCGGTCCAGCAGCGCGCCGAACACGCTGGGTGAGTCCATCCGCGGCGTGCACATCCACTCGACCGCGCCGTTCGGCGCGACCAGCGCGTTCGTCTCGCAGTCGGAGAGGAACGCATAGTCGCCGATCGGCGGGTAGGGCGAGCTGGTGGCCGGCGTAGCGGGCAGCCCGACCGGGGGCAGGCCGTCGGGTCCCGGCGCGGCCGCCTCGACGTCGTGCGTCGACGGACCGGCCTCCGCGGTGTTGGTCACCACTGAATGATCCACGGTCGGAGCCGATCCGGTGGGATCCGGCCGAAGTTCGAGATGGCACCCGGCGAGTCGCCGGCCACCTCCCGTGCCGGCCGTCCCCGTGCCGGTCGACCGTGCCCGCCGGGTCGTCGGTCGGGTCCTGCCCGGTGAGCCTCGACGGGTCCGCCGTCCGGGGAGTGCCGGCGGCGCGGGGCGACCGCGCGCAGGACCGAACCAATCCACGAACCCCCTCGGTGACGAACTCCTCTCATGACGACGGCACAGGGGGACAGCGACGAGACGGCGGACGACACCGACCTGACCGCGGCCGTCCACCAGGTCCTGACCTCGCTCACCCGGGTACGCCGCGGAGCGCCGCCGTCGCCGGAGCAGCTCCGTGACCGGCTCGAACTGGTCCGCTGGCTCCGCCGGGAGTTGGCCGAGGTCGAAGCACTCCTCGTGGGCCGGACCGGCCGCCCGACGCCCGCGTCCGCACCGCCGACTCCGGCCCGCTGAGCGGAACCGTCAGTGGGACGGCGAATGATGGCATGGTGCGCTGCGTCGTCGTTCCGGAGCAGGACAGCGACGCGGGCTGGGTGCGTGCCCTCGACGACGCCGGTCAGCCCCTCGGCCCGGTCGAGAAGGTCGACGACCTCGTCCGTGCCGTCGCCGACCGTGAGCGCGCCGACGGACCACGCTGGGTCCTGCCGGCCGCCGGTGACCTCTACCCGAGGTTGCTCGAGGCCGACGTGGTGCTGCGGCGGTGTGTCGATCTGACCCTCACCGAGGGACTGTTGATCGCGTACGCCGGTAACTGGGGTGCGCCACGGTCGCTGGCGGCGGCGTGGGCCCGCCTCATGGGTCTGCCCGTTCCCGACGACGCCGCGCCGGCCGCTCGCCAGGCCCAGCAGGCGCTGTTCGGCGCCCGGGTCACCGAGCTCCCCGGTGGTGCCGCTCCCGTCGACGCGGCCGTCGCCGTGCACGCCGACCAACTCCGGCGGCTGGCGGCCGTCCCGCAGTCCGGGCTGCACCTGTTGGTCGCGGCCGAGTCCGCCTCCGCTCTGGTCGCCGCCGAGATGACCCGCGCGGGCCTGCCGTGGCGGGTGGATGTCCACCATGCCGTGCTGGCGGAACTGCTCGGCCCGCGCCCGCCCGCGGGCCTGCCGCCGCGCCGGCTGACGGAACTGGCCGATCAGGTGGCCGCCGCGTTCGACGGTCGGCGGGTCAACCCGGACTCCCCGGCCGACGTCGTCCAGGCCTTCACCCGGGCCGGGCTGCCGATCAGCTCCGCCCGCTCGCACGTGCTGCGCCGTCTCGACCACCCGGCGGTGGCGCCGCTGCTGGAGTACAAGGAGCTGGCCCGGCTCCACGCCGCCAACGGTTGGGCCTGGCTGGAGACCTGGATCCGCGACGGCCGTTTCCGCCCGGACTGGATCGTCGGGGGAGTGGTCTCCGGTCGCTGGGCCACTCGCGGCGGTGGGGCACTGCAGATCCCGCACGCCGTGCGCCGGGCCGTCATCGCCGACCCGGGCCACCAACTCATCGTGGCGGACGCAGCGCAGCTGGAACCCCGGATCCTGGCCGCGCTGGCCGGTGACGACCGGATGGCGGAGGCCGCGGCGGCCACCGACCTCTACTCCGCGCTGGCCGCGGTCGCCTTCGACGGCGACCGGTCTCGGGCGAAGGTCGCGATGCTGGGCACCCTCTACGGGGCCACCAGTGGCGATGCCGCTCCGGTGATCGGGGCGCTGCGCCGCCGGTTCCCCGTCGCGGTCGCGTACGTCGAGGCAGCGGCGCGCGACGGGGAGACCGGCCGTGTCGTCCGCTCCCTCCTCGGCCGGACGTGCCCGCCGCCGTCCCGCGGCTGGCAGGAGGCGCAGGAGCGCGCGTCGCTGCCCGGTGCGAGCGCCGCCGATCAGTCCAGGGCCCGGCAGACCGCGCGTGACCGCGGCCGCTTCACCCGGAACTTCGTCGTCCAGGCCACCGCGGCGGACTGGACCGCGGTGCTGCTGGCCGCGCTGCGGCGCCGACTGCTCGCCGGTGTCGCGCCCGGGGCGGAGATCGTCTTCTTCCAGCACGACGAAGTGGTGCTGCACTGCCCGGATGAGGTCGCGACCGAGGCGGCGGGCGCGGCCCAGGAAGCGGCGCAGGAGGCCACCCGGCTGCTCTTCGGGTCGACGCCGGTGCGCTTCCCCTTCGAGGGCCGCATCGTCCGGAACTACGCCGACGCGAAGTGAGGACATCGCCCGACGCGCCGTCCACCACGGACCCGCGGTGAGTCGCCGGGCGGCGGCTCGCCGGCGCGGCAGTCGGGCGACGGGAGCGGTGGGAGCGGGCACGCGACAGTCGTACGGCAGCCGCGGGAACGTCCGCAAACAGCTGTCCACAGGCGGATCCGTCGTCCACAGATGTGCTCGTGCGGGTTCCCCGGCCCAGCGGTCCCGAGCACTGTGCCGGCATGAGCATGTCGCGCAGTCCGGAGCAGCGGGCCCGGTTCGTCCGGGCCGCGGCGACCGACCTGGACACGGCACCGGAGGTGGCCTCGCGGCTGCTGTTCCTGTCCGAGGCCGCCCGCGAGCACGCCGGGTCCGGCGCGCGACCTGCGGACGGCGTCCTCCGGGCCCTTCTCGACTGCCTGCTCGACGACGACGTCTGCCGGTACGGATGGTGGGTCGCCGACGAAGGTGAGGCGCTGTGGCGACTGCTGATGGGATTGGCCCGGCTTCCTCGGGACGTCGGACCGGCGATCCTGCTGGCGGTGGCGCTGGCCCGGCGGGACGCGGCGGCGGACGCGTTGCAGATTCTGCTCGAGACCATCCGCGCCGGCGAGTTCCGCCGGCCGGCGATCGAGTGCGCGGCCGAGCTGGCCGAGGACTGCGGTCGACCTGACGTGGCCTGGTCCCTGGTGGTGCGGCTCGGGTTGGCCCACGCCGACCACGAGTGGGGCGCGTTGCGCTGCGTCCTGGGCTGCTCGGCGCGCCGGCAGTGCGAGCGGTCGCGGCTCGCCGGCGTCACGCACGCGCGGTGGCTCCGGCACCGCGTCGCCCGGTGGGCGCGGCGGCAGTGGTCCGGCGCCCAGCGGAGCCCGGCCTACCGGCTGGTCCACCCATACGTGCAGGGACGGCAGCGCTGGGGAGCGATGATCGGTGGCTACCTCGCCGCCCGAGGCACGTCCCTGCCGCCCGGCGAGCGGCAACTGCTCGACGGCTGGACGCGGGTCGTTCGCCGGGAGGTGACCGTGGTGGCCACCTCACGGTGGGAGACCGTGCTCAGCGACGCGGACTCCCGCTGGACCGCCGGCTGGGAGGCGGCGTCGACGGTCGGGCCGGGGACGCGGATCAGCTGCTGGCTGCTGCCCACGCTCCGTCCCGGCGAGTGGCTGGCCGCCCGATCGATCGACGTGCCGACGTGGTGAGCGACCGGAGGCGCTCAGCCGGCGGGCGAATCCTCGATGGCGGCAGGGGGCTCCTCGACGTCCTCGTCGCCCTCCAGCCGGCGGTACTGGTTGATCTCCTCCTGCGTCGGGTCGACCCCGACCTCCTCGGCGAACTCCTCGGCCGCGTCCGTGTCCGGGCTGGTCATGGTGTCTCCTTCCGTCGTCGGCCCGGTGCCCCTACCCGAGCGGTACCCCCGGACACCTCCTGCCGACCTTGTCGAACGACCATCCACAGGCTCGGTCGCCGTCCACAGATCACGTCCGGGGCATGGCGACCGAGGGGCCCTGCGCGGCACGGTCGACCCATGACGACGCGAGCCACTCACCGTTCCGAGGTCCGCCCGACCGGCGCCGTTCCGCCGCCGCGCGCCGGTCTTCCCCGGACCGAGGTGCCGAATCTCGGCATGCCGCCGGGATGGGTGGCGGCGGCCCTGGAGCGAGCGGAGTTGCACTTCGTCACGCGGGTGGTCCGCGACGGCGGCATTGGACCGTGGCGCGAGCAGGTGACGGCGCGGTTCGGCGCCGCCCGTTCGGCCGTGGCCGGATCGGGACTGTCCCGGACCGACACGGCCGGGCTCCTCGTCGCCCTGGTGGACCGGGTCGTCCGGGACCGGTGCTGGCTGCGGGTCGAGCAGGACCGCCATCCCGACTGGGTCGGGCTGTGGCGGCACCTGGCCGAGCACGCCGAGCCGCCCTACCGGGCGGAGCCGCTGTTCCTGCTCGCCTGGAGCGCGTGGCGGACCGGTGACGCCGCCTTGGCGCGAGGCGCAGTCGACGCCGTGCGGTCCGCGGACGGCACCCACCGACCGGCCGCGATGCTCGACACGATGCTGGCCGCCCGGCTGCGGCCCGGCGACCTGCCGTCCCTGGCCGACCGCACCTCCGACGGACCGTCGTGACCCGCCGGACAGGCGGGCTGCGGGCCGCTCTCAGGTCGCTTCTCGGCCGGCTGGTGCGCCGGTTCCCCGAGCCGGACTCAGAGCGGCCGGGCTCCCGGGCGGACCGGCGCCGGCAGCTCCGTGCGGCCGGTGAGCGCCGTGTCCACAGCGGCGGCGCAGGCCCGGCCCTCGGCGATCGCCCACACCACGAGGCTGGCACCGCGGGTGGCGTCGCCGCAGGCGTAGACACCCTCGGCGCTCGTCTCCCAGCTGCCGCGCAACCGGAGGGAACCGCGTTCCGGATCCACCTGGACACCGAGCCGGTCCAGCAAAGAGCCTCGCTCGGTGCCGAGGAAGCCCGCGGCGACGAGCAGCAGGTCGCACGGGATCTCGGTCCGGCTGTTCGGCACCGGACGGAACTCCCGTCGCCCGTCGACGCGGACGGTCTGCACCTCCTCGACGAGGACGGCGCGGATGTGGCCCGCGTCGTCGCCGAGGAAGGCGACGGCCTCCCGGGCCCACGACTCGATGACGCCCTCCTCGTGGGCGGCCGACGTGCGGTGGACCTTGGGCCACTGCGGCCACGGGTTCGCGGTGATGTCCCGGGCCGCCGGCGGGCGCGGGTTGTGGTCCAGCTGCGTGACGTCCAGCGCGCCCTGCCGGTTCGCGGTGCCGAGACAGTCCGCCGCGGTGTCGCCGCCACCGATGATCACGACGTGCTTGCCGGCGGCGTCGATCGGTGGGGTGGTCAGGTCGCCGGTCCGAACCCGGTTGGCCTGCGGCAGGTAATCCATGGCCTGGTGGACGCCGTCGAGGTCCCGGCCCGGGACCTCGAGGTCGCGGGGGTCGAGCGCCCCGGTGGCCAGGACCACGGCGTCGACGCCGGCCCGCAGCTCCACCGGGTCGGGACCGCCCTCGCCACCGATGTCGACGCCGGCGCGCAACTCGATGCCCTCCTCGACGAGCTGGGCGAGCCGCTTGTCGATCAGCTCCTTGGGCATCTTGAAGTCCGGGATGCCGTAGCGCAGCAGCCCACCGAGCCGGTCGGACCGCTCGTACACCGTGACGTGGTGGCCGACCCGGGTCAGCTGCTGGGCGCAGGCCAGGCCGGCCGGCCCCGAGCCGATGACCGCGATCCGCTTGCCGGTGCTCTCCGCGGGACGGCGGCCGCCGACCCAGCCCTCGTCCCAGGCCCGGTCGATGATCGCCAGCTCGACCTGCTTGATCGCGACCGGCTCGGCGTTGATCGCGAGGACGCAGGACGCCTCGCACGGCGCCGGGCACAGCCAGCCGGTGAACTCGGGGAAGTTGTTCGTCGCGTGCAGGCGCTCGATGGCCTCACGCCAGTCGTCCTCGGCGACGAGCTCGTTCCACTCCGGGATGAGGTTGCCCAGCGGGCAGCCGGCGTGGCAGAACGCCACGCCGCAGTCCATGCACCGGCTGGCCTGGACCTTGACGTCCCCCGGAGCCGGCCGGCCGTAGACCGGGTCCCAGTCGAGGAGCCGTTCGGCGACGGGACGCTTCGGCGCCTCGGCACGGGCGAGACGCAGAAATCCCCAGGGGTTGGCGACCATGTTTCAGCTCCCGAGGTCTGGAGTCGACTCACTGACAGGAGCGAGACGACGCCGGCTCGCGAGATCACCCCGATGTTACCGGCAGGGAACCTGCGGCGATCAGAGCAGGTCGGGGCGCCGCCAGGGCTGGTCGAGGAGATGCTCGGCAAGGAACGCCCCGATCGTCTCGTACCAGACCTTGGCGTTGCCGGGGGCGAGGATCCAGTGGTTCTCGTCCGGGAAGTACAGGAACTTCGCCGGCACCGAGAACCGCCCGAGGTCGTTCCAGAGCCGCAGCGCCTCGCCGATCGGGACCCGGTAGTCGCGGTCACCGTGGATCACCAGCATCGGCGTGCGGATGTCCTGCACGCGAAGGTGCGGCGAGTTCTCCAGGTAGCGCTCGGGCTTGTCGAACGGGTCGCCGAACTCGCGGTGCCAGAACGATGGCTCGTCCGTCGTACCCGCGAACGCGTCCAGGTGCCAGAGGCTGGCGTGGGTCACGATCGCCCGGAAGCGGTCGGTCTGCGTCGCGATCCAGTTGGCCATGTAGCCCCCGAAGGAGCCGCCCATCGCCGCCGTCCTGGTCCCGTCGATCTCCGGACGTTCCAGCGTGGCGTCCGTCACCGTCATCAGATCGGTGAACGGACGGCCACCCCAGGCACCCCAGCCCCGCTGCAGGAACTGGTCGCCGTAGCCGGTGGACAGCGCCGGGTCCGGCAACAGCACGGCGTAGCCCCGGGCCGCCATCAGCCACGGGTTCCAACGCCAGGACCAGGCGTTCCAGCTGCTCAGCGGGCCGCCGTGGACCCACAGCAGCAGCGGCGCGGGCGCCTGCGCGGACGCGCCGACCGGCAGCACCAGCCAGGCGCGCAGCGGCGTGCCATCCTCCGCCGTGGCCGTGACCTCTGTCAGCGTGCCCGGCAGCGGGACGTCGTCCTGCGGGCCGAGCAGGAAGACCGGGTCCTGGTCGGCGGTCCCCGGGTCGAGCCGGACCGGACGCGCCGGGGAGTCGACGGCGGAGCGCAACGCGTACAGGGCGGTGCCGTCCGGGCTGAGGACGAGGTCGGTGTACGCGCCGGCGGCGGTCAGTCGCAGCACCGCGCCGGTGGACAGGTCGAGCCGGAAGATCGGGGCGCGCCCGTTCTCGTCGGCGGCGAAGTAGAGGACGGTCCCGTCGGGGGAGAAGATCGGCTGGCCGGGCCACAGCGATGTGCCGGGCAGCAGGTCGTCGGCCTCGCCGGTGCCGAGGTCGATCATGACCAGCGTGCGGTGCGGCACGGTGTTCCAGTCGCCGAACGTCTCGCGCACACAGGCCAGCCGGCGGCTGTCCGGGGCGAACGACGGGTCGAACAGCATGTGGCCCTGGTCGCCGACGATCCGTCGGTCGCCGCTGGCGGTGTCGATGAGGGCCAGGGCGATGCGGTTGACGGCGCGGCCCTCGCTCACGCGCCAGCCGGCGGCGACGGTGCCGCCGTCCGGAGAGACCGCGAGGCCCTCGAGGACCCGCCCGCCGGCGTCCGGGGTGACGTCCCGGACCTCGGTGAGCCGGCCGTCGCCGATCGGCACCGTGCCGCCGAGGAGCACGTGCGACTCGGCCGGTCCGAGGTCGTGGTCCCAGAACCTGATGGGGTGCCCCTCGTGCAGGATCGCGGTGACGCCCGCGTCCTTGCGGGAGCGGCGGCGCTCCTCGTCCTCCTCCACCGCGGTCGTGCCCGGCAGCGCCGACGCCGTGAACACGACGTCGCCCGAGTCGCGGGCCACCGCCACGGCATCGATGTCGCCGGCGCGGCGGGCCACCTGGCGCGCCTCGCCCGCTTCCGGGAGCAGCCACAGGGTGGTGCGGTCCTCGCTGTCGTCCGCCGGCTTGGCCTGGGCGTCCGGTCGACGCGAGGCGAACAGCAGCCGGCCGTCCGGCAGGAACGCCGGCTGGGTCTCGCCGGGTGCCGACCGGGTCAGCCGGCGCGCGTCGCGTTGGCCGCGCGGATCGATCGCCCACAGCGACGTCGAGTAGCGCTTCCGGTCCGGCGACAGTTCCGCGACCGTGGTCACCAGCCGGATGCCGTCCGGCGACATCGCGAGGCCGCCGAGCCGCCGTAGCGCGACGAACTCGCTCAGGTCGTCGAACGGAGTGCCGCCATGCCGGGATCCCGTTGCCTCGTCCCCCGCACCGGTCGCGGCGGCGCTGGGCTGCTGTTCACGGTGCGCTGGGTCCTGTTCCGCCATGCTGCTACCCCTTCTGCCACGACGTCGGATCTCGACCCTAACCGGGTCGCAGTGTCGACGCCTCCGGCCGTCCCCGGCCCCGCGGTCGGCCGGGTCCAGGGGCTGGCGGTGGTCCGCCTGTAACGGCAAGGTGTACGGGCACCAGCGTGCTGCGAGGGATGGAGCTGATGGAACACCGACGACAGCTGGGCCCGGCTGCCGGCGTGTCCGTCGGGACCCGCTCAGGGCCGGCTGCCCGGCCGGTCCGTACGGCACACCGCTCGACCGCTGCGTCGATGAACCCTGCCCGGACAGCCGCCGGCGGTGCCGCGGTCGCGGGGGGACGCCGGTGACCGGGATCGCGGACCTGCCCGAGGACCAGCGGCTGCTGGCCGAGCGGTTCCGGGGCGGGGACGAAACCTCTTTGCGGGAGTTGTACGAACGCTACGGCGGGCTGGTGCACCGGCTCGGCCTGTCCTGTCTGGGTGCACACCATGAGGCGGAGGACGTGACCCAAGCCACGTTCGTCGCCGCCTGGCGGGGGCGGGAGACCTACGACCCGGCGCGCGGCACGCTCGCCGGGTGGCTGCTGGGCATCGCCCGGCGGCAGGTCGTCGACCGGCTGCGGGTGCTGCGACGGGAAGAAGGAGCGGCCGCCGCTGCCGTTCGGGAGGCTGGAGTCGGATACTCGGAAGAGCCCGTACCCGAGAGGGTGCTCGACCGGTTGGTCGTCGCGGACGAACTGCGGCAGCTGACCGACGAGCAGCGGCGGGTGGTGGAGCTGGCGTTCTTCGACGATCTGACGCACGTGCAGATCGCCGGGGTCACCGGCCTGCCGCTGGGAACGGTCAAGAGTCACCTGCGCCGGGGACTGGCGCGGCTGAGGACGCGATGGGAGGTGGACGGTGCAGCACGTGGATCCAGACCAGCTGACGCTTCTGGCCCTCGGTGAGCCCCTCGGCGACGCCGAGGACGCGGCGACGACCGACCATCTCCAGCGGTGCGTCGCCTGCCGGGACGAACTCCGGTCGCTGCGGGAGACCATCGGGCTGGCCCGGGAGACCGTCGAGTTCCGCGACGGGATGTCGGCGCCGCCCGCTGCGGTCTGGGACCGGATCGTCGCGGAGGCCGGTATCGGGCCCACGACGGCGCGCCGGTCGCACCTGTCCGCCGACCTGCCGGCGCCGCGTTCCACCCTGCCGGTCCCGAGCTTCACCGACCCGAGCGACGTCGCCGGGCCGAGCGACGTCACCGACCCGGGCGATGTCACCGGGCCGGGCCGCCGGAGCGGCTCCAGCCGCCTGACTGACCCGGCTGACCCGGGCCGCTCCAGCGACCTCAGGGGATTGGGCGGGCCGACCGAGCCCAGCGGGCCGGTCGATGCGGGCGGATCAGCAACGCTGACCGGACCGACCGGCCGGAGTGGCCGCGGCGACCACGGCCGGCCGGCCGGCGGAAGCCGACAGGCAGATGGAAGCCGGCCGGCCGACCGGAGCCCGCAGGCCGACCGGAGCCGGCTGGCCGATCAGGCCGGCCCGGACGGTCACGGGGCACCGGCTCGGCACAGCGGCCTTCCGGGCCACAGCCGCCCGGACGATCCGGGCGACCCGACCGGATCGACAGGCCCGGCCGGCTCGAGCGGTCCGGGCGACTCCACCGGCTGGACCGGTCCGACCGCGACGGGCCCTACGGTTACAGGCCCGACGGCGACCGGACCAGGTCGAGGCGGCCGACACCGTTCTCCGGACGGGCCGGGTACGCCCCCGGGCAACTCCGAGGCCCGGGTGCTGCCGCTGCGGCGGTGGGGGAGCATCGCGATCGCCGCGGTCGCGGCCGCCGCCGTCGGGGTCGTCGGCACCCTGGCCGCGGTCCGGCCCTGGGAGGAGGACGCGCCGGCGGTCGTCGTCGCGAGCGCCTCGGCCAGCCTCGGGCCGGTGTCCGGCGGCCCGGGTGGGGTGACCGGGCGGGCCGTGGTGGTGCAGGCCGCCGCCGGACCGCGGCTCGAGGTCACCGCGGCCGGGCTGCCATCGCCCGAGGGCTACTACGAGGTCTGGGTGTTCGACGGCACCAGCCGGATGGTGTCGGTGGGCACCCTCGGACCCGACGCGTCGGCCTCGCTGCCGTTGCCGGCCACGATGGACCTGGGCACGTTCCGGGTGGTGGACATCTCGGCCGAGCGGTACGACGGCGAGCAGACCCACTCCCAGGACAGCGTGCTGCGCGGGACCCTGAGCAGCTGACCGGGCCTGCGCGGCTCAAGAGGACCTGAGCAGCTCGACAGGACCTGGGCAGCTCGACGGGACCCGCCGGCTGCTCGGCCGGGCGGCGTGCCGCCCGGCCGAGCCGGCCGATCAGGCCAGGGTGACGAAGACGTGCCGCGCGGTGAGGTCGTCCACGGTGGTGGCGCCGAAGTCGGTGGTGAGCAGCAGCCCACGGCCGTCGGGGACGATCTTGACGGTCCGGCCCGGCTGTACGCCGGCCGAGCGCAGGCCGCGCAGGACCTCCGCGTCCGGCTGGATCTGCTCGCTGATCCGGCGGACCACCGCCGTCTCCGAGCCGCTGGTGGCGGCCTGCTCCAGGGTGACCAGCGGCCCGTTGTCCGGCGCGACGGGCAGGGTCCCGAGCTCGTCGAGTCCGGGGATGGGGTTGCCGTGCGGGCAGGTGGTCGGCGCACCCAGCAGGGCGGCGATCCGGCGCTCCACCGAGTCGGACATGACGTGCTCCCAGCGGCAGGCCTCGATGTGCACCTCCTCCCACTCCATGCCGATGACGTCGATCAGCAGGCACTCGGCGAGCCGGTGCTTGCGCATGACCGAGGTGGCGTGCTTGCGGCCTTCCTCGGTGAGCTCCAGGTGGCGGTCGCCCTCGACCGTGATCAGGCCGTCCCGCTCCATCCGTGCGACGGTCTGGCTGACGGTCGGGCCACTCTGCTTGAGTCGTTCGGCGATCCGGGCGCGCAGCGGTACGACACCCTCCTCCTCCAGTTCATAAACTGTACGGAGGTACATCTCGGTGGTGTCGATCAAGTCGCTGTGATGGCTCAACTGTCCTCCGGCTGGTCCCACCGAATGGTACGACCCGACCAGCGAGTACGTGTGGCGGGACGCCGGGCGTGGGCCACGATGACCGAATGCAGTCCGAGAATCCGTTGATCGACGTCACCGAGTTGGCACGGCTCGCCGCCGCGGGCACCGCAGGGCCCGTCCTGCTCGACGTGCGGTGGCGGCTGGGCGGCCCGTCGCCGGCCGAGCTGTACGCCGGCGGGCACCTGCCCGGCGCGGTCGCCGTCGACCTGGATACCGACCTCGCCGCCCCGGCCGGCGACCGGACCCGGGGCCGGCACCCGCTGCCCGAGCCGCCCGCGCTGGAGGCGGCGCTGCGTCGGTGGGGCGTCCGGGCGGACAGCGCCGTGGTCGCGTACGACGACGCCGACGGGAGCAGCGCGGCCCGGGCGTGGTGGCTGCTGCGCTGGGCCGGGCTGACCGACGTCCGCGTGCTGGACGGCGGGATCGCGGCGTGGGTGGCCGCCGGCCTGCCGCTGACCACCGAGGTGCCCGCGCCGGTGCCGGGGGACGTGGTGGTGCGGCCGGGCGGGATGCCGGTGCTGGACGCGGCCGGAGCGGCGGCGCTGCCGGCGAGGGGCGTGCTGCTGGACGCACGGGCGGCCGCCCGGTACCGCGGCGAGGTGGAGCCGGTGGACCCGGTGGCCGGGCACATCCCCGGCGCGCGCAGCGCACCGACCAGCGGGAACGTCGCCGGGAACGGCCGCTTCCTGCCGGCGGCGGCGCTGCGGGAGCGGTTCGCGGCGCTCGGCGTGGAGCCGGCCCGGCCGGTCGGCGCGTACTGCGGGTCCGGGGTGACGGCGGCGCAGGCGGTGCTGGCGCTGGAGGTCGCCGGGATCCCGGCCGCGCTCTACCCCGGGTCGTGGAGCGAGTGGGTGGCCGACCCCACCCGCCCCGTCGCCACCGGCCCGGAGGACTGACCGGCCCGGAGCAGTGACCGGCCCGGAGCAGCGACCGGCCCGAGGACTGTCCGGCCGGCTGCGGGAAGCGCCCCGATCGGCTGCGGGGCGCCGGACACGCGCCGGCCCGCCCTGCCGGGGCGGCAGGACGGGCCGGGGAGCGGGACCGCCTACTTCGGGAACTTCGGGACGACCTGCTCCAGGACCTTGACCGCGATCGCGTCGCCGCCCTCCCGCAGGCCGGCGAAGTACGCCGCGATCAGGCCGGCGGCCTCCGGGTCGCTGCTGCGGGCCACGTAGATGATCGTGGTCGAGGTCTTGACCGCCGGCTTGCCGGCCACCGTGAGGTCGGTCGAGTCGGCCTTCTTGTACTCGCTGAGCTTCAGGTAGTCGAAGACGGCGATGATCATGGACCGGCCGTCCTCGGCCCGGAGCTGGCACCCGCTGCTCTGCGACCGGCCGAAGGACACCGTGGTGCCGAACGCGTCCTCGACGGCCTTCTTGTCCATCGCCTGGCAGACCGGGCTGGTCTCGGTGGAGTCGGACCCGCTGGACGACGCGGACGGGGTGCTGGTGGCGGTGGCGTCGCCACCGTCCTCGTCGCCGGTCGGCGACGAGGACGGCATCATCGTGGCGGACGGGGTGGGGGTCCCGCCGAGACCGCCCGATCCGGCCGGGATGTCGGCGGCGACCGTGCCGGTGCCTTCCACGACCTGGGCGCAGGCGGCCGCCGTGCTCGCGGCGAGCAACAGGGCGAGGCTTGCCAGGATCCGTCGGGCCCTCATCTACCGATCCTCTCTCAGGGTGCCTGCCGGCATGTGGCGGGTCACATGCCGACGTCCGGCGCAACGATGGGTTGTCTTCCGGCTCTCGGCCCACGACCACCGTGCGCAACGAGGGCTCAGCCTACGGGGTGAAACGGGACGAGGCAGGCAACCCCCGCATGTCGTTTCCGGTTGCCCAGAGTGATCATGCCGGGTCCCGGATCGCCGGCCGGTAGCGTCGGCTGCGTGAGTGACTCGGTCACCGTCGTCTGGGACGACGAGTTCCTGTCCTACGACTGGGGTGTCGAGCACCCGATGAACCCGATCCGGCTGGCGCTGACGATGTCGCTGGCCCGCGGGCTCGGGGTGCTCGACCATCCGGGCGTCACGGTCGTCCGACCGCGCCCGGCGACCGAGGAACAGCTGACGCTGGTGCACGACCCGGCCTACCTGGACGCGGTCCGGGCCGCGCCGACCCGGCCCCGGGGGGTCGGGCACGGGTTCGACTCCACCGACAACCCGGTCTTCCCGCACATGTACGAGGCCTCCGCGCTGGTCACCGGTGGCTCCGTGCTCGCCGCCGAGCGGGTCTGGTCCGGCCGGGCGCAGCACGCGGTGAACATCGCCGGCGGGCTGCACCACGCGATGCGGTCCCGGGCGTCGGGATTCTGCGTGTTCAACGACCCGGCGGTGGCCATCGCCCGCCTGCTGGAGCTCGGTGCCGAGCGGGTCGCGTACGTCGACGTGGACGTGCACCACGGCGACGGCGTGCAGGCGGCCTTCTACGCCGATCCCCGGGTGCTCACCGTCAGCCTTCATCAGAGTCCACTGACGCTGTTCCCGGGCACCGGGTTCCCCGACGAGCTGGGTCGGGGCGACGCGACCGGGACCAGTGTCAACGTCGCGCTGCCGGCCGGCACGACCGACGAGGGCTGGCACCGGGCGTTCGCCGCGGTGGTGCCCTCGGTGCTGCGGGCCTTCCGGCCGCAGGTGCTGGTGACCCAGGCCGGCTGCGACACCCACCACGAGGACCCGCTGGCCGAGCTGGCGCTCACCGTGGACGGCCAGCGCCGGTCGTACATGGTGCTGCACGAGCTGGCGCACGAGCTCTGCGGCGGGAGGTGGGTCGCGTTCGGCGGCGGCGGGTACGGCCTGGTCCGATGCGTGCCGCGGGCGTGGACCCACCTGCTGGCCGAGGCCGTCGGGCAGCGGGTGGAGCCCGGCTGCCCCGTGCCGGAGGAGTGGCGGGCCGAGGTGCGCGAGCGCGGCCTGCGCACGCCGCCGCCGCGGGCGATGACCGAGCGGGACCCGGCCGCCGCCGACCTGGCCTGGTCGGCCTGGCAGCCGGGGGAGGACAGCGCGCTGGCCCGCGCGGTCGCCGCGACCCGGCGGGCGGTCTTCCCGCTGCACGGCCTGGACCCCGACGACCCGAGGGACTGAGATGACCGCCGCCGTGCCGCCCGTGCCGTACCCGGCGGGGTGGGAGGCCGATGTCGTCGCCTCCGACGGGGGCGTCGTGCACCTGCGGCCGATCCGGCCCGAGGACGCCGACGCGCTGGTCGCGTTCCACGGCCGGTTGTCGGAGCGGACCCGCTACCTGCGCTACTTCGGGCCGTACCCGCGGATCCCGGAGCGCGACCTGCACCACTTCACCCACGTCGACCACGTGGACCGGGTCGCGCTGGTGGCGGTGCTCGGCGACGACCTGATCGGCGTCGGCCGGTACGACCGGCTCGGCGCCCGGCCGGACGCGGAGGTCGCGTTCGTGGTCTCCGACGAGCACCAGGGCCGCGGCATCGGCTCGGTGCTGCTGGAGCACCTGGCCGCGGCCGCCCGGGAGCGCGGGATCCAGCGCTTCGTCGCCGAGGTCCTGGCCGAGAACGCGAAGATGATCCGCGTCTTCACCGACGCCGGCTACACCGCCGACTACAAGTACGACTCCGGCGTGGTCGAGCTGACCTTCCCGATCGCGCCGACCGAGCAGTCCCGGGCGGTGGCGGCCGAGCGGGAGCGCCGCGCCGAGGCCCGGTCGATCGAGCGGCTGCTCACCCCGGGCTCGGTCGCGGTGATCGGGGCCAGCACCGACCCGGCCAAGATCGGCCACGTCGTGTTCGCCAACCTCATGGCGTACGGCTTCGCCGGCCCGGTCTACCCGGTGCACCCAGGGGCCCGGCACGTCGGCGGCGTCCGGGCGTACCCGTCGGTGCTGGACGTGCCGGACGACGTCGACCTGGCCGTCGTCGCGGTGCCGGCGGCGATGGTCGGCGAGGTGGTCGAGCAGTGCGGGCGGAAGGGCGTCCGCGGGGTCGTGGTGGTCTCCGGCGGGTTCGGCGAGCGGGACGCCGCCGGCCGGGAGGCGGAGCGGCGGCTGGTCGCGGCGGCCCGGGCGCAGGGCATGCGGGTGGTCGGGCCGAACTGCCTGGGCGTCGTCAACGCCGACCCGGCGGTCCGGCTCAACGCGACGATCGCGCCGCTCGCGCCGGGGCTGGGCCGGGTCGGGTTCTTCTGCCAGTCCGGCGCGCTCGGCGTGGCCATCCTGGCCGCCGCCAGCCGGTGGGGACTGGGCCTGTCCACGTTCGTCAGCGCGGGCAACCGGGCCGACGTCAGCGGGAACGACCTGCTGCAGTACTGGGAGCGCGACCCGGCCACCGACGTGGTCCTGCTCTACCTGGAGAGCTTCGGCAACCCGCGCAAGTTCGCCCGGCTGGCCCGGCGGGTCGCCCGCACCAAGCCGGTGGTCGCGGTGAAGACCGGCCGGTACGGCGCGTCCACCCCGGCGCTGGCGGCGCGGTCGGTGCCGGTGCCGGAGGAGCGCGTGCAGGCGCTGTTCGAGGACTCCGGCGTCATCCGGGTCGACACCCTGACCGAGCTGTTCGACGTCGCGCAGCTGCTGGCCTACCAGCCGCTGCCGACCGGCTCCCGGGTCGCCACCGTGACGAACTCCTCCGCGCTCGGCGTGCTCGTCGCCGACGCCTGCCTGGCCTCCGGGCTGGACGTGACGGCGACCGTCGATGTCGGGCCGGACGCGGACGTGCCGGCCTTCTCGGCCGGGGTGCGGGACGCGGTGCAGCGGGCCGACGCGGTGGTGGTGGTGTTCGCCCCGGCCCTGGCGACCCCGGGGGACGACTACGCCGCCGCGCTGGCCGGGGTCGCCGCGACCTCCCGGGTGCCGGTGCTCACCACGTTCCTGGGGCACCGGGGCGTGCCGGTGCCGCTGCGTCGCTGCGGCCCCGGTGGGGAGGCGCTGCCGGGCTCGGTGCCGTCGTACCCGACGCCGGAGCGGGCGGTGCGGGCGCTGGCCTCCGCCGCCCGGTACGCCGCCTGGCGCCGCCGCCCCGCCGACACCTTCCCCGAGCTGCCCGGCGTCGACGTCGCCGCGGCGCGGGCCGTGGTGGAGACGGTGCGCGGCACCCGGCAGCTCACCCCGGCCGAGGCCGGCGCGCTGCTGGGCGCGTACGGGCTGCCGGTGCTGGAGCGGCGGGTCGCCGCCGACCCGGACGAGGCGGCTGCCGCCGCGGCCGAGCTGGGCTACCCGGTCGCCGCGAAGGCCACCGCGCCCGCCCTGCGGCACCGCCAGGACCTCGGCGCCGTCCGCCTGGACCTGGCCGACGAGGCCGCGGTACGGGCCGCGGTCGCCGCGCTGGCGGCCCCGGACGGCGCGCCGGTGGTCGTGCAGCGGATGGCCCCGCCCGGGGTGGCCACGGTGGTCGAGGTGCTCGACGACCCGTCGTTCGGCGCGCTGGTGTCCTTCGGCGTCGGCGGGCTGGCGACCGAGCTGTTCGGCGACCGGGCGTACGCGCCGGTGCCGCTGTCGGACCTGGACGCCGCCGAGCTGGTGGCCGCGCCGCGGGCGGCGCCGCTGCTGTCCGGCTACCGCGGCTCCGCGCCGGTGGACACCGACGCCCTGCGGGACCTGCTGCTGCGGGTGTCCCGGCTGGCCGAGGACCTGCCCGAGGTGCTGGCGCTGGAGCTGAACCCGGTCCTGGTCAGCGGGACCGGCCTGTCGGTGCTGTCGGCGACGGTCACCGTGGGCCCGCCGACCGCCCGGGTCGACCCCGGCCCGCGCCGCCTCGGCGAGACCTGACACGCGAAGGACCCCGGCACCCGGCCGGGGTCCTTCGATTCGGGAGGGGCTCCAAAGGGCCCCGAGCGCTCAGCCCTCGACGTAGTCGCGCAGCGCGTTCGACCGGGACGGGTGGCGCAGCTTGGCCATCGTGTCCCGCTCGATCTGCCGGATGCGCTCCCGGCTCAGCCCGAAGGCCTTGCCGATCTCGTCCAGCGTGCGCGGCCGGCCGTCGTCCAGCCCGTACCGCATCCGCAGCACCTGCCGCTCGCGGCTCTCCAGGGTGTCCAGCACCGCGTCGAGCTGCTCGCGCATGAAGCCGAACTCCACCGCGTCCTGCGCGTCCGCGGCGTCGGAGTCCTCGATGAAGTCGCCCAGGTGGGCGTCCTCGTCGTCACCGACGGTCTGGTCCAGGCTGACCAGGTCCCGGCCGTGCTGCAGCAGCTCGATCACCCGCTGCGGGGTGATGTCGAGCTCCAGGCCGAGCTCCTCCTCGGTGGCGTCCCGGCCGAGCTGCTGGTGCAGCAGCCGGCGGGTGCGCTCCAGCTTGTTGACCTGCTCCACGAGGTGGACGGGCAGCCGGATCGTGCGCCCCTGGTCGGCCATCGCGCGGGTGATGGCCTGGCGGATCCACCAGGTGGCGTAGGTCGAGAACTTGAAGCCCTTGGTGTAGTCGAACTTCTCCACCGCGCGCACCAGGCCGAGGTTGCCCTCCTGGATCAGGTCCAGGAACGGCAGCCCGTGGCCGGTGTAGCGCTTGGCCAGCGAGACCACCAGCCGCAGGTTGGCCTGCAGCAGGTGCTCCTTGGCGCGGCGGCCGTCGGTCGCCAGCGCCTGCAGGTCGCGGCGCTTGGCCGCGGGAATCTTCTTGGTCGTGTCGGCCAGCAGGTGGTCGGCGTAGAGGCCGGCCTCGATGCGCTTGGAGAGCTCGACCTCCTGCTCGGCGTTGAGCAGGGCCACCTTGCCGATCTCGTTGAGGTAGACCCGGACCAGGTCGGCGGACAGTGCCGCGGACTGCTCGTCCAGGTCGGGCAGCCGCTCGTCGACCTCGTCGACGGCAGCCGGCGTGCCGGTCGCGTCCGGCCGCGCCCCGGAACGCTGCGTACGGTGGGGCCGGGACATGATCCGCGGCTCCACCGACGCACGGCGGCGCGGCGTGGCAGAATCGGTGCGAGGAAGGGTCACGGACTGTACTCCCGGGCTCGGGTGCTGTCGTACGGTCAGTTCAACGTTTCGTGGTACGGGGTGTTCCCCGCAGCCCCGAGCTGACCCCTGCGCTCAGCAATCTCACAGTTCTCGGCGCGCCGGCCCGGCCGGTGGTCCCCGATCGCGGCGGACCCGTCAGACCTCGAGCAGGACCGTGTACGGCCCGTCGTTGACCGACGCGACCTGCATGGCCGCCCCGAAGACGCCGGTGGCGACCTCGGCCCCGCGCCCGCGCAGCCCCGCCACCACCGCGTCCACCAGCGGCTCGGCGACGTGGCCGGGGGCGGCGGCCGACCAGCTCGGCCGGCGGCCCTTGCGGGCGTCGCCGTACAGGGTGAACTGGCTGACCACGAGCAGCGGGGCGCCGACCTCGGCGGCGGACCGCTCGTCGCGCAGGATCCGCAGCTCGTGCAGTTTGCGGGCCATCGTGCCGGCGGTCGCGGCCGAGTCGGTGTGGGTGACGCCGAGCAGCACCAGCAGGCCGGCGCCGATCTCGCCGGTCACCGCCCCGTCCACCGTCACGCTGGCCGAGGACACCCGGGCCACCACCGCACGCACCGCGCGACTCTAAGGGGTGAGGCCGGCCCCGTCCGGGAAGGTTGGTCGAGCCGGCGCCGGCGGGTCGGTCGGGACCCGCCGGCGCCGGTGTACCGGAAGAGTCGCCAACCGGTCGATCCGGACATCGGGCTGCGGTCAGGGCACCGCCGGCGTGCCGCCCGGCACCGTCGGCAGGCCGGCCGCCGCCCAGGCCCGGAAGCCGCCGTCCAGGTCGGTGGCCCGGCGCACGCCCAGCCGGCGCAGGGTGTCGGCGGCGAAGCTGGACGCGTACCCGTCGTTGCAGAACACCACGACCCGGCTGTCCGCCCCGGCCTGCGGCAGCCGCCACTCGCCGCCCGGCTCGAACCGCCACTCCAGCACGTTGCGCTCCACCACCAGGGCGCCGGGGATCTCGCCCTCGGCGGCCCGGAACGCGACCGGCCGGATGTCGACCAGGACCGCGTCCGGCTCGGCCGCCGCCTCGGCCGGGGTGAGCCGGTCCAGCCCGGCCCGGGCGGCGGCCAGCAGGTCCTCGACGCTCATCCGGGCGGCTCCTCGAGTTGGCCGTCGCCCATCGGCAGCAGCGGGGGCGAGTACGCGTGCACGCTCGACGCGTTCGGGGTGCCCCGGTTCGCGACGAGGTGCACGCGCTCCGGCCCGAACGCCGCCCCGCCGCCGATCCCGCGCACGCCGCGGCGGGCCGGGAGGCCGGGGGCGTCCCGCCAGGTCTCGGTCAGCTCGCCGTCCAGGACGGTGTACGAGCCGGCCGCGCCGCCGTGGTCGTGCGGCCGGGTGTGCTGGCCCGGGGTCCAGGTCAGCAGCCAGACCTCGACCGCCTCGGTGAGGGCGAGGCGGAGGTACCACCGCTGCGCCGGGTCGTGGACCGCCTCGCGGCGCAGGGCGCCGGGGAGGTCGGCGACCAGCAGCCGGGTCAGCCGGGCCAGGTCGCCGACGGCCCAGGCGCCGCGGCCGGTCACCGCCGGGGCCAGCGACATCAGGGCAGGGTGGACGTACAGGGTGGACGTGCTCATGGGGATGCTCCGGGGAACGGGTGCGGGTGGCGTGGGCGGGGTCAGGAGCGCGGACACGCACACGCCGCGACGCGGAGCAGGTCGACGGCGCGGTCCCGCCACAACGCGGCACTCGGCACGGCCGAACCCTACCGATTCAGTGGGGAATGAGAAAGCCCTGCTCGACCAGGCCGCGGACGATGCGCTGCACCTGCCCGGCGTCGATCCCGTACGCCAACTCCAGCACCGTGGCCAGCTCGCCCAGCGGCCGATTGCCGTCGCACCCGGCGACCAGGGCCGCCACCGCCGGGTCCACCGTCGCCGACCAGCGCAGCCCGTGCGGCTGGCGCAGCCGCTGCGCGGTCACCGCCCAGCCCTCCGGCCCCGGGGAGGCGACCTGCTCCAGCTGGAGGTCCGGCGCCCGGCCGAAGCGGATCCCGGCCAGGTCGGCGTCCCGGACCGCGTCCAGCCGGTCGAACCAGTCGGCCACGTGCGGCCCGACCGGCTCCTCGACCTGCTGCGTCACCTCCTCGATCCGTACGGTCGGCACCGCGGCGCCGGACCGGTGCAGGGTGACCAGGCCGAAGCCGATCGCCTCCACCCCGGCCGCGGCGAACCAGTCCAGCCAGCGGGCGTAGCGGTCCTCGTACTCGCCGGAGCGCCGCTCGCCGGCGTCGGCCAGCCACAGCGCCGCGTACTGCGCCGGGTCGGCGACCTCCCGCTGCCACACCCAGGCGTCCACGCCCAGCCCGTCCAGCCAGCCGGCCAGCCGGTCCTCCCAGCGCTCGCCGTCGCGGTGCACCCAGTTCGCCAGCAGCTGGCACCAGCCGCCGTCGGCGAGCACGCCCGGCGCCTGCCGGATCAGCCGACGGCAGACCTCGTCGCCGGCCAGCCCGCTGTCGCGGTAGACGAAGCCGCCGTCGCCGGGACCGACCACGAACGGCGGGTTGGACACCACCAGGTCGAACCGCTCGCCCCGCACCGGCTCCAGCAGGTCGCCGGCCCGCAGGTCCCAGTCCAGCCCGTTGAGCCGGGCGGTGAGCCGGGCCATCGCCAGCGCCCGGGGGAGCACGTCGGTCGCGGTGACCGCCCCGGCGTGCCGGGACAGGTGCAGCGCCTGGACGCCGCAGCCGGTGCCCAGGTCCAGCGCCGTGCCGACCGGGCGGCGCAGGGTCGCCTGCGACAGCGTGATCGACGCCGAGCCGACCCCGAGGACGTGGTCGGGCCGCAGCGGGCCGGGGCGCACGTCGGTGCCGAGGTCGGAGACCACCCACCAGTCCTCGTACGGCCGGAGGTCGACCGCCGCCCGGAACCCGTCGCCGTCGGCCTCCAGCAGGCCGCTGACCGGCATCGCGGCCCGCACGGCCGCCGCCGGCTCGGTGGTGCCGAGCAGGAACAGCCGGGTCAGCGTCTCCACCGGCGACCCGCCGGTGGTCGCCCGCAGCGCCGGCACCCGCTCGCCGCGGGCCAGCGCCCCGGTCGCGTCCTCGCCCAACAGGTCGAGCACCCCGCGGGCGTCGTAGCCGGCGGTCCGCAGGGCGTCCGCCAGTCGGTCGGCCTCGGCGTCGGGCACCAGCGAGTCGGTCAGCACCCGGCCATCCTGGCGGGTCGCCGCCCGACCGGCTCCGCAGGGGTTGCCGGGCTCCTCGACCCGGACCCCACCTCCGGTCGCCCGGGACGCCGTCCGCTCCGGCGGGTCGCGACGGTGTGTTCCGATCAGGAGAATGTCGTGACAGTGCGTCAATTTCCTTGTTGGCACGCCTGCGCCGTGACAACGTCGACATCCCCGAGTGCTTCGGTCAGTGGTGGCCCCCCGGCCGCTTCCCGCCGCACATCGCCCGGGTTCCCTGCTCGGCAACGACGAATGGAGCGCACATGCCGGAGAACGCCGCCGCGGTCGCCGCGGACATCAGCTCGGAGGCCCTCGACTTCGACGCGGTCAGCGAGGACCTCAACTTCGACGTCGTGAGCCTCAACGAGGAACTGGCGATGCACAACCGCAGCTAGCCGGCCGCAGCTAGCCGACGTGAGGTCCCGGGCGTCCCGGCGCCCGGGACCCCGCCCGACGAGACACGTGGAGTCCCCATCACCTCGGCGACCATCTCCCTGGACGCGATGCCGCTGCTGCGCGACCCGCAGTTGTCCGTTGACTACAGCGCCCGATTGGTGGCGCAGGGAGTGCTGAGGCCGCTGTTCGCCGCCGACGCGGGCACCGGGCCGGGCTGCGCCACGCGGGCGAGCCGCCTCGACGGCGGTCGCCGGTGGCGGGTCGTCGTGGACGACGGGCTGCGCTGGTCCGACGGACGCCGGCTGCACGCCGAGGATCTGGCGGCCGGACTCACGCACGCCGTCCGCGGTCGCGCCGCCGGCGTCCGCGCCTTCATCTCCGGCGCCGACGCCGAGCCCCCGATCCGGATCGTCGACCCGGTGACCGTGGAGTACCGCTTCGACCGGCCGGTCGCCTTCGCGACCGAACTGCTGTCGTCGCCCGGTTTCGCTCCTCGCCGGCCGGGTGTCGACCGGCGCGGTCGGCCACTGTCGCTCGGGCCGTTCACCGTCGCGAGCTGGACGCCGGACCGGATCGTCCTGGAGCGCACAGGTGCCGGTGCGGGACCGGCGCGGGTGGCCTTCGTGCACGTGCCCTCGGCCGCCGAGACGGTCCGCCGGTACGACGCGGGCGAACTGGACGCGACCTCACCCACCGGGTTCGGCGTCGAGCAGGTCCTGGGGCTCGCCGGGCGGACGGACGTGGTGTCCGCACCGGTGGACATCTTCGGCTCCCTGGACCTCGGCCGGCGGGCGCCGCGCTCCTGGCTGGCCACCGCCGCTGCCCGGCGTGCGGTCTCCGGGCTGCTGGACCGCCACCGGTTCGCCGCCGTCACGGCCGAGCTGGCCGAGCCGTGGCACTGGCCGGGCTCCGCCGCCCTGGGGCCCGGCGCGCCCGAGGACCCGACCGCGCCGGCGGACCGCGTCACCGGCCCGCTGGACATCGCGTACGCGGATTTCGCGCCGAACGCGGAGCTCGTCACAGAACTGGCCGGGCAGCTCGGCGACGCGTTCGGGGTGCTGGTGTCGACCACCCGGTTGTCGTTCGAGGACTACGTCCGGGCGACGGTCTCCCGGGACTACTGCCTGCTGTACTCGCTCACCCTGCCGGCTTTCGGCCACCCGGCCGGCTCGCTGTCGGACTGGCGATCGACCGGCCCGGCCGCCCGACGCGGTGGGGTTGCCGACCAGGTGCTCGACGCCCTGCTGGACGCCGCTGAGAGCTGCCCGGACCCGGCCGCCGCCGACCCGCTGTGGGCGGACGTCGCGGCCCGGTGGTGCGCGCTGCTGCCGCGGATCCCGCTGGTCCGGGTACGGGCCGTGTTCCTGCGCGGCCGCCGGTTGCCCGGCCTGACCGTGACCCGGAGCGGATTGCTGGCCTGCGCGGGAGCGTCGGCGTCGTGAGCCGGCCCCGCCCGGCACGAGGAGGAGCACCCATGGACGGCACCGACGCGGACGTCTGGCTCGTCTTCCCACCGTTGATCGAGACCAACTTCGGCAGCTTCTACCCGTCGACGGCGGTGCTGGCCGCCTACCTGCATGCGCAGGGCCTCCGTGCCGACCAGGCCGACCTCAACGAGGACTTCGCGGTCTGGCTGTTGCGCAGCACCGTCGACGGCGTCCCGCTGGCCGGCACCCCGCCGCCGGCGGAGTCGACCGCCGCGGCCGCCGGCCGCTGGCTCGCCAGGTCCTGGCACAAGCTGGTCGAGGAGGACGGGCGGCACGGCTTCGGCCCGTCCTCCGACTACGGTCATGTGCTGCAATTGCTCGCCCGGCATTACGTGGTGGATCCGGACGAGGGGGTGCTGGACCGCGATCCGGCCGCGGTCGAGGGCGCGGCTCTCTACCGGCAGTTCTACGAGCAGGCGGGACTCGCCACCCGGATGCCCCCGGCGACCGCGCTGATCGGGATCTCGGTCCCGATGGGTCCGCAGCTGCTGCCGGCTCTGGAGCTCGCCGAGCAGCTCAAGCGACTGCGGCCGGCGGCGCCGATCGTCCTCGGCGGTCCCGCGCTGAGCCTGATGAGTCCGCCAGAGATCGAGCGGCTGCTGGTCGGGTGGGACGCGGTGGACGCGGTGGTCCGGTTCGACGGCGAGATCCCGTTGCACCAGCTGGCCGTGCAGGCGACGACGGGCCAGTGGCGACCGGAGGTGGTGCCCGGGGTGTCCTGCCGGGCCGCCGGCACGGTCCGGCACGTCCCGCCCGGCGCCGGGCCCGCCATCAACCTGCTGCCGGTCCCGGCCTATCCGGCACCGGCGCTCGCCGTGCTCGGCGACCCGGTCCTCGGCGTCACGCAGGCCCGCGGCTGCTACTGGGGCAAGTGCGACTACTGCGACTTCGTCGAGCTGTACGACGGCAGCCCACCATTCCGCGGTCGCCGTCCGGACGGCTTCGTCGCCGAGCTGCGGACGCTGGCCGACACCTTCGGCGTGTCGAAGTTCAGCTTCATCACCGAGTCGATCCCGCCGGCGTTCGCCCGCAGGGTGTGCGCCGACATCCTCGCGCAGGGCTTGGACCTGCGGTGGAGCTCGTTCGCGATGGTCGACCGCCGATTCGATCGGCAGTTGCTGGCCCTCATGGTCGAGGCCGGCTGCGAGTTCCTGACCATTGGCATGGAGACGACCGTCACCCGGGTGCTCAAGCTGGTGCACAAGTCGGCCGACCGGGAGGAGAACCTCCGGTTCCTGGCCGACGCCCGCGATGTCGGGTTGCCACTCGTGATCAACTTGATACCGGACCTGCCCACCACCACGTTCGACGAGGCGATGGGCGCGCTGGCCGACGTGCGGGAGTTCGCTCCGGGACTGCGGGCGGTGGCGGTGTTCCCCTTCGAGCCGACCCGCTCCTCCCAGGTCGGCCGGACACCCGAGTTGTTCGGTCTGGACGTCGGCGTGGCCGCGACCACCACCGGCCAGGCCGAGTACGCCCTCAACCACCTGGTCAGCAACGACCCGGCGATGACCCCGGCGGAGCGGGCGGAGGTGCACCGCCAGTACCGGGCGTTCGCCGAGACGGTCAACGGCCGGCCGGCCGTCCTCCGGGCGTACGGTTCGGACGAGCTGCTCCGGGTGGCGGTGGAGGACCTGGACCTGCTCGACAGCGAGGCCGGGCTGGTCTGCACCAATCTCCGCACCCGGGCCCGGGCGGTGATCCCGGAGCGGGTGGCCGGAATGGTCCGCCCGCACCTCGCCGGCCGGCCGTTCTCGCCGGCGACCATGCACCCGTCCCTCAGCCCGACGGGCGCGGCCCGGGTGCTCGCGAGCCTGGACCGGGTCGCGATGCTCGCCCCGCTCGGCCCCGGTGCGCGTGCCGCCGGTGGGTGAGCCCGTCCTCCGGTTGCTGGACACGGTCGAGGTCGCCCCGGCGGTCCACGAGGAGGAGCCGACCCTGCTGGTCCGCGGCGACCGGATGCTGCGGATCCGCCGGCCGAGCCGGGCCGTGGCGGAGGCGCTGTCGATGCTCCGGCACGGTCTGGCCGAACCCGACATCACTGCCCCTGACGTACGGCGCCTGGTGGACGAGCTGTCCGGGCTCGGCTGGCTGACCGCGGAGCCGCCCTGGCCCGGTTCCGCGGCCGGGTGGGACCGGCAGGTCGGCTGGTGGTCGACGCTCACCGCCGACGGTCAGGCCGCGCAGCGCCGCGTGGCCGCCGCCGACGTGGCCGTCCTGGGGCTGGGCGGGATCGGCGCGCCGGTCGCGCAGCACCTCGCGGCCGGCGGCGTCGGCAGGCTCCGCCTGATCGACCCCGACGTGGTCGAGCCGCACAACCTCAACCGGCAGTACCTGTACGGCCGCGCCGACGTCGGCCGGGCCAAGGTGGACGCGGCGGCGGACGGGCTCGGCCGCCTGACCGACACCGTCGGCCTGCAGCGGACCCGGCTCCGGGTCACCACCCCGGCGGACCTCGACGTGCTGCGCGGCAAGGTGGACCTGCTGGTGGTCGCGGCCGACCGGCCCGCCGACCTGATGGACACCGTCTGGGCCTGGGCGGCGCCTCGGGGGGTGCCGGTCCTCGGTTCCGGGGTGGGCCTGGGCACCGGCTACTGGGGGCCGCTGCTCGACCCGCGCCGGGGCCACTGCTGGCCGTGCACCGAGCGGGCCCGGCGGCACCGGCTGAGCGCCGACGAACGCCGGCTGGAGGACCGCGGCGGCCCCACGCCGTACTCCTTCGGCCCGACGAACGCGATCATCGCCGACCATGTCGCCCGGGACGGGCTGCTGTTCCTCGCGCTCGGCCGGTGCATCAGCCTGGACCGTCGGGTCCTGCTCGACGTGGTCGGGATCCCGGCCGGCGGGGCGCCGCAGGCCGCCGGGTCTCCCGGATGTCGGCACACCGGGGGAACAGCATGATCGTCCTGGGGCTGTCGGCGCTGTACCACGACTCGGCGTGCGCGGTCTTCCGCGACGGCCGGCTGGTCGCGGCCGCGCAGGAGGAGCGGTTCACCCGGCGCCGGTTCGACCCGGCGATGCCGGTCCGGGCGGTCCGGGCCTGCCTGCGCGACGCCGGCCTCGGGATCGGCGACGTGGACCACGTCGCGTACTACGAGGACCCGGTGGGCAAGTTGAGCCGGCAACTGTGGATGGGCCTGCCCGCAGTCCCGGATGCGTCCCGGCGAACGCTGTTCCGGTTGGATGCGCGCCGCCCGGCCCGGCAGATCGAGGAACTGCTCGGGTATCCGGGTCCGGTCACCTTCGTCCCGCACCACGAGTCGCACGCGGCGAGCGCCTTCCACCAGTCCGGCTTCTCCGACGCCGCGCTGTTCACGGCGGACGCGGTCGGCGAGTGGGCCACCACCAGCTACGGCACGGGCGGACCGAACCGGTTCGAGCTCTTCGAGCAGGTCGACTTCCCGCACTCGCTAGGCATCCTCTACAGCGCGGTCACGTCGTTCCTCGGCTTCGCGGTCAACAGCGACGAGTACAAGGTGATGGGGCTCGCGCCGTACGGGACGCCGCGGTACGCCGACCGGCTGCGCGGGCTGCTGACCGACCTGCCGCGTGGGCAGTTCCGGTTGGACCAGGACTGCTTCGACCTCAGTGGGCGGTCGCCGATGTACACGGCGGCGCTGGGCGAGCTGCTCGGCGCGGAGCCCCGGGAGCCGGAGTCCGCGCTGTCCGCCGCACACTCCGATCTGGCGGCCAGCGTGCAGCTCGTACTGGAGGACATCCTGCTGGCCAAGCTCCGCTTCCTGCACGCCGAAACCGGACTCGGGCGGCTCTGCTACGCCGGCGGGGTCGCGCTGAACTGCGTCGCCAACCGGGTGATCCGGGAGCGGGGCCCGTTCGCCGAGGTCTTCGTGCAGCCGGCGGCCGGGGACGCCGGCGCCGCGATCGGAGCGGCCGCGCTGGTCAGTGCCCGGCTCGGCGCGGGGGTCCGGCCGGAGCGGCTGACCGACGTACGGCTCGGACCGGCGCCCGACCTCGGGCCGGTGGCGGCCTGGCTGGCCGCGGCAGGCGTGCCGTTCGAGGCCCACACGGACGATGAGGCGGGACTGGTCGGGCGGGCCGCCGAGGAGTTGGCGGGGGGAGCGGTGCTGGGGTGGTTCCAAGGACGGATGGAGTTCGGCCCGCGGGCGCTCGGGGCCCGCTCCATCCTCGCCGATCCGCGCCGTGGTGACATGCGCGACCACATCAACGCGCTGGTCAAGAAGCGCGAGGCGTTCAGGCCGTTCGCGCCGGCGGTGGTGGCCGAGCGTGCCGGCGAGTTCTTCGGGCTGGCCGGCGACTCGCCGTTCATGCTCTTCACCGCCGATGTCCGCGAGCCGGCCGCGCTGCCCGCGGTCACCCACGTCGACGGCAGCGCTCGCGTGCAGACGGTGGACCGGGCGGTGGATCCGCGGTTCCATGCGCTGCTCACCGCCTTCGGTCGCCGCACCGGGTTCCCGGTGCTCCTCAACACCTCCTTCAACATGCGCGGCGAGCCGATCGTCGCGACCCCGGCCGACGCGCTGGCCTGCTTCGTACGGTCCCGGCTGGACGTGCTCGTCCTCGGGGACCTGGTCGTCCGGGCGGCGGACCTTCCCGCGCACTGGGCCGGCCTGGTGGACCAGCAGTTGCCGTACCAGCTCCCGACCCTGGACCGCGATGTCTACTCCTTCCTCTGAGCCGGGTCGGCGGCCGGCCGGCCGGCACCGCCGCCGTGTCGACCGGCTCGCCCGCCTGCTCGCCGACGAGCGAGGCACCGAGCTGCTCGCCGAACTGCAGAAGCTCGGCCTCGAGGCCGGCCCCACCGGGTCCCGGCCGGCCGCCGGCGCCGCGCCGGCGGTGGCCGCGGTCGGTGTCTGGTGGGTGCTCCCCACCCCGTCCGGTCCGGAGCTGCGTCGACGGGAGCTGCCCGCGGAGGAGCTGCGCGGGTGGGCCGACGTCGAGCACGTCCCTGCCGCCGGGGAGGCGATACGGGTGGTGTTGCTGGGCGAGTCCACCGCCCGCGGCTTCCTGCTGGACCCGGTGTTCACCCCGGCCGTGGCGCTGCAGGACCGGCTGGATGCCGGCGGCGCGTACCAGGTCGTGGACCTCGCCCACGTCGGCGCGGACGCACGCGACCTGACCGAGGTCGCATCGGCGCTGCCGGCGCTGGAGCCGGACGTGGTGGTGGTGCTCGCCGGCAACAACTGGGCCCGGCCGCGGCACACCCCGGGGTCGCTCGACCTGCTGGCCGGCGCGCTGCGGGAGGGCGGCTACCCGGCGCTGCGCCGTGCGCACGCCGAGGGCGTCGTGGCACCGGGGATCGAGCGGGCGCTGGACGCGCTCGCGGCAGTGCCCGCGGCGCGGGTGGTCGTGGTGGTGCCCGAGTTCAACACCGGCGGTTGGGCGCCGGACCCGGAGCTGGAGCTGCCACCGCTGGCGCCGGCCGACCTGCGATCGTGGACGGCGCTGCGCAGGGCGGCCGAGACCGCGCTGGCGACCGGCGACCTGGCCGGGGTGCGCGCCGCGACGACTGCCATGACCCGGCTGGACGCCGGCACCAGCCCGGTCCCGGGCCGGCTGCGGGCGCTCGCCGCCACCGATCCGGACGAGGTCCGTACCGCCCTGGAGGAGTCCCGGGACGCGGGGACCGGCCTACTCACCACGCACACCCCGCGGCTCACCGCCGACGTCCGGGCCCGGTTGCTCGCCGGTGCCCGCCGCCGCGGCTTCGACGTGCTCGACCTCGCCCCGGTGCTGCGGGCCCACCCGGACGCTCCCTGCCCGGACCCCGACCTGTTCCTGGACTACTGCCACCTCAGCGCCCGGGGGACGGCCACGGTGACAGCGGCGGTGGCGGATGTGCTGACCGGTCGGCCGCCCGGTACGACCCCACCGGCGGGCTTGCCGACGCCGGACGACTCGGCGATCGCCGACCTGCTGGCCGCCGTCCACAACAGCTACTACGGCCAGTCGCGGGAGCGGGTCGAGGAACTGGTGCGGCGCGCGGTCAAGGAGAGTCCGGCGGGCCGGGAGTTCGCTGTCGCGTTGCGTGACCTGCTCGGTAGTGCGGGACCGGTGTGGACCTCACCCACGCTGCAGGTCCTGCTCCGGCGACCCCATGCCGCCCGCTACCTCGCGCCGCTGCTGTCCCGGGAGGCCGGGACGCTCGGGGTGTGGGGCCTGCGCGCGGCACTGCTGGCCGAGCTGGGCCCGCCCCCGACCACGCCGCCCCCACCCACGGTCGTGGATCTGCTCCGCGCCGCCGAACAGGGCCTGCTGGACGGCGCTTTCCGCTCGGTCACCCAGCAGCCGGAACGGTCGTTCTTCCGCGCGTTCGGAGTCGAGTCGCATTTCGGCTTCGCCCTTCCCGCTGCCAACGCGTCCGGGCGTATTCGCGTGACCGGTCGGGTACCGGCCGCGCTCGATCCGGCCGCACCGGTGCACGTCCTGGTGAACGACTGCCCGATCGGCACCGTTCCGGCCGGTCCGGGCTGGAGTGCCGCGGACATTGTCGTGCCGCCCGGGGTGCTCCGGCCGGGAATTAACGATCTGATGATCCGATGGCCGACGGGCGGCGCGGACTGGAAGAACCGGCAGCTCACAGACGCGCGGGCACTGGCCTGCGGGGAGTACCCGACGGTGCTCGCCGTTCAGGGTGAGGTCTTCGATATCCTGTTGGAACTCGACCGGTGACTGTTCCGGAGAAGAGTCGGACAAGGGACGGGGAACGCTTCATGCGCCGGTCGTCCCTGCGGGGAACGGGCTTCTTCACGATCTGGTTGGGCGAGTCCCTCTCGCTCGTCGGGGCCCAGGTGACGTTCTTCGCGTTACCGCTGGTCGCCATTCTCGCGCTGGACGCGGACGCGCTCGGGATGGGTCTGCTCACGGCGGCCGGATCGCTCGCCGTGCTGCTGCTCGCCCCGTCGATCGGGGTCTGGGCCGACCACCACGAGCGCCGCACCACCATGGTGGTGGCGAACCTTGCCCGGGGCCTGCTGCTGGGCACCGTCCCTCTCGCGTACGTCCTCGACGCGCTCACCCTGCCGCTGCTGATCGCGGTGGCCTTCGGGGTCGGGGCGCTGACCCTCCTGTTCGACAGCGCCATGTCCTCGTACGTGCCGGCCCTGGTCGGACCGAAGCGGCTGGTGGCCGCGAACTCCTGGATGCAGAGCAGCATCTCGGTGGCGGACACCGCCGGCCCGGGCCTGGCCGGACTGCTGGTGCAGGTGCTCGGGGCGCCGATCGCGGTCCTCGCCGACGCGCTGAGCTACCTCGCCAGCACGGTGGCGCTGCTCGCGTCGCCCCGGGTCGGCAAGCCCCCGGAGCCGGCCGAGCGGGAGTTGCACTGGGCCGCGATCAAGCAGGGCCTGCGGATCGTGCTCACCGACCGGATCCAGCGCCCGCTGGCGCTCGCCGCCGGTCACTTCAACCTTTTCACCTCCATGTTCTTCACGCTCTACCTGCTCTTCCTGGTACGGACGCTGGACTTCAGCCCGCTGCTGATCGGCCTGCTGAACATCGCAGGTGGCGTGGCCGGCCTGACCGGCGCCGGGATCAGCGCCCGGCTCGCCCGTCGCTTCGGCTACGGCCCGGTGCTCACGGTCGTCTACGCCCTGCCCGGGGTCGCCGCACTGCTGGTGCCGCTGGCCGGCCGGGTCGGCCCGGTGTCCGGCGCGCTGCTCGTCGCCGCGTCCAGCGCCCTGTGGTCCGGCTCGGTGATCGTCAACCTGGTGCTGAGCGAGTCGATCAAGCAGGCGCTGGTGCCGCACCACCTGCTCGGTCGGGCCACGTCGATCATCCGGTTCATCAGCTTCGGGGTGGAGCCGATCGGGGCGCTGCTGGGTGCCGCGCTGGTCGGGCTCGGCCTCAGCCTCGGCGGCACCCTGGCCGTGGCGTCCATCGGGGTCGGTAGCAGCGCGGTGTGGCTGCTGGCCAGCGGCGTCGCCAAGTTGCAGGACCCGGTGTCGCCCGCACCCGCGCCGACGCCGGCCGGCACCGCACCCGAGGAGGTCTGATGGGCTACATCGACGTGCAGAGCGTCGGCTACACGCTGTCCGACGGCCGCGTCCTGTTCGACGACGTGTCCTTCCGGGTCGGGGAGGGCAGCAAGACCGCCCTGATCGGCGCCAACGGCACCGGCAAGACCACGCTGCTGCGGATGATCGCCGACGACCTGCGGCCGAGCACCGGCACCATCGCCCGCAAGGGCGGACTCGGGGTCATGCGGCAGTTCATCGGCTCCGTCCGGGACGGCACCGAGGTGCAGGACCTGCTGCTCGGGCTGTCCGGTCCGGACCTCCGCGGCAGCGGCGCCCGCCTGGCCCGGACGGAGCTGGCGATGATGGAGCGCGACGACGAGCCGGCCCAGATGGCGTACGCGCAGGCGCTGGCGGACTGGGGCGACGCCGGCGGCTACGAGGCGGAGACGCTCTGGGACGTCTGCACCACGCTCGCGCTGGGCCAGTCCTTCGACGCGTGCCGTTACCGGAAGGTCGCGACCCTGTCCGGCGGCGAGCAGAAGCGGCTGGCGCTGGAGGTCCTGCTGCGCGGCACCGACCAGGTGCTGCTGCTCGACGAGCCGGACAACTACCTCGACGTGCCCGGCAAGCGCTGGCTGGAACAGGCGCTGGCCGAGTCGCCGAAGACGGTCCTGCTGGTCAGTCACGACCGGGAGTTGCTGGCCAACACCACCTCCCGGCTGGTCACCCTGGAGGCACACGGCGCGTGGGTGCACGGCGGCGCCACCAGCCGGGCCACCTGGGAGAGCTACCCGAAGGCCCGGCAGGACCGCCGCGAGCGGCTGGCCGAGCTGCACCGGCGCTGGGACGAGGAGCACGAGCGGCTGCGCCAGCTGGTCCTCACGCTCCGGGAACAGGCCAAGATCAGCCCGGCGATGGCGTCGAAGCTGGCCGCGACCGAGACCCGGCTCGCCCGGTTCGAAGCGTCCCCGCGGCCGGCCGAGCAGCCGGTCGAGCAGAAGGTCACGATGCGGCTGCGCGGCGGCCGTACCGGGGTGCGGGCGCTGGCCTGCGAGTCCCTCGAGCTCACCGGTCTCATGCGGCCCTTCGACCTGGCCGTGGACTACGGGGAGCGCATCGCGGTGCTGGGCAGCAACGGCTCCGGCAAGTCGCACTTCCTCCGCCTGCTCGCCGGCCAGCCGGTCGCGCACACCGGGGCCGTACGGCTCGGCGCCCGGGTGGTGCCCGGCTGGTTCGCCCAGACCCACGAGCAGCCCCAACTCGCCGACCGGACGGTGGTGGAGATCCTGCACCGCGGCGAGGGCGGGCGGTCCGGACTCGACCGGGGCGCTGCGATGGGTGCGCTGCGCCGCTACGAGTTGGATGTCGCCGCGGACCAGACCTTCCCGTCGCTGTCCGGAGGCCAGCAGGCGCGGCTGCAGGTGCTGCTGCTGGAGCTGTCCGGCTGCACGATGCTGCTGCTGGACGAGCCGACGGACAACCTGGACCTGGCCTCCGCAGAGGCGCTGGAGCAGGGGCTGCAGGGTTTCGACGGCACGGTGCTGGTGGTCACGCACGATCGCTGGTTCGCCCGGGGTTTCGAGCGCTTCCTGGTCTTCGGCGCCGACGGCCGCGTGTACGAGTCGAGCGAGCCGGTGTGGGACGAGGCGAGGGTCGCCCGGGCCCGGTGAGCCGGCCCGGCGGGCGACATCCATCCTGATCGAGGGAGAGCAGCGATGACCGCAGCAGTCACCGACGCGACCGTCCGGGCGGCCGCGGCCGCGCACCGCCGGGCGTTGATCGAGCAGTTCACCGGTCCGGTGGTCGCCGAGGCGGTCCGGCGGATCGGCCCGGCCGGCAGGGACATCCTCACCCCGATGTCCCTGCTGCCGCCCGAGCGGACCGAGCCGCTGCTGGCCTGCCTGAGCGAGCAGCAGGCGTGGCGGCAGGAGAAGTGGCTGATCTTCCCGGACGAGAGCGTGCGGATGTGCTCCGACGAGGAGTTCGCCGCCGCCGCGCCGCACACGCGCTTCTCCTACAACGACTGCCTGCGCTCGCTGCCGAAGGACGCCTACCCGGTGCGCGGCCTGCTGTCGGCGATGGAGAGCCCCGAGGTGGCCGCCGCGCTGTCCGAGGCGTACGGGGCGGGGATCGAGCTCAAGGGCATCGACATGGCCCGCTACACCGAGGGCCACTACCTGCGCCGGCACGCGGACACCTTCGCCGACCGGCGCTTCGGGTTCATCTTCTTCGTGTCCGACGGCTGGGTGCCGGGCAGCGGCGGCGAGCTCGTCGTGGAGGCGCCGAGCGGCGAGGCGCGGGTCGCCTACCCGGTGCGCGGCGACGTGGCGCTGCTCCGGATCAGCCCGGGCTTCCAGCACGAGGTCTGCCAGGTCCGCTCCGCCACCTGGACCCGCTACGTGCTGTCGATCCACTTCGGCATCCGCGCCGGGGGCTGAGGTGCCGAACCGGACCCTGGGCAGGTCCGGGCTGCGGGTGTCGCCGGTCGCGCTGGGCACCATGAACTTCGGCTCCGCCGCCGGTGTGCCGATCTGCTCGCCGGCGGTCGCGAGCCGCATCGTGGGCGAGTTCCTCGATGCCGGCCACACGCTGATCGACACGGCCGACAAGTACAACGGCGGCGAGGCGGAGGAGATCGTCGGCGCCGCGATCCGGGGCAGGCGGGAATCGGTTCTGCTGGCCACGAAGGCCGGCCACCCCACCGGCGCCGGTCCCAACGACCGCGGGTTGTCCCGCGCGCACCTGACCCGGGCGCTGGAGGCGAGCCTGCGCCGGCTGGGCACCGACCACGTCGACCTCTACCAGTGCCACGTCCCCGACCCCGACACGCCCATCGAGGAGACCATGGCGACGCTGGACGGCTTCGTCCGTGCCGGCAAGGTCCGCTACCTGGGTTGCTCGAACTTCACCGCGGCGCAGCTGGTGGAGGCGCAGTGGGCGGCGCAGCGGATCGGCGGGGCGCCCCTGGTCAGCCACCAGGCGCAGTACTCGCTGGTCGACCGGACGATCGAGGCCGAGATCCTCCCGGTCTCCGGCCGGCACGGTCTCGGCACGCTGACCTGGAGCCCGCTGGGCGCCGGGGTGCTCGCCGGCCGGTACCGGCGGGATGCTCCGCCGCCCCCGGACAGCCGGCTCGGCCGGGTGACCGCCTCTTCGGCCCGGCTCGGCCGCTACTGGGCTCTCGACCTGCTGGCCGAGCGGAAACTGCGGATCGCCGACGAGGTGAGCCGGGTCGCCGCGGAGCTCGGCGCGCCGGCCGCCGCGGTGGCGGTGGCCTGGCTGCGGGACCGGACCGGCGTCAGCTCGATCGTCGTCGGACCCCGCACCCCGGACCAGCTCGGCGACTACCTCGCCGGCATGGGGCTCACCCTGCCCCCGGAGGCCGGGACCGCCCTCGACCACGTCTCCCGTCCGGGGTCGGCCGTCCGGGGGGCCTGAGGCATCTCCGGGGCCGTCGCGGTGCCGTCAGCCGTCGAGGGCGCGGACGCCGACCGCGCTCATGCCGCGGTCGCCGGCCACCCGGGAGAACTCCACCCGCTCGCCCTCGTCCAGCACCCCGCCGTCGGCGACCTCCGAGGCGTGCACGAACACGTCCTCGCCGGTGTCGTCGGCGGCGATGAAGCCGAAGCCCTTGGTCGGATTGAACCACTGCACGGTGCCCTGCACGGTGCCCTGGCC
>CADCTP010000413.1 GCA_902805565.1 uncultured Mycobacteriales bacterium
GCCCGCGACGGGTACGTCGGGTCCGGCCGGAGCGGGCCGCCGGGCGGGCGGCGCCGACCGGTCGGGCCTGGTCGTGCCGGCGGGCCGGGGCGGCGGCGGTCGTCCGCCGCTCCACCACCCGGGGACCCTCCGGCTCGCGGTCGGAGGTCCAGCCGAGCTCGGCCCCGTCGAAGGCGAGCACCTGGTCGGTCGTCCCGAGGTCGGCGGTCATCGGCACGTCCAGCAGCCGGGCCAGCAGCCCCTCCGGCAGCACCGGGTCCGGGGTCGCCCCGAGCAGCGCCTTGGCCTCCCGCTCGACGTCGACGGCCTCCCGGCACTCGGCGCAGAGCCGCAGGTGCCGGGCGGCCCGCTCGTCGGCGGAGGGCGACAGCCTGCCGTCGGCGTACGCGGCGAGGGCCTCCTCGGCCAGGTGCAGGTCGGGCAGGGTCACGACACACCTCCCTCGGCGGCGGCCGCGGGATCCGGCTCGGCGGTGCGGCGGGCCGACCGCGGTGCGCGGTGCGCCAGCGCCTCCCGCAGCAGCACCCGGCCGCGGTGGATGCGGGACCGGACGGTGCCGAGCTTGATGCCCAGCGTGGCCGCGATCTCCTCGTACGACAGGCCCTCGATGTCACAGAGCACGACGGCGGCGCGGAAGTCCGGCGGCAGCGAGTCCAGCGCCGCCTGCACGTCCGCGTCGAAGGCGCCCTCGGCGTAGACCTGCTCGGGGCTGCGCTCCCGGCCCGGCAGCCGCTCGGTGTCGTCGGGCAGCGCGTCGAACCGGATCCGCTGCCGGCGGCGGACCATGTCCAGGAAGAGGTTGGTGGTGATCCGGTGCAGCCAGCCCTCGAACGTGCCGGGCGTGTAGTCCGCCAGCGACCGGAAGACCCGGACGAACGTCTCCTGGGTGAGGTCCTCGGCGTCCTGCTGGTTGCCGGAGAGCCGGTAGGCCAGCCGGTAGACCCGCGCCGAGTGCTCCCGCACCACCTGGTCCCAGGTGGGCGGCACCCACGTGGATGCCGAGGCGTCGATGACGGCACCTCCGGTATCCGACGTGAACGACGATGCGAACACCGCCATGGTGCCTGACCACTCCCTCCGGGCCGAGCCCAGGCACCGGTTGTCTCAGGAAGGTCACAGCTTCCGGTGCCGTCGTGTCCCGATCAACGACCGGCAGGTCGGCACCGTTCCCCCGCCCGGTACGGATAGGCTTTCGGCGTGTCGGACCTCACCGCGCTGCTCGCCAGCAGGGAGTACGCGGAGTCCTATCTCACCGAGGACCCGGTCCTGCAGGCCGCCCGGACCCGGGGCGTCGAGCTCGGCTGCACCCCGATCGGTCCCGGCGCCGGCGCCGCGCTGCGCTTCCTGGCCGCGGCGACGACGGCCCGCGCGGTGGTCGAGGTGGGCACCGGGGCCGGCGTGTCCGGGCTGTGGCTGCTGCGCGGGATGCGCCGCGACGGCGTGCTGACCACCGTGGACCGGGACCCGGAGCACCAGCGGGCGGCCCGGCAGGCGTTCGCCGAGGCCGGCATCCCGTCCGGCCGGGCCCGGCTGATCACCGGCAAGGCGCTGGAGGTCCTGCCCCGCCTCGCCGACGGCGGGTACGACCTGATGCTGGTCGCCGGGGCCAAGACGGAGTACGCCGACTACCTCACCGAGGCGATGCGGCTGCTGCGGCCGGGCGGCGTGGTGGCCTTCGACAACGTGCTCTGGCACGACCGGGTCGCCGACCCCGCGCACCGCGACCCCGAGACGGTCGCCATGCGGGACCTGGGCAAGCTGGTCCGCGACGACGACCGCCTCGTGCCGGTGATGCTGCACGCCGGCGACGGCCTGCTGGCCGCCGTCAAGCGCGCGTAGCGCAGCCCTACAGCACCTTCGACAGGAACGAGCGGGTGCGCTCGTGCTTCGGGTCGCCGAGCACGTCGCGCGGCGGGCCGGCCTCGACCACCACACCGCCGTCCATGAAGACCAGCTCGTCGCCGACCTCCCGGGCGAAGCCCATCTCGTGGGTGACCACGACCATGGTGATGCCGGTGTCGGCCAGCCCGCGCATCACGTCCAGCACCTCGCCGACCAGCTCCGGGTCCAGCGCCGAGGTCGGCTCGTCGAAGAGCATCAGCTTCGGCCGCATGGCCAGCGCCCGGGCGATGGCCACCCGCTGCTGCTGCCCGCCGGACAGCTGCCGCGGGTACGCGCCGGCCTTGTCCCCCAGCCCGACCCGGTCCAGCAGGTCCCGGGCCCGCTCGTGCACCTCGGCCTTGGGCTCCCGCTTCACCCGCAGCGGCGCCTCGACCAGGTTGCCCAGCACGGTCATGTGCGGGAAGAGGTTGAAGTGCTGGAACACCATCCCGACCTCGATCCGCTGCCGGGCGACGTCGGCCTCTCTCAGCTCGTACAGCTTGTCGCCGCGCTGGCGGTAGCCGACCAGCTCGCCGTCGACCCACAGCCGGCCGGCGTTGATCTGCTCCAGGTGGTTGATGCAGCGCAGGAACGTCGACTTGCCGGAGCCGGACGGGCCGATGACGCACATCACCGCGCCCCGTTCGACCCGCAGGTCGATGCCCTTGAGCACCTCGACCCGGCCGTAGCGCTTGTGCACGCCCTCGGCCAGCACCATCGGGGCTTCGGTCGCGGTCACTCCGTCCCTCCCTCGGTGCTGCGCTGCGCGCTCAGCGGCGCCGGCCCGGCCTCCCGGGCCGGCGGCGGCTTCAGCCCGCCCAGCCGCGTCCGCAGCTTCTGGATCGGGGTCGGCGGCAGCGAACGCTGGCTGCCCCGGGCGTAGTACCGCTCGATGTAGTACTGCCCCACCATCAGGATCGAGGTGATCGCCAGATACCAGATGGCGGCGCAGATGAGCAGCGGGATCGGCTGGAACAGCGCCAGCGAGATCTCCCGGCTCTTGGAGTACAGCTCGGTGGTCAGCGGCACCGCGGTCACCAGCGACGTCGTCTTGAGCATCGAGATCAGCTCGTTGCCGGTCGGCGGGATGATCACCCGCATCGCCTGCGGCAGCACGATCCGGCGCATGATCTGCGCCCGCTGCATGCCCAGCGCCGAGGCCGCCTCGCTCTGGCCGTACTCGACCGAGGTGATGCCGGCCCGGACGATCTCGGCCATGTACGCCGACTCGTTCAGCGACAGCCCGATCACCGCGGCCACGAAGAAGGTGATCACGGTCTCCGTCTCGAAGGAGACGAACTCCGGCCCGAACGGGATCCCCACCCCCAGGCTCGGGTAGAGGATGCTGATCAGGCCCCAGAACACCAGCTGCGTGTAGACCGGCGTGCCGCGGAACACCCACAGGTAGACCCAGGCCGCCGAGGACAGGATCGGGTTCGGCGACAGCCGCATCATCGCCAGGACGACGCCGAGCACCACGCCGAAGAACATCGACAGCACGGTCAGCTGGAGGGTCACCAGCGCGGCCTGCGACAGCCGCTGGTCGAAGAGGTACTTCCCGACCGTGTCCCAGCGGTAGGCCGGGTTGTTCACCAGGCTGTTGACCAGCATGGCGATCAGCAGGGCCAGCACCGCCACCCCGACCCAACGGCCGGGGTGGCGGACCGGGACGGCCTTGATCTCCTCCGGGGCGGGTCCCGCCCCGGGCGTCTCGCTCATCCGGCGCGTCCGGCTCGGCTCAGCTCGAGCCCGCGCCGTTGATCACCGGGTCGTCGATGGCGCCGCTCTGGACGCCCCACTTCTCCAGGATCTTCAGGTACGACCCGTCCGCGACGAGCGCCTTCATCGCACCGAGGATCGCCTCCTTGGTGGTGCCGGCGTTCTTCGGGATCGCGATGCCGTACGGCGCGGCGTCGTAGACGTCACCGACCAGCGTCATGCCCTGGCCGACCTTCTTGACCGCGCCGGCCATCACCGGGGAGTCGGCGAGGACGGCGTCGGCCCGGCCGAGCACGACGGCGTTGGTCGCCTCGTCCTGGCCGTCGTAGCGCAGGATCTGCATCGGGTTGCCGGCGCACTTCTTCTGCCGGGCCGGCAGGTCGTCGGCGTCCTGGACCGTGCCGGTCTGCACGGCGACCTTCTTGCCGCAGGGGTTCTCCGGGTCGAAGGCGGCGTCCTTGGACGCCCACTGGGTGCCGGCGGAGTAGTAGGTGACGAAGTCGAGAACCTTCTCCCGCTCCGCGTTGTCGGTGAACGACGACATGCCGACCTCGTACCGGGCGCCGAGGGCCGGCAGGATCGCGTCGAACTTCGACTCCTGGAATTCGGCGGTCAGGCCCAGCTTCTTCGCGACGGCGGTGCCGAGGTCGATGTCGAAGCCGACGATCTTGCCACCCTGCTTGAACTCGGCCGGCTCGTAGGACGGGTCGGTGCCGACGACCAGCTTGCCGTCCTCGGCGATCTTGGCGTCGACCTGGCCGGCCAGCGCGTCGTCCTTCTGCACCGAGTCGAGGCTGAACGCGGCGGAGCCGGAGGGCGCGGCAGGCGTGCTCCCGGAGTCGGCGTCCTCGTTGTTCGCACAACCGGCAGCGGCCAGGGCCGCGGCGACTGCCACGGCGACATAGACGCGACGAACCTTCACCAGAAGCCTCCTCGGGGGCGGGATGGGGAGACCCTAGGCCACGATCAGAGCAGTACGGCCACGTGGTGACCACATCGTGACGCCCGGGGGCGACCCGTTTCCCGGACCGTCACACCGCGTCCGGAGACGGTCACGGCTGAGCCAGTTCGCCCTTCCCGAGCACGGTGATGCCGGCCTCGGACACGTGGTAGCGCTGGCGGTCCAGCTCGGTGTCCACGCCGATGTGCGCACCCGGCGGCACCAGGACGTTCTTGTCCAGGATGGCCCGGCGGACGACGGCGCCGGCCTCGATGCGGGTGCCCGGCATGAGCACGCTGCCCTCCACGTACGCGCCCTGCAGGACGGTCGCGCCCGGGAAGACGACCGAGTGCCGGATCGTCGCGCCGGCGACGATCGAGCCCGCCCCGACGATCGACTCCTGGGCCAGCCCGCCCTCGACGAACTTGGCCGGGGGCAACTGCGGGTGCGAGGTGAAGATCGGCCAGTGCCGGTTGTAGAGGTTGAAGATCGGGTGCACGTTGACCAGGTCCATGTGCGCGTCGTAATAGGAGTCCATGGTCCCGACGTCGCGCCAGTAGCCCCGGTCCCGGTCGGTGGCGCCGGGCACGTCGTTGTCGGCGAAGTCGTACACCCGGGCGGAGCCGTTCTCCGTCATCATCGGAATGATGCTGCCGCCCATGTCGTGAATCGAGTCGTCGTCCTTGGCGTCCGCCCGCAGCGCCTCGACCAGGGCCTCGGTGGTGAAGACGTAGTTGCCCATCGACGCGTACGACTCGTCGGGGCTGTCGGGCAGGCCGGGCGGGTCGGCCGGCTTCTCCAGGAACTGCCGGATCTTGCCGTCGGCGTCCGCGTCGATGATGCCGAACGCGCTGGCCTCGCCGCGGGGCACCCGGATGCCGGCCACGGTGACCGCGGCCTTCGTCTCGATGTGCTGGTCGACCATCTGCCGGGGGTCCATCCGGTACACGTGGTCGGCGCCGAAGACGACGATGTGCTCGGGCTGGTCGTCGTAGATCAGGTTGAGGCTCTGGAAGATCGCGTCGGCGCTGCCGGTGAACCAGCGCGGGCCCAGCCGCTGCTGCGCCGGCACCGGCGTCACGTAGTTGCCCAGCAGCGTCGACATCCGCCAGGTCGTGGTGATGTGCCGGTCCAGCGAGTGGGACTTGTACTGCGTGAGCACGGCGATGCGCAGGTAACCCGCGTTCACCAGGTTCGACAGGACGAAGTCGACCAGCCGGTACGAGCCGCCGAACGGGACCGCGGGCTTGGCCCGGTCCGCGGTGAGCGGCCACAGCCGCTTCCCCTCGCCCCCGGCGAGAACAATCCCGAGAACACGAGGTCTTGCAGCCATGCGAAAGACCCTAACCTGTGTGGTGTGCGAGTGGGAGTGTTGACGAGGGAGTATCCGCCCGACGTCTACGGCGGTGCCGGCGTTCACGTCGACTTCCTCGTGCGCGAGTTGCGGCACCTCGTCGACGTGGACGTGCACTGCTTCGGCGACCCGCGCCCGGACGCGGTCGCGCACCCCGTCCCGGCCGCGCTGGGCGGCGCCAACCCGGCCCTGCAGACCCTCGGCGTCGACCTGGACATCGCCCAGGCCGTCGGCGACTGCGACGTCCTGCACTCCCACACCTGGTACGCGAACGTCGCCGGCGTCCTCGGCGGGCTGCTGCACGGCATCCCGCACGTGCTGTCCGCGCACTCGCTGGAGCCGCAGCGGCCGTGGAAGGTCGAGCAGCTCGGCGGCGGCTACCGGGTGTCGTCCTGGGCCGAGCGGACGGCGTACCGCAACGCGGACGCGGTGATCGCGGTCAGCCACGGGATGAAGGCCGACGTGCTGACCGTCTACCCGTTCATGGACCCGGACAAGGTCCACGTCGTCCACAACGGCATCGACACGGTGCTCTACCAGCCGGACCCGGACACCGACGTGCTGGAGCGGCACGGCATCGACCCCGACCGGCCGTACGTGGTCTTCGTCGGCCGGATCACCCGGCAGAAGGGCGTCGGCCACCTGCTCGCCGCGGCGCGGGACTTCTCGCCGGAGGCGCAGCTGGTGCTGTGCGCCGGCGCACCGGACACCCCGGAGATCGGCGCCACCACGGCGGCGCAGGTCGAGGCGCTGCGGGAGACCCGGTCCGGGGTCGTCTGGATCTCCCAGATGCTGCCCCGCCCGGAGATCGTCCAGCTGCTCACCCACGCCACGGTGTTCGTCTGCCCGTCGGTCTACGAGCCGCTGGGCATCGTCAACCTGGAGGCGATGGCCTGCGAGACCGCGGTCGTCGCCACCGCGGTCGGCGGGATCCCGGAGGTCGTCGCGGACGGTACGACCGGGACGCTGGTGCCGTACGCGCCGTCGTACCCGGAGGGGTTCGAGGCGGCGCTGGCGGAGGCGGTCAACGCGCTGGTCACCGATCCGGCCCGGGCCGCCGCGATGGGCCGGGCCGGCCGGGAGCGGGCGATCCGGGACTTCGGCTGGACCGCGATCGCCCGCCGCACGGTGGAGGTCTACGGCTCGCTGCGCTGAGTCACCGGCCGCGTCACCAGCCGGGTCACCAGCCCGTCACCGGCCGCGTCACCGGCCGCGGAAGACCGGCGCCCGGCGCTCCCGCGCGGCCCGCAGGCCCTCCTCCACGTCCTCGCTGCGGTAGTTCTCCGCCTGCGCGGACGCCTCGACCTCCAGCTGCTCGACGAGCGTGCGGGTGGCCGACCCGGCCAGCGACCGCTTGAGCTGGCGCAGCGGCTGCGGGGCGCCGGCCGCGATCTCGGCGGCCAGGGCGAGCGTGCGCGGGAGCACCTCGGCCGCGGGGACGGCCTCCAGCGCCATCCCGTACGCCGCGGCCTGCTCGCCGGTGACCAGCCGGCCGGTGTAGAGGAGCTCGGCGGCCCGCTGCGGGCCGACCAGCCGGGGCAGCGTCCAGGACCCGCCCATCCCCGGGTGGATGCCGAGCTTGGTGAAGTTGAAGCCGATCTTCGCCGTGGCCGAGACGATGGCCAGGTCGCAGGCCATCGCGACGCAGGCGCCGGCGCCGACCGCGTGCCCGTTGACCGCGGCCAGCACCGGGAACGGTGCCTCGGCCACCGTCAGGAACGCCTCGTAGAACCGGCGCATGGATGCGGTCTGGTCCTGGCCGGCCTTGGCCCGGGCCACCTTGTCGGCCAGCATCCCGAGGTCGCCGCCGCCGCTGAACGCCGGGCCGGCGCCGGTCAGCACCACCACCCGGACGTCCGGGCGGGCGCCCAACTCGGCCAGCGTGCCGGACAGCACAGCGCCCATCTCCGCGGTCATGGCGTTGCGCCGGTCCGGGTCGGACAGGGTCAGCAACGCGACACCGCCGCCCTGCTCGTCGAGGCGGATCAGGGCCGGCGGGGCGAGATCGGTCATGAGTTCAGTATCCCGACCGTTGACCTGGACCTGGCATTGCCGTTACAAACGGACCAACTGCCCGATCCGACACCAGGAGGCACCATCATGGCCCGCATCGACATTCGCGAGATCAACTTCACCGACGAGGTCCGCGACGCGAACTTCACCGACGAGGTCCGCGACGCCAACTTCACCGACGAGGTGCGGGACGCCAACCGGACAGCGGACGTCCGCGAGGTCTGAACGACCCGCTAGAGCGCCCCCGGTGCCAGCTCGGCGATCGCCGTGCAGGTGCCGGGGGCGACCTCGGTGAAGCCGGCGTCCCGGACCACCGGCAGGCCGGCGGCCAGCAGCGCCGCCCACCGGGACCGGTCCGCGGTCCGGACGGCCAGCGGGAAGCCCCGCTCGCGCCAGGCGTCCCGGGCCGCCGGGTCCAGCGCGGCCAGGCCGAGCTGGGCGGCGTGCCCGACCTGGGCCATCGCCTTGCCCGCGGTCATCTCCAGTTCCGGGGTCAGCCAGAGCACCGGCGTGCCCGGTCCCGGCGGCGGCGGCGCGGCCGGGGCGGCGAGGTCGGTGCCGGACACCTGCAGCTTCGCCAGGTCCCGCGGCCAGCCGTCCAGCGGCACCGGCGGGAACACCCGGACCTCGGCCCCGCCGCGGGCCACCGTGATGCCGTCCAGGGCCTCGGCCCGCCGCCACTCGGCGCCGCGGGCGCGCCGCACCACCTTGCGGATCCGGCCGTCGGTCCAGGCGTCGACCGCGGCGGCCCACTCCCCGTCGCCGGTGGACCGGGGGTCGGTGAGCAGCGCCAGCACGGCCAGCGCGGCCGCCTCCAGGGCGTCGGTGCGCCGCGGCGGCGCCGCCCGCTCGACCCGGACGACCAGCGGCAGCACGTGCTGCGGCGCGGCGTCGCGCGGGTCCGCGACCTGGTCCTGCATGCCCTATCCCCTCCGGGCCCCGCGGGCGCGCCGGGACCGGCGCACGCGGCGAGGCCCCGGCCACGAGGGCCGGGGCCGTGCGCGGGACGTGCGTGTCGGTCAGCCGGCCGCGGACTTCAGGGCCTCGCCGAGTGCGGTGGCCTCGTCGGCCGACATCTCGACGACGAGACGGCCCCCACCCTCGAGCGGGACGCGCATGACGATGCCGCGACCCTCTTTGGTGACCTCGAGCGGACCGTCACCCGTCCGCGGCTTCATGGCCGCCATTCGTGCCTCCTCCAACGGGCCCCGGGGGGCCCGCTCCGATCTGACCTGGACACTCACCGTCCGCGGTAGCGGCCGGCCGAGCTTGTGGCGCCGATCATTGTCCCCGATCGCAGGCGTGGTAGGAAACTGGGCCACCTGCGCGCCGTACGGTGGGGCCGGGAGGCACCGCTCCCCCGCGCATCCTTGCCAACGCAGTCCTGGGAGGTTCTGGCGTGTCCGACACCGTACTGGTCAGCGCGAGCGAGGGCGTCGCGACGATCACGTTGAACCGTCCCGACGCGCTCAACTCGTTCACCGTGGAGCTCAAGGAGGCGCTGCTGGAGGCGTTCCAGCAGGTCGCGGCCGACCCCGCGGCGCGGGCCGTGGTGCTCACCGGGGCCGGGCGCGGCTTCTGCGCCGGCCAGGACCTGCGTGAGCACGCCGACCTGCTGGCCGCCGACGACCCCAGCCCGCTCAACACGGTGGAGCGGCACTTCAACCCGCTGGCCCTCACGCTGGCCACGATGCCCAAGCCGGTGATCGCCGCGGTGAACGGCATCGCCGCCGGCGCGGGCGCGTCGCTGACGTTCGCCGCGGACTTCCGGATCGCGGCCGACGGGGCGAAGTTCCTGCTCGCCTTCGCCAACGTCGGGCTCGGCCTGGACACCGGGGCGTCCTGGACGCTGCCCCGGCTGATCGGGCAGGCCCGGGCGACCGCGCTGGCGCTGCTGGCCGAGCCGGTCAGCGCGTCGGCCGCGCTGGAGATGGGTCTGGTCAACGCGGTCGTGCCGGCCGAGGAGCTGCAGGGCGCGGTGCACGAGCTGGCGGCCCGGCTGGCCGCCGGGCCGACCGCCGCGTACGCCGCGATCAAGGAGTCCTTCGCCTTCGCCGCCACCCACCCGCTGGCGGCGGCGCTGGCGAAGGAGGGCGAGCTGCAGAACGCGCTCGGCCGCTCCCCCGACCACCGCAACGCGACGGCCGCCTTCGTCCGCAAGGAGCAGCCGGTCTTCCAGGGCCGCTGAGGGTCCGGCCCCGGCCGGGTGGCCGGCCGGGGCTCAGGCCGTCGCGGGGGCGGCGGCCCGCCAGCACCCGGTGAGGTGGTCGTCGACCAGGCCGCACGCCTGCATCAGCGCGTACGCCGTGGTGGGGCCGACGAAGCGGAAGCCGCGGCGGCGCAGCTCGGCGGCCATCGCGGTGGACTCCGGGGTGGTCGGCGGCACCTCGGCGAACGAGCGCGGCCGCGCCCGGGTCGCCGGGTCCGGCGCGAACGACCAGAGCAGCGGGCCGAGGCCGGCCGGCAGCTCCAGGGTGGCCCGGGCGTTGCCGATCGCCGCCTCCACCTTGGCCCGGTTGCGCACGATGCCCCGGTCGGCCATCAGCCGCTCCACGTCGGCCGGCCCGAACGCCGCGACCCGCTCCGGCACGAAGCCGGCGAACGCCGCCCGGAACGCCTCCCGCTTGCGCAGGATCGTCAGCCAGGACAGCCCGGACTGGAACGCCTCCAGGCACACCTTCTCGAACAGCCGGACCTCGTCCCGCTGCGGCCGGCCCCACTCGTCGTCGTGGTAGCTCTGGTAGTCGGCGGTGGCCCCGGCCCAGCCGCACCGGGCGCGACCGTCGGCGCCCACCGTGATGTCGTCCACGGCCGGGCACGCTAGCCGCCGCCTCCGACAGGACCGCTGCCGGCTCCGGGCGGGCTCAGCCGGGGTGGCGCTCGGCCCAGGCGGCGAACCGGCGCAGCGAGAGCTTCAGGCCCAGCACGAACACCGGCCGGAGCACCCGGAAGCCCAGCGCGCCGACGACGCCCAGCGGCAGGTCGAGCCGCTCGGACCAGACGAACGTCGAGCCGCCCGGCCGCTCCACCACCTCGAAGGCGCCGGTGCCGCGCACGACCCTGCCCAGGTGCCGCACGTACGTCCCGCGCGGCGGCTCCCAGCCGGTGATCACCATCGTGTCGGTGAACGCCAGCGGGCCGAACCCGGTCACCGCCTCGATGCCGCCGCCCACCCCGCGGCCGTCCTGCGCGGTGCCGCGGACGCGGGTGCCGAGCATCCACTCGCCCTGCCGGTCCCAGTCCGTCGACGCCGCGAACGTCCGCTCGGCCGGCGCGGCCACGTCCACCTCGAGCCGGATCTCGGTGCTGCCCGGCGAGGTGTCCCGTACTCGTACCGTCACGCCGCGAGCCTGGCCCGAAAACCGGCTCAGCGCGAGTCGGGCGCGCCGTCCGGGCGCAGGCCGCGGGTCGGGTCGCCGTTGGCCGGCCGGGGCCGGTCCGGGTCCAGCGGCGCGGCGTCCCGGACCGGTCGCGGCCGGGC
>CADCTP010000414.1 GCA_902805565.1 uncultured Mycobacteriales bacterium
GTCCCTGGGCCGGCGGCCCGGCCGCCCGCCCAGGTCCGCCGGAGCGGCTCCCTGGGCCGGCGCCGGGGGCATTGGGCACCGGACGGCCCGGGGTGCCCGGACGGCCGGCAGCGGGCCCGCTGGGGCCCGGCGGGAAGGTCGGCAGCCCGGTCCAGGTGCGCTCGACCAGGCCGGCGGCGGCGCGGGTGGGGTCCGCGGGCGCCGACTCGGACCCGAGCAGCGCGTCCACCAGCTGCCGGGCGGTCGGCCGCCGGGCCGGGTCCTTGGCCAGCGCCGACTCCACCAGCCGCCGCAGGGGGCCGGCGAGCCCGGTCAGGTCCGGCTCGTCGTGCAGGATCTTGTACGCCTGCGCGGTCGGCGGCAGCGACGGCGCCGCCGACCCGGCCTGCCACGGGTTGTGCCCGGTCGCCGCGTACGTGACCAGGCTGCCCCAGCTGAAGATGTCCGAGGCCGGGCCGACCGCCCCGCCGCGGAACTGCTCCGGCGCCATCCAGCCCGGCGTGCCGACCAGCATCCCCACCTGGGTGTGCTGCCGGGCCGCGTCCAGGGCCCGGGCGATGCCGAAGTCGATCACCCGCGGCCCGGACAGCGACAGCAGCACGTTGCCGGGCTTGAGGTCGCGGTGCACCACCCCGGCCGCGTGCACCGCGGCCAGCGCGGCCGCGACGCCCAGCGCGACGCCGTGCAGCGTGGACTCGTCCAGCGGCCCGCCCTCGGCGACCGCGGTGCTCAGCGGCACCCCGTCGACGAACTCGGTGACCAGGTAGGGCAGCGCGGCCCCGGGGTCGGCGTCCACCACCCGCGCGGTGCAGAACGGCGCGACCCGGCGGGCGGCGGCCACCTCGTCGGCGAACCGGTCCCGGAACTCGGGGTCCCCGGCCAGCTCCGGGTGCACGACCTTGACCGCGACCGCCGGGCCGGTGCCGGCCCGGCCGAGGTAGACCGTGCCCATCCCGCCGGCCCCCAGCCGGCCGGACAGCACGTACCGGCCGACCCGCTCGGGGTCGCCCGGCTGCAGCGGCGCGACGGCGCCGAGCCGGGGCGTGGTGTCCCGTTCGCCGATCCCGGTCACCCCTGCCCCTCCCGCCGCGGGTACGTCGCGCGCCAGTCTCCCGCAGGAGGACGGGCGGTGGCGCGCGGGCGTTCCCGCCCTAGTATCCGCGGATGGATTCCCGGGCCGTCGCGACCGCGTTCCTCGCCAGTGGGGTCACCCACCTGGTCCGGCCGCAGATCTTCCTGCCGCTGATCCCGAAGGCACTGCCGGCCCCCCGCGGGATCGTGTACGCCAGCGGGGTGGCCGAGCTGGTCTGCGCGGCCGGCCTGCTGACCGGGCGGCGCTGGGCCGGGCCGGCCAGCGCGGCGGTGCTGGTCGGCGTGCTGCCCGGCAACGTCCAGATGGCGCTGAACGCCACGGCCGCCGCGCGCCGCCGCCCCACCCCGAAGCGGGTGGCGTTCGCGGTCGGCTGCTGGACCCGGATCCCCGGCCAGCTCCCACTGATCCGCGCCGTGTTGCGCTGACCCCGGGAAGCACGACGCCCGGGCCACCCCCGACGGGGGACCCGGGCGTGCGTACGTGCGGACTACCGGCCGATCAGGAAGCCGAGCAGCAGCGCGGCCGCGGCGACCGCGACCGGGTTGCGCCGGGTCTGCTCCTGCAGCGTGGACCAGGTGCCCCCGGCGAACGCCGTCGCCACCGTCCGGGTGTCCGTGGTGGCCGGGTCGAGCCCGGCCCGGACGGCCGCCTTCTGCTTGGCGTTCTGGGCGAGCGGGGCCGCCTTCCGCGTCAGCGGAGCGGCCTTCTCCTTCACCGTGCCGGCGAGGCCGGCGACCTTCTGGCCGAGCCCCGCCCCGGAGCCGCCGTCCTGGTACGACCCGGTGGCCGGGTACGCGTCGGGGGTCGAAGAGCCGGACCCGGTGGCCTTGTCCTTGACCTCGGCCACCTTGCCCTTGGCGTCCCCGGCGGCCTGCGCGGCCTTGGCCTTGGCGTCCCCCGCGGCGTCGGCGGCCTTGGTCTTGGCGTCGCCCACCGCCGCGGTGACCTTCTCCTTCGCCGTGCCGGCCGCCTCGACGACCTTGTCCTTCAGCTCGGCGGCCTTGCCCTTGGCGGTCTCCACCTGGCGGTGCGCGACCTTCTTCGGGTTGACCTTCTCCTCGAGCGCGTCGATGTCGGCGCCGAGCTTGGCCCGGGTCCGCTCGATCTCCCGCTCTAGCTGTTCCGGGTCTTCGCCCACTGCACGTCCTCCTTCACGGTCTCGATCGTGCGCTCCGGCTTCGGGTTGAACTGCTTCATCTTCTTCCGGCCGATCAGCGCCAGGACGCCCGCGATGAGCGCCCAGACGGCGGCCACGATGAGCGCGGCCCAGCCGGCCGGCATCACCGAGTCCAGCGCGTACACGGCGGCCAGCGACAGGAAGAACAGCACGAAGTAGCCGGCGAACCCGGCCCCGCCGAAGGCCCCGGCCGCCACGCCGGCGGTCTTCGCCTCCTGCTGCAGCTCCACCTTGGCCAGCGCGATCTCCTGCCGCACCAGCGTGGACATGTCCTTGGCGACCTCGGAGGCGAGCTCGCCCGGCGAGGCGTCGCGCTTCGACGTCGGTTCCCCGGCCTGCGTCGACACGTCCGTCACCTCAGCTCTCGTCATCGTCGGAGGAGAACAGCCTGCCGAGCACCCAGCCCACGGCGAGGGCGCCGCCGATGAAGGCGGCCGGGTTCTTCGCCGCGAGGGCGCGCACGGTGGTCATCGGGCCGCCGCCCGACTCCGGCGCGGGCTCGAAGGCTCCGCTGAGCGCGGGCTCCTGGGCCAGCGCGTCGTACGTCGGGGTCCCGGCCGCCAGGTCGTCGCGGGCCGGGGTGGGCGCCAGGAGCTCGGAGGGCTCGTACGCCGGAGCCGGTGGCGTGGCGGGCGGCGGCACCTCCCCCACGGCCAGCGGGTCGACCCCGCCCTGGGGTCCTGGGTTGGTCATGATCTTCCTTCCGGATACGCGTCAGGTGGGTGGCCTGTCACTACCCTGGAAGGTCGCCGGCAACCTACTTCTGGTCGTCACCGCGCAGCTGGGAGCGCAACTGGTCCTTGCGGCTGCGCCGCTCGGCGAGGCTGCGCTCGACGTCCGCGGCGAGGGCGTTCCGCTGCCGCTGGAGGAAGTAGTAGGACGCCGGGATGCTGAGCACCAGCGTCGCGAACACCAGCACGAAACCGCGCAGGCCGACCAGCCACAACAGGCCCGCCAGCACGGCGAAGACCAGGAAACGGCCGACGGTGTAGACGGCGACGGACTTCACCGCTCCACCGTACGGGGTCGGGCCAGCAGGAGCGGGACGGTCCCGGCCAGCGCGCAGGCCAGCCCGAACGAGCCGGCCGGCCACCAGCCGGCGTCGTGCACGGCGGACAGGACGTACCAGCCGGCGGCGACGGTGGCGGCGACCGCGGCCAGCACCGCGAGCCGGGCGGTCACCCGGGCCGGCAGCCGGTCCCAGAACGGCACCAGGAACAGCACCAGCAGGTGGACCGCCGGCTGCCCGTCCACCTCGCCGACCAGCGCGTCGGCACCGATCGCGGCGGCCGTCCCGAGCGCGGCGGCCACCCAGAGCCGCAGCACCGCGCGCCCCCGCCCCCGCGCGCCGGCCGCGCCGGCGTCCTCGGCGC
>CADCTP010000415.1 GCA_902805565.1 uncultured Mycobacteriales bacterium
AGCTGGGCCCCGGCGTACTCGTACAGCAGCAGCGCGCCGCCCGGCCGGAGCACCCGCGCCGCCTCGGCCGCGACCGGCCCGGCGGCGAACCAGTGCACGCCGGAGCTCACCGCCACCAGGTCCACGCTGCGGTCGGCGACGGGCAGCGCCTCGGCCGAGCCGACCGCGTACGGTAGCCCGGTGGTCCGCCGGGCCCACGCCACCATCGCCGGCACCACGTCGACGCCGACGACGGCGGTCCCCCGCTCGGCCAGCGCCCGGGTGGACAGCCCGGTGCCGCAGGCCAGGTCGAGCGCCCGGTCGTACCGACGGTCGCCGAGCGCGCGGCGCACGGTCCGCCCGTGGTGGTACGGCCGCCCGGCGGCGTAGCGGGCGACCATCGTCCCGGAGTCGAACGGGTTCACCCGGCCAGCCTGCCGTCCCGGCCCCGGACCGGGGAAGCCGGTCCGGGGCCGGGGCCGTCAGTTGCCCTTGACGTTCACGACCTGGCGCAGCGTGTGCCGGATCTCCACCAGGTCGGCCGCGTCCTCCATCACCTGGTCGATCGGCTTGTACGCGTCCGGGTGCTCGTCCAGGAACGCGTCCGACCGCCCCCAGGCGATGCCGGTCATCCGGGCGTCCAGGTCGGCCCGGTCGAACAGGCGCCGCGCCGCCGCCCGGGAGTGGTTGCGGCCGGCGCCGTGCGGGCTGGAGTGCAGGGACAGCACGTCGCCCCGGCCGACGACCACGTACGACGCCGTGCCCATCGAGCCCGGGATCAGCCCCCACTCCCCCGCCCGCGCCGAGATCGCGCCCTTGCGGGACAGCCACACCTCGCGGCCGAAGTGCCGCTCCCGCTCGGTGTAATTGTGGTGGCAGTTGACCGTCTGGACCCGCTCGACGTCCGCGCCGAGGAACCCGGCGGTCTCCTCGACGACCCGGTCCATCATCTCCTCGCGGTTGAGGTAGGCGAACCGCTGCGCCCACCGCAGCGCCTCGATGTACGCGTCGAACTCCGGCTCGCCCTCGACCAGGTAGGCCAGGTCGCGGTCGGGCAGCGACACGAACCGGCGCCGGCACTGCTCCTGGGCGACCGCGATGTGCTTCTGGGCCAGCCGGTTGCCGACGCCGCGGGAGCCGGAGTGCAGGAACAGCCACACCCGGTCGGCCTCGTCCAGCGACACCTCGATGAAGTGGTTGCCCGACCCGAGCGAGCCCAGCTGCATCGGCCAGTGCGCGACGGCGCCGTCGGCCTGCCCGGCCCCGGGCAGCTCGCGCAGTTCGTCGACGCGGGCCGCCGCGCTCGGCCGGAGCTCCTGGTTGCGGCCGCCGGCGGACAGCGGCACCGCCCGCGAGATCCGCTGGTGCAGCCCGGCGAGGTCGCGGCCGGCCAGGTCGGCCGCGGTGAACCGGGTGCGGACGGCCATCATGCCGCAGCCGATGTCCACCCCGACCGCGGCCGGGATGATCGCGCCCTCGGTCGGGATGACCGAGCCGACGGTGGCGCCCATGCCCAGGTGCGCGTCCGGCATCAGCGCCACGTGCGGGTGGATGAACGGCATGCGCGCGGTGCGCTCCGCCTGCTCCCGGGTGTTGTCCTCGAGGATCGAGGCCCAGTTGTAGAGGCGCGCGGTGATCTTCTCCATGGTCCTTCAGCTCCGGGAATCTTCCGTCCCGCCGGATCGTCCGGCCCGTGCAGTGAACCGGGCGGCGGGCGGGAGCGCACCGGGATTACCCGGCGTCCGCGGACGAATCCCGGCGGTCAGTCGACCGTGAAGCGACCGGCCCGCCGGACCACCCGGCCGACCCGCAGCCGCAGCACCCGCCCGTACGCCAGGACGAACTGCGTGTAGCCGGGCGTCGGGCCGTGGTAGCCGAGGAAGCCGCGCGGGCCGCCGACCATCCGCCCGTCCCGGACGTCGTACTTGCTGCCGTGCCAGGGGCAGACCAGGCAGCCGTCCTGGTCGAGCCGGCCGCCGGCCAGGTCGGCGAGCTGGTGCCGGCAGCGCCGGGACACCGCGAACGGCTCGCCGGCCCGGTTGCCGACGGCCCACCCGCCCAGCGGCCGCACCGTCCCGTCCGGCAGGTCCTCGGCGGCGATGCTCTCCTCGTCGGGCACAGGGCGGTCCTTCCTGACCGGGGTACGGATGGCCAAGCCTGCGCCGCCCCGGCCACATACGCCATTCGGGACCGGCCCGCCAGTCGGGACCGCCGCGGTGGGGACGGCCACCGGTCGCGGACAGGTCGCCGGCCGCGGACCGGACCCGACCGGTGCCGGGGGGAGTGACGGGGGCCGGACGCGGGAAGGCAGCAGGCGTGCGGGTGCGGATCACGGGCGTCGGGGAGCTGCGCTTCGACGACGGCGCGCCCGTCCGGGCCGCCTCGGCGGTGGCGCCGCTGGCCGACGGCTGGCTGGTCGCCCAGGACGACGCGACCACCGCCGCCTGGCGCCGGCCGTCCTCGGTGGTCCCGGTGCGGGTGCTGCCGCCGGTCGACGGGCTGGACGTGTTCAGCGAGGCGGCCGGGACCAAGCACCTCAAGCCCGACTTCGAGGCGGCCTGCGGGCTGACCGTGGACGGGGCGCCCGCGGTGCTGCTGCTCGGCTCCGGCTCGACGCCCGCGCGGATGCGGGCCAGCCTGGTCCGGCTCGGCCGCGGCGGGCCGGACTTCGCGGTGGTCGCCCTGGAGCCGCTGTACGCGCGGGTGGCGGCGGTGCTGGGCGTCCCGGTGACCCACCTCAACCTGGAGGGGGCGTGCCGGCTCGGCGACCGGCTGCGCTGGTTCAACCGGGGGAACCTGTCCGCCGGGGTGCCGTCGGCCAGCGTGGACCTGGACCTGGCCGCGCTGACCGCCGCCCTCACCGGCACCGGCGACCTCGGCGCGGTCCGGCCGGACCGGCCGTTGCGCTACGAGCTGGGCGAGGTGGCCGGGGTCGGGCTGGCCGTCACCGACGCGGTGGCGCTGCCCGAGGGGCGGGTGCTGCTCAGCGCGGCGGCCGAGGACACCCCGAACGCCGTGGACGACGGCCCGGTGGTCGGCACCGCGCTGGCGCTCGTCCACGGTGACGACCTGCGCGCGGTCGCCCCGCTGGCCGGCGCCGACGGCATGGTGCACAAGGTGGAGGGCCTCGGCCTGCTCGGCACCGACCCGGCCGGCGCGGACCTGCTGGCCGTGGTGGACGCCGACGACCCGGAGCTGCCCTCGGTCGAGCTGACCCTCCGCGTCGACTGGTGACCGGGCGGCCGGCCCTACCCTGCCGGGATGCCCGAGGGGACGTGGGACCGCGGCGAGCTGTACGAGCCGTACGTGGGGCGGTGGAGCCGGCTGGTCGCGGAGCGGTTCGTGGCCGGGCTGCCGGTCGCCCCCGGCGGGCGCTGGGTGGACGTCGGCCCGGACGCGGGTAGGACCGCGGCCATGACCGAGCCGAGCACCACGACCGGGACCGACGAGCCGACCGCCGACGACGTGCGGCAGCACACCGAGCAGGCGACCGAGGGCGGCGAGACGGGCGGGTCCGAAGCCGACCAGCCCCGCGAGCACACCCAGGACCCGGCCGAGGGCTGAGGCACCCGCCCGGCCGGGCCGGGACCGCCGCCGGGCCGGGACAGCCGGCGGCCGGGATAGCCGCCGGGCCGGGGCCGGGGCCGCCGCCGGGCCGGTA
>CADCTP010000416.1 GCA_902805565.1 uncultured Mycobacteriales bacterium
TGCAGGACCCGGCCGTTGCGGCGGCCGCGCCGGGGCTGGCGCGGGCGGCGGCCAGCCTGGGCAGCCCGCTGGTGCGGGCCGAGGCGACGCTCGGCGGCAACATCGTCAGCGCGCTGCCGTACCGGAACCTGCTGCCGGTGCTGCTCGCCCTGGACGCCCGGCTGCTGCTGGAGTCGGCGGGCGGGCGGCGGGAGGTGCCGTTCGACGGGTTCGTCACCGCGCCGGGGCGGACCCGGCTCGGGCCGGGGGAGGTGCTGACCGCGGTCACCGTGCCGGCGCTGCCGGGGTTCCAGGACTACGTCAAGATCGGCCGGCGGAACGCGCAGTACGTCGCCACGGTGAGCGCGGCGGTCGTCGTCGACACCGCGGCCCGCCGGGTGCGGCTGGCGTTCGGGAACGCGGCGCCGGTGCCGTTCCGATCCGACGAGGTCGACCGGGCGGCGACCGCCGCCGTCGACTGGGCCACCGGCGCGGTCCGGGCCGCCGGCGTGGCGGAGGTGGTCGAGCTGGTCCGCCGGGCCGTGGACCCGCCGGCCGACGAGGTGGCGAGCGCCGCCTACCGCCGGCACGCGCTCGGCGTCCTGGCCGGCCGGCTGCTGGAGCGGGCCGGAGCGGGCGGGAGCGACGATGCCTGAGTCCCCGACCGGCCCCGGGTTGCCGACCGGTCCTGCGGCCCCGACCGGTCCTGCGTCCCCGACCGGCCCCGGGCCCGGGACCGGCCCTGAGTCCCCGAACGGCCCGGCCGGGACCCCGGACGCCCCGGTCCCGCCGGCCGCTCCGGTCGCCGCCGGCACGCCCGGACCGGCCGGTGCGGCCGGCACGCCCGGTGCGGCCGCCGAGCTCGTGTCGTACGGGCTGGTGGTGGACGGGGCGCCGCGGGAGGTGACCGCGCGGTGGGACGAGAGCCTGCTGACCGTGCTGCGGGAGCGGCTCGGCGTCCGCGGCCCGAAGCTCGGCTGCGCGCACGGCCGGTGCGGCGCCTGCACGGTCAGCCTCACCCTGGACGGCGACACCGCGCTGGTCTGCTCCTGCCTGACCCCGGCGGCCGCCGCGGCCGGGGCCGAGGTCGGCACCGTGGCCGGGCTGGCGGCCGCCGACGGGACGCTGTCGGACGTGCAGGAGGCGTTCCTGGCCGCCGGCGCGGTGCAGTGCGGCTACTGCACGGCCGGCATGGTGCAGTCCGCCGCCGCCCTGCTGGACCGGGACCCGGACCCGTCGGCCGAGGACGTCAGCGACGCGCTGTACGGCAACCTCTGCCGGTGCACCGGCTACGGCCGGATCGTCGAGGCCGTCCTGTCCGCCGCCGCCACCAGGCGGGCCCGATGACCGCCCCCGGCCCCGTGCCGGGCGCGGTCGGGGACGACGTGCGGCGGCCGGACGGGCCCGCCAAGGTGACCGGCACGTTCCGGTACGCCAACGACCTCACCGCACCCGGCATGCTGCACGGCGCCACCCTCCGCTCCCCGCACCCGCACGCCCGCATCCGCGCGGTCGACACCACCGCCGCCGCGGCCATGCCGGGCGTGCACGCGGTCCTCACCGCCGAGGACGTGCCGGGCGACCTGCACTTCGGCCTGACCCTGCGGGACGAGCCGGCGCTGGCCGACGGCGTCGTCCGGTACGCCGGGGAGCCGGTCGCCGTGGTGGCCGCCGACGACCCGGTCCTCGCCGCCCGGGCCGCCGCCGCGATCCGGGTCGACTACGCGCCGCTGCCCGCGGTCACCGACCCGGAGGAGGCGCTGACCGCCGCGCCGCTGCACCCGGCCGGCAACGTCTACCGGCACGTGTCCTACACCTGCGGGGACCCGGCGGCGCGCGGCGCGGTCAGCGTCGAGGGGACGTACACGCTGGGCATGCAGGACCCGGCCTTCCTCGCCCCGGAGGCCGGCCTGGCCCGGCCGACCGCGGACGGCGGGGTGGAGCTGGCGGTGGCCACCCAGTGGCTGCACTCCGACCAGCGGCAGGTGGCCTGGGTGCTCGGGCTGCCGCCGGAGAAGGTGACGCTGCGGCTGGCCGGGGTGGGCGGCGCGTTCGGCGGCCGGGAGGACGTGACGCTGCAGGCGCACGCCTGCCTGCTGGCGCTGCGCACCGGGCGGCCGGTGAAGATCGAGTACAGCCGGGAGGAGTCGTTCCTGGCCCACCGGCAGCGGCACCCGGGCACGATCTGGCTGCGCCACCACGCCGAGGCCGACGGCACGCTGGTCGGCGTGCAGGCCCGGGTGCTGCTGGACGGCGGGGCGTACGCGTCGACCTCGCCGGTGGTGATCACCAACACGACCACGCTGGTGCAGGGGCCGTACCGGGTGCCGAACGGCTCCTTCGAGGGCTTCTCGGTGCGGACCAACAACCCCTCCTGCGGCGCGATGCGCGGCTTCGGGGTGCCGCAGGCGGCGTTCGCGCACGAGGCGCAGCTGGACGCGCTGGCCGCCGCGCTCGCGATCGACCCGGTGGAGCTGCGGCTGCGCAACGCGCTGCGGGAGGGCGACCGGACCACGTACGGGCAGCTGCTGGACCAGCCGACCCCGGTGCGGGAGGTGCTGGAGCGCTGCCGTGACCTGCCGATGCCGGCGCCGGCGGCCACGCTGCCCGGCGGGGCGGGGCGGGCCTCGGCGCGGCGGCACGTCCGGCGCGGCGTCGGGTACGCCGTGATCGCCAAGAACCTCGCCTTCTCCGAGGGGCACGTCGACGAGTCCACCGCCACCTGCGAGCTGCGCGACGGCGCGGTGACCGTGCACTGCGCCTGCGCCGAGGTCGGCCAGGGCTTCGTCACGGTGGCCGAGCAGGTCGCCCGGTCGGTGCTCGGGGCGGCCGCGGTGACGGTCCTGGACGCCGACACGCTGACCGCCTCGGCCGGGTCCACCTCGGCGTCCCGGCAGACGATGGCCTCGGGCACCGCGGTGCACCGGGCCTGCGTGGCGGTCCGGGACCGGCTGCTGCGCGCGGTCGCCCGGCAGCGCGGGCTGGCGGTCGGGCAGCTGACCGTGGTCGGGGACCAGGTGTGCTGCGACGGCCGGCCGCTGGTGCCGGTGGCCGACGCCGCGCCGGGCCGGACGTTCCGGGCGACCGAGCGGTTCGCGCACCCGGAGACCGGGCCGATGGGCGGCGAGCTGCCGATGTACGTCGCCTTCGGGTACGCCGCCCAGCGCGCCGTCGTCGACGTCGACACCGAGCTGGGCCTGGTCCGGGTGGTCCAGGTCGCGTCGTCCCAGGACGTCGGCACCGTCGTCAACCCGGCCCAGCTGCTCGGCCAGGTCGAGGGCGGGATCGCCCAGGGGCTGGGGTTCGCGCTGATGGAGGAGGTGGTGGTCCGGGACGGGCTGATCACCAACCCGGACCTGCAGGACTACCTCATCCCGACGTTCGCCGACGCGCCGGAGGTGGTCGCCGATTTCGTCGAGGTGCCGCAGCCGGGGATGCCGTACGGCTGGAAGGGTGCCGGCGAGCTGCCGCTGTGCGCGGCGCTGCCGGCGATCGCGGCCGCCGTCCGGGACGCGACCGGCCTGCCGCTGCCGGCGGCGCCGATCCGGCCGGAGCACATCGCCCTGCGCCTGGGCGCCGCCCCGGTCGTCACCTGGACCGACCCGCCCCCGCGCCCGGCCCCGGCGCTCAACCCGCGCCCGGACCCGGCGGTC